>NZ_CP059902.1:0-317500 GCF_014127105.1 Devosia sp. MC521
CGGAGCCTGAGTACAGGAGCCGACCCAAAGATAAGCCCAGTTTGGGTGAGGGTTTGGGGTGGTACTTTTGACGGCCTCGTCAGAAGGAATGCCAGAGTTAGATTGTTTTGGCGGCAGCGTAGCGTAACGCCGTCGGGTCATTCGAGGTTGGCAGAGCGTAGACCTTCGGCCGGGTAGGCCGGATCAATAAAAGGTCAATAGGATAACGGCGACTTCTGTCGGCCGGGGATTTTATTTGTGCCCGAATTCGGGCGCAACGGCGAAGCGTTGCTTCTGGCGGAAAGCTGGCGCGATGCGAATTTGAACACTACTGCCGGGCTTTGCGGATCCGGCAGAACAACCATGGGGTCACGACCAATGATGCGACAGGCGACCGCGGGCAGGGATGACTTGGCTTTAGCTAGCGACCCCTCCTCTACTATTTTGAACAAAGGCGGCGATTCTGTTATGTCGGGCACCCAAGACTCTTCCGAAAATCAGCGCGAACTTTGGGTTCGTGTGCGTGCCCGTCTGAAGGCATCTGTCGGTGAAGACGTCTTTACCTCCTGGTTTGCGCGTCTCGAACTTGAAGAAATCGTCGAAGATCTGGTCCACTTGAGCGCGCCAACGCGTTTCTTGTGCTCGTGGGTTCAGTCCAATTATTCCGATCGTATCGTTGAGGCTTTCCGCAATGATCTGCCTGATGTTGCCCGCATCCAGGTGACCATGCGCGTCAACGGTCAGGTCAAGCGCATCATGCCGGTCGTTGAAGCGCCTGCTCCAGAAGCGCCAGTGCTGGAAATCGCCCACAGCTCAAGCGCTGCCGCATCGCCTTCGGCATCCGCTGCTGCCCAGCCGCGTCTTGTGCCGCAGAGCACAGCAAAGAATGGTGACGCCCTTTCGGGGAGCGCGATCGATCCGCGCATGACCTTCGAGACGTTTGTCTCAGGCGAAGCCAATGACATGGCCTTCGGTGTGGCCAAGCAGATTGCCAACGCTGCGATCAACAATACCGTAACCTTCAATCCGGTCTTTATTCATTCCTCGGTCGGTCTGGGTAAATCGCACCTTCTCAATGCAATTGCGCATGCTGTTTCAGAAGCCGATCCGTCCAAGAACATCGTCTATCTGACCGCAGACCACTTCATGTACCACTTCATTACTGCCGTTCAGCGCCAGTCCGCGCTCGGCTTTAAGGAATGGTTGCGCCGTGTTGATCTGTTGCTGATCGATGACATGCAGTTCCTGCAGGGCAAGTCGGCGACCGAGTTCGGTCACACGTTGGGCACTCTGCTCACCGGCGCCAAGCAGGTTGTTGTGGCGGCCGACAGCCCGCCGCGCGATCTCGAAATGCTTGATGATCGCGTTAAGTCGCGTCTGTCGGGCGGCTTGGTCGTTCCAATCCAGAATTTTGATGTCGAGCTGCGCCGCGCCATCGTTCAGCGTCGTGCTGATCAGGTCAATTCGCGCTTTGGCATGCAGTTCCCAACGGCGGTCATCGACTACATCGCACGCGCTGTGAATAGCCATGGTCGTGACCTCGATGGCGCCGTGAACCGTCTCGTGGCTGCAAATCAGCTGACCGGTGAGTTGATCACCGTACCGCTGGCCGAAAAGACCCTCGCCGATCTCATTCGTGCTCGCGATGCCAAGCGCGTCCGTATCGAAGACATTCTCAAGATCGTCTCGCGCCACTACAAGGTGCCACGTAACGAGCTTTTGTCAGCCCGTCGTTCGCGTGACGTTGTGCGTCCGCGCCAGATCGCCATGTTCTTGGCCAAGGCGCTCACCCAGCGTTCGCTGCCAGAAATTGGCCGTCGCTTTGGCGGTCGTGATCACACCACCGTTCTTCACTCGGTTCGTAAGGTCGAGCAGATGATCAAGGACGATGTGGAATTGGGTCAGGAAATCGAGCTCTTGAAGCGCATGCTTGAGGAATAAGCCTCCTCGTCTGACACGCAATCAAAAGGCGGCCTTAGGGTCGCCTTTTTTCGTAAGTGCGGGTTGTGGATGGCGAGAAAATGAAGCCCTGATCCACAGCTTGCAGAGGAGTGGTCTTGCCAATTTGCGGCGAAACTGTAAACGTCCCAGACCCGGCCATCGGCCGGTGTTTGCAGCAGCGTACCGCCAGGATTAGCCGGATATGAAAGTTACCCTCGAACGCAATCACCTGCTCAAGTCGCTGAGCCATGTGCATCGGGTGGTCGAGCGCCGTAATACCTACCCAATTCTGGCCAACGTGCTGTTCAAGGCCAGTGAAGATCACATCGAGTTGCGGGCGACCGACCTTGATATCGAGGTCACCGAAAGCGTGCCTGCCATGGTCTCGACCCCAGGGTCGACCACCGTTCCGGCTCACACCCTATATGAAATCGTGCGCAAGCTCGCCGATGGTTCAGAAGTGAAGCTCGAAACCGACGGTGGGGACAATATGGTCCTGACCTCTGGTCGTTCGCGCTTTAACTTGGCGTGCCTTTCGCCTGACAGCTTCCCCGATCTCAAGTCGGGCACATTCGCGCATGAATTCGACATCGCAGCGTCCTCGCTGCGTGAATTGATCGAACGCACACAGTTTGCGATCTCAAACGAAGAAACCCGTTATTATCTCAACGGCATCTACTTCCATGCCATTGAAAACTCGGCGACCGGCAGCCTCTTCCGCGCTGTTGCTACGGACGGTCACCGCATGGCCCGTGCTGAAATCCCAGCGCCAAATGGCGCCGAAGGCATGAGCGGCATTATCGTCCCGAAGAAGACCGTTGGCGAAGTTCAAAAACTTCTCGATGGTGTTGATGGTGACATCCACGTTGAAGTGTCGGACACCAAGATCCGCTTCACGGTCGGTCCTGTGCTGCTGCTCTCCAAGCTCATCGAAGGCACCTTCCCGGACTACGATCGCGTCACGCCAAAAAACAACGACAAGCTGATGATCGTTGATAAGGCGGGCTTTGCGACTGCAGTTGACCGTGTGTCGACCATCGCTTCGGATCGCGGCGGTAAGGCTGTAAAGCTTCAGGCCTCTAATGGCCTTCTCGAACTCACTGTGACCAATCCGGATCACGGGACGGCAAGCGAAGAAGTGGCGGTTGAGTTCGACGTCGAAGGTTTTGAGATCGGCTTCAATGCCCGTTACCTTCTCGACATCATCACCCAGATCCGCTCTGAAAGCGCCGAGTTCCTGTTTAACGATGCGAACTCGCCAACGCTGGTGAAGGAAGAGGGCGAAGCCAATGCGCTTTATGTCCTCATGCCGATGCGCGTCTAAGAGGCTTCTGCGTTAGAGCCATCTCTTGACTAACAGGACCTCTCCCGTCGGGGGAGGTCTTCCGATTCAAAGGCCTAGTGGGAAAGGGGCTAGAATTTGATCCGCCATCTTTCTCGTATTCGCCTTACCGCCTTCCGGAATTATGCGAGCGCCGCGCTCGACATTGATGAGCGCCATGTTGTGCTCACAGGCGCAAACGGTTCGGGTAAAACCAATCTGTTGGAAGCGGTGTCTGTTTTATCGCCCGGTCGCGGATTGCGCGGGGCCAGCTTTGACACGCTCCAGGGTTACGGCTCAGATCTACCGTGGGCCGTCGCCGCGACGATTGAGACCGAGCTGGGTCCCACAGATATTGGCACCGGCGCCTTGGCCGACGGCGGTCGTCGCGTGCGGATCAATGGGGCCAATGCGCGCTCCATTGAGGCCATGAGTGACTATATGCGCGTGCTCTGGCTCACCCCGGCCATGGATGGGCTTTTCTCGGGGCCCGCAGGCGAACGGCGGCGGTTTCTCGATCGCCTGGTCACGACACTCATCCCTTCACACTCCTCCGCAGTAACTGACTTTGAAAAAGCCATGCGGCAGCGCAATAAGCTGCTTGAAGAGGGCGGGGACGCGCGTTGGCTTTCGGCGGTCGAGGCGCAGATGGCTCAGTTCGGCGCATCGGTCTATCTCAACCGAACTGACAGCCTACAGCATCTTCAGGCGCTGATCGTCGAAAGTGTTGAAGAGGGTAGTTTCCCCGCAGCCCAGTTGTCGCTGACGCCCTTGTTTGACGATGTGGCTGTGCCTGAGACGTCTGCTGACCTTGAAAGTCTTCTGGCGCAACGCTGGCATGATTTGCGGGGTCTAGATCGTGCTGCAGGACGCACCACATCAGGACCGCATAGGGTGGATCTCGAAGTCGTCCACAGCCAAAAGGCGATGCCTGCCGCCTTAGGGTCTACTGGAGAGCAAAAGGCGCTCCTGATCGGGCTTATTTTGGCTCACGCCCGTTTGGTGCGACTGCGCACCGGGATTGTCCCTTTCCTGCTTCTTGACGAAATTGCCGCTCATCTCGACCCAGATCGCCGCCGGGCCCTTTTTGCAGCCCTTGATGGGCTCGAAACGCAGTGTTTTTTGACGGGTACAGACCCTATTCTCTTCGAGGCGCTCGAAGATCGGGCACAAAGAATTACCGTGCGTGATGGGCGCTTGAGCCTTCATTCGCACTAAGCTGCGAGAGGGTGCGGCAATAACGGGCTCAATCCCCGGTCAAACACCGTCAAAGTGCCAATTTCCTTGGGGTTTGCGCCCCTTTGGGCTAGTACTAAAGATATCTGAAATCGAGCGATTCGGACCTCATGAGCGATAGCGAAAACCCGACCCCGAATGAGTATGGTGCCGACAGCATTCGCGTGCTGAAAGGCCTCGACGCGGTGCGTAAACGCCCCGGCATGTACATCGGGGACACGGACGACGGTTCAGGCCTGCACCACATGGTCTATGAGGTGGTTGATAACGCCATCGACGAAGCTCTGGCCGGGCACGCCGATCTTGTGACGGTAACGCTGAACGCAGACGGTTCTTGCACCGTGACCGACAATGGTCGTGGTATTCCTGTGGGCATCCACAAGGAAGAAGGCGTTTCGGCTGCCGAAGTGATCATGACCCAGCTGCACGCTGGCGGTAAGTTCGACCAGAACTCCTACAAGGTTTCCGGTGGCTTGCACGGCGTGGGCGTGTCGGTGGTGAACGCGCTGTCAGTGTTCCTGAAGCTGCGCATTCGTCGCGATGGTCAGATCCACGAGATGAGCTTCACCCATGGCGACGCGAACGAGCCGTTGGCGGTCGTGGGCGAATATGAAGGTCGCTCGGGCACTGAAGTCACCTTCTTGCCAAGCACCGACACCTTCACCATGGTGGAGTTTGATTACAAGACGCTGGAGCATCGCCTGCGCGAGCTCGCGTTCTTGAATTCTGGCGTTCGCATCAATTTGGCGGACAATCGTCCGTCCGAGCCGATCACCACCGAGCTTTTCTACGAAGGTGGTCTTGAGGCCTTCGTGTCCTATCTCGATAAGGGTAAGACGCCCGGCATCGACAAGCCCATCTACATGATCTCGGAAAAAGACGGGATCACAGTGGAAGTGGCGCTGCAGTGGAACGACAGCTACCACGAAAACGTGCTGTGTTTCACCAATAACATCCCCCAGCGCGATGGCGGCACCCACCTTGCAGGTCTGCGCGGTGCGCTGACCCGTCAGGTGACGGGCTATGCCGAAAGCTCTGGCATCACCAAGAAGGAAAAGGTCAATCTCACTGGTGATGACACCCGTGAAGGCTTGACCTGCGTTCTTTCGGTGAAAGTGCCAGATCCCAAGTTCTCGTCCCAGACCAAGGACAAGCTGGTTTCTTCCGAAGTTCGCCCGGTCGTTGAAAACATTGTCAACGAGAAGCTCGGCCAATGGTTTGAAGAGCACCCGGCGGAAGCCAAAGCCATCGTCATGAAGGTGGTGGAAGCGGCGTCGGCGCGTGAAGCGGCGCGCAAGGCACGCGAGTTGACCCGTCGTAAGGGCGCGCTCGAAATTTCCTCGCTCCCCGGCAAGCTTGCAGACTGCCAGGAGCGCGACCCGACAAAGTCTGAAATCTTCATCGTGGAAGGTGACTCCGCGGGTGGTTCCGCCAAGCAGGGGCGTGATCGCTCCAATCAGGCTGTGCTTCCCCTGCGTGGTAAAATCCTCAACGTCGAACGCGCACGCTTTGACCGTATGATCTCGTCTGATCAGGTCGGCACGCTGATCACGGCGCTGGGCACCGGTATTGGTCGCGAAGAGTTTGATCCTGATAAGCTGCGCTATCACAAGATCATCATCATGACCGACGCGGACGTCGACGGCGCGCATATTCGCACCCTGTTGTTGACCTTCTTCTACCGCCAGACCCCAGCTCTGCTGGAACGTGGTCATATCTATATCGCGCAGCCGCCGCTCTATAAGGCAACCCGTGGCCGTTCCGAGCTTTACCTCAAGAACGAACGCGCGCTTGAAGATTACCTGCTTGAAAATGGTATTGAAGACGCTGTCTTTAACACCCGCAACGGCTCAAGCCATGCTGGCGCTGACCTGCTTTCCATTCTGCAGCAGGCCCGTGACATCACCCACGCCATCAACAATCTCAACCTGCGCTACAACCGTAGTCTGGTTGAGCAGGCCGCAATTGTTGGCGGTTTGGATATGGAAGGGCTGACAGAACCTGCAAAGATGCAGGAGACGCTGACCCGCGTATCAAACCGTCTGGATCGCATTTCGGACGAGCTTGAGCGCGGTTGGACGGGTGCGGTCAATGACGAGGACGCCCTTGTCTTCTCGCGCACTGTTCGCGGCGTGACCGAGAACCATGCGATTGACCGGGCGCTGCTTCAGTCCGCCGATGCGCGCAAGCTGCGCCAGATGGCCGAGCGTCTCGATGATCTCTACGGCGGCGTTCCGACACTGACTCGTAAGGGCGATACCATTCCCGTCTATGGTCCCGGTTCGCTGTTTAAGGCTGTCACGGACTTTGGCCGTAAGGGCCTGTCGCTGCAGCGTTATAAAGGTCTTGGCGAGATGAACGCCGAGCAGCTATGGGAAACGACGCTCGATCCAAATGCTCGTACTCTGCTGCGCGTTCAGCTCAATGAAACAGCCGGTGAGGCCGATCAGATTTTCACTCAGTTGATGGGTGACCTGGTTGAACCTCGCCGTGAATTTATTCAGGAAAACGCACTGAACGTTTCTAACCTGGACGTGTAAGGCCGGGGATAAGTTTGACGATAAAAGCGGCTCCTTCGGGGGCCGCTTTTTTGTTTTGGGCGAGCCGAAATTGTTCAGGAAATCGAACATCACTGTTCCCTGCGCGGGGGTTATCTCGGGGGCCGACAGCGCCTAGATTGGCTGTCAATGTTGCGTCATAGCGCTGAAAGGTTTGCCATGAAAAAGATTGGCTTTTTGTCCTTTGGACATTGGAGTGCTGCACCCAATTCCCAAGCGCGGAGCGCTTCGGATGTTTTGCTGCAGTCGATTGATTTAGCTGTTGCCGCAGAAGAACTTGGCGCTGATGGCGCGTATTTCCGCGTGCACCATTTTGCCCGCCAACTGGCTTCGCCTTTCCCTCTTTTGGCGGCTATTGGCGCGAAAACCAAAAAGATCGAAATCGGCACGGCCGTTATCGATATGCGCTATGAGAACCCGCTCTATATGGCGGAGGACGCTGGCGCGGCAGATCTCATTTCGGGCGGCCGTTTGCAGCTTGGTATTAGCCGCGGCTCGCCGGAGCAGGTGATCGATGGCTATCGCTACTTCGGCTACAACCCGGAAGAGGGCAAAACAGATCAGGACATGGCGCGCCAAAACGCAGAGGTATTCTGGGAGGTGTTGAAGGGGCGCGGGTTCGCGCAGCCTAACCCACGGCCGATGTTCCCAAATCCGCCGGGCCTCCTGCGTCTCGAGCCACATTCTGAAGGTCTTCGTGACCGGATTTGGTGGGGTGCAGCGAGCGATGCGACGGCGATTTGGGCTGCGCAGCTCGGGATGAATTTGCAGTCTTCGACGCTCAAATTTGATGAGAGCGGCAAGCCCTTCCATGTCCAGCAAGCCGAACAAATTCGGGCTTATCGGGCTGCTTGGAAAGAAGCGGGACATGAGCGGGAGCCGCGTGTTTCGGTGAGCCGTTCGATCTTTGCGATCACCTCTGACGAGGACCGGGCCTACTTTGGCGCAGGTCAGCGTGAGGAAGATCAGTTCGGCTATATTGAGCCAGAAAAACGCGCTGTGTTTGGGCGCGGTTATACCGGCGCGCCGGAGCGCATTATTGAAGAGCTGCGGCAGGATGAGGCGATTGCCGAAGCCGACACCCTGCTCATCACGGTGCCGAACCAACTGGGCGTCGACTATAATGCTCACGTGATCGAGAACATTCTCAAGCACGTGGCTCCGGCGCTGGGCTGGCGCTAAGACGTGACGAGATGAAGGGGCTCCGAATATTTGTGGGGCCCTTTTTGCAGCATTGGCCCGCTATGGCATTTTATGGGCGGAGTGCTGGCATTTATTGGCCTCCCAATAGGCATCTACGCGCGAAAAAGAGCCTGAGGCCAAAAATTCTACCTGCGCAGCGAAGGCCATAGCGCGGCATTCGTCTGGTCCGGCGACGACGTGAACGAGTTCATGTAAAATGGTGAGGGTGCGTAGCCCATCTGAGCCTTGCCGCGAAAACTGCGGGCAGAGGGTTAGCGTGATTGTATCATCGCGGGGCGGGGTGGTGACAAATGCCGCAAACTTACCGCAGAGGCCGCTGGTGTCGGGCTGATCGAAAATGATGAGCTCGACGGTTTTGCCCCAATAGGGTGAGGCAAAGCGGCGGTGCTCGAGGGCGTCGCTATAGGCGCGCAGATCGATGTCGAAGGCAGCGCCGTTCAGTGCGGGCGCAGCAGAGCGAAAATAGGCTTTCGCATCATCGAGCGCGCGGCCAATAGGGTCTGCTTGCGTTGGGACAACGCAGGAGAACACGGCGAAAAGAACCAAAAGCCAAAGACGCATTTGGTTGTTCTCGCCGCAAATTGTGGCAGTGACAAGCCTAGGTTTTGAGGAAGCGGATCAGGTCTGCGACCAACTCGGTTTTGTGGGTCGCAAAGAGCCCGTGCGGGCCATCATATTCAATCAGCGTCGCGTTCTTGATCCCGTCGACAGCGGCATGCGCGGAGGCTTCAATCGGCACCGTCTTGTCCTTAGTGCCGTGAATAATGAGGGTTGGAACGTTAAAGGCTGCAAGATCGGGCCGGAAATCGGTCGTGGCGAACGCCGCCGCGCAGGCTAGAGTTGGTTTTAGCCCTGCCTGCATGGCAACGGCCCAAGCGTGGTGAACTTCTTCGTCAGAGGTGGCGTTGCCGAAGAGGCCAATCCCGAAAAAGTCCTGAAAGAAGCTGGCAAAGAACTTGGCGCGGTCCTCTTTCATGCCTGCTGTCATGTCGTCGAAAACCGATTGCTGCGTGCCGTTGGGATTGTCCTCAGTCTTGAGCATATAGGGCACGACGGAGGCGACTAGCGCTGCGTGGCTGATTTTAGCGCCACCGTGGCGGGACATATAGCGGGCGACTTCGCCCCCGCCCATGGAAAAACCAACCAGGGCCGCATCATCTGCCCCGGTATGGGCAATGACATCGGCGAGATCATCAGCCAGCGTGTCATAATCATAGCCTTCCCAAGGCTGTTCGGATCGGCCAAATCCCCGGCGGTCATAGCTGATGGCGCGGAAGCCCGCCTCAGCGAGCGCCAAAGCGCCATCGTCCCAGCTGTCGGCTGAGAGGGGCCAGCCATGAAGCAGGATCACAGGGCGTCCTGTGCCCCAATCCTTGTAATAGAGCGCGGTGCCGTCACGGGTGTTGAGATAGGGCATATCAGCCTCCAGGGGTTTTCCTGAGAAGGGTGGTGGCCCCAAATTGTTCCCAAGTGTCGGCTCCTGCGCGCATGGGTTAAGCCTACTCCCTTGTTTCTACACGGATCGGTGAGCCGCTAAACGCTCTACAAAGTGCCACATTTTGGGGCGATAAGGCGCAATCGCGCTGCGAAGCAATGGGGAAGGGTGCGTTCATCTTCTCCATTCGCTCGGCCGTGGTTTCCCTCAGCTTGGGAAAGAGGTAGAAGCTGCGTAATCCACTTCTGGACAGGACTGCTTGATGGACTTCCGCATTTCGGCCGATGACCGCGTTGGTGCCCCAGCCAAATCGCAGGGTAAAGCTCAAAGCCGCACCGCGCCTAAGGGGCAGCGTCAAGAGCCGTCCCTGTCTGGTGCCAGCATGGGCGAGAGCATGAGCTTCTCGGTTGATGCCGAACCGCCGCGCGTCGGCGGTGGCTCAGGGCGCGGGGGCAATGGCGGTCGTGGCGGTTCGGGTGGCGGCAAGCCTCCGAGAGGCGAAAAGCCCGCGCGTCGCGGCAAAGCACAGCCAGCGCGTCAGAAAAAGCGTAAGAAGCGTTCAGGCGGTTTCCTGCTCGGCCTTGTGTGGTGGGGCTTTGTGGCCTGCCTATGGGGCGGCTTGGCTGTTATTGGCGTCATCGTTTATTACGGCGCGCAGCTGCCGTCGTCCGACACTTGGGCGATCCCAGAGCGTCCGCCCAATATTCGTATTCTTGCGGCAGATGGCAGCCTGATTTCAAACCGCGGTCAGACCGGTGGTGAAGCGATCACCTTCCGCGAATTGCCAAGCTATGTCCCGGCAGCGTTTATCGCTTCGGAAGACCGTCGCTTTATGAGCCATTTTGGTGTCGATCCGATCGGTCTGATGGCTGTGGCGGTGGAATCCATCCAAGCGCGCGGTGTGACCCGTGGTGCATCGACCCTGACCCAGCAGGTGGCAAAAAACCTATTCCTGACCCCAGACCAAACGCTTGGTCGTAAGGTGCAAGAAGCCATTTTGGCGGTCTGGCTTGAACAGAGCTTTACCAAGGAAGAAATTCTCGAACTCTATATGAACCGCGTCTATTTCGGCGCTGGTGCCTATGGGATCGAAGCGGCGGCACAGACCTATTTTGGTGTGTCAGCGCGCAATCTCTCGCTCGGACAGGCTGCGATGCTGGTGGGTATTCTACCTGCGCCGTCGGCCTATAATCCCAAGACAAACCCTGAAACGGCCAAGAACCGTCAACGCCTTGTGCTCAATGCCATGGCGCAAGAGGGCTATATCTCGACCGCTGAGGCCTCGGCGGCTCAGATCAACCCTGACCAGCAGGTTCGCACCGTCGTGGCTGGCGCAGAAAGCTATGTTGCGGACTGGGTTGAAAGCCTGATGACCGCCTATATTGGCGATATTTCTGGCGACGTGGTTGTGCAGACCACCATCGACTACAAGCTGCAGCGTGACGCCGAGTTTATCGTCAAGGAAGCTGTTGCCAGTGAAGGGCCAAAGCGTGGCTTTACGCAGGGCGCCTTGGTGGCCATGGATATTGATGGTTCGGTTCGCGCCATGGTGGGCGGTGTTGATTATCAGCAGAGCCAGTACAACCGTGCTGTGACGGCCAAGCGCCAACCTGGTTCGGCCTTTAAGCCATTCGTGTTCCTCGCGGCTATGGAAAAGGGCTACACGCCTGAGACTTTGGCTGAGGATGCCCAGTTTGACTACAATGGCTGGAGCCCACGCAATGCGACTGGCAAATATTCTGGCACGGTGACGCTGCGTCAGGGGCTGGCTTACTCGCTCAACACGATTGCAGCGCGTCTGGCGATTGACGTGACCCCAGAAAAGGTCGTGGAAGTGGCGATGCGTTTGGGCATCTCGTCCAATCTCACGGCCGTGCCGTCGATCGCGCTTGGCACGCAGGAAGTGAACCTGCTTGAGTTGACCAATGCCTATGTGCCGTTTGCTAACGGCGGCAATGGCGTTATTCCAAACGTGATCACCAAGATTTCCGATATGGAAGGCAAGGTGCTCTATGAAGCCTCCACTGCTGGTCCGGGCCGTGTGATCGACCCAACAACGCTCGCCTATATGAACGACATGATGGAAACCGCTGTTGAAGTGGGCACCGGTCGTGGAGCGAACCTTGGTGGCTGGCAGGTTGGCGGCAAGACCGGCACATCGCAGGAAAGCCGAGACGCGCTCTTTGTGGGCTACACCTCGGCCATGATCACCGGCGTGTGGTTGGGCAATGACGACAATAAGGGCACCAAGCTTTCGGGCGGCAATGTTCCGGCGACCATCTGGCGTGATTTCATGACCAAAGCGCTGGAAGGCAAATCGCCAAATCCAATTCCCGGTGGCAGCTACGCCGGCCAATTGGTGGCCCAGCAGATGATCGATCCAAACACCGGACAGGTCGCGATTGACCCCAATACCGGCATGCCGATGGTTCAATATGTCGATGGTGGTACAGGCCAGCCGGTTCAGACCGTGCAGGACCCGAACACCGGGCAGATTTTTGGCGTTGATCCGAACACCGGACTGCCGATTGAAGGTCTGCAGCCCTTGGCGAACCCGCAAGCGGGCGGCGGCATGATGCAGCCGGGCGTGGGTACGGATCCGGCATCAGGCATGCAGATTGATCCCAACACCGGCCTACCTTTGTCGAACCAGATTGACCCCAACACCGGCATGCCTATGGGCCAGCAGGGTGTTGATCAGGGGTTCGGCCAAGCGCCGATTGATCAGGGGTTTGGGCAGGCGCCGATCGATCCGGAAACCGGGATGCCGATGACGCTGATCGTTGACCCTCAGACGGGGCAGCAGGTTTGGGTGCCAAGTGCACCAGTGTCACAGAACCAGCCGATCCAACAACAGCAGCCCACAACCATTTGGGGTGATCAGGTGATCCAGCAAGTGCCCAATGGTGGTCAGCAATTTGCGCCACCGGCCGATCTGGGACAGCAGCCTGTCTATCAGAACGAGAACAGCCAGCGTACGCTGATGGACATGATCTTCGGCAACTGAGGATCACACACATCGTCATGCAAAAGGCCCCGGACACGTGTCCGGGGCCTTTTGTTTGGTGGCATGGGCCGATTAGATCACGACGATCTTCGAGCCCGGAATGACGCGATCATGCAGATCGATGACATCGTGGAAGAGCAAGCGCACGCAACCGCTCGATACGGCCTTGCCAATGGTGGGAACGTCCATTGTGCCGTGGATACGGTAGAGCGTGTCCTTCTGACCCTGATGGATATAGAGCGCGCGTGCACCCAGAGCGTTGTCGAGGCCAGGCGGCTGACCGTGACGGTACTTTTCGATCTCGGGCTGGCGCAGGATCATTTCGGCAGGTGGTGTCCACACCGGCCATTTGCGCTTGTAAGCAATGTGACCTTCGCCGGACCACTCGAAGCCAGCGCGGCCGAGGCCGACGCCATAGCGCATGGCGCGGCCGTTAGGCATGGTCCAGTAGAGAACGAAATTGGCCGTATCGACGACAACAGTATGCTGTGGCTGACCGGTGATGTTTTCGACTTCCTGACGCCAGAAGCGCGGGGCCATGAGGGACACATCGGCCGCCGGAATGGGGAAGTCTTCGAGCGGCAATGGGCCGTACATCATCGCCACGTCTGGCGGCACGATGGGGCGCAGTGGCTCAACGGGAGCGCTTGGGCGCGCGGTGGTGGCGCAGCCGGCCAAAAGCAAAGCGCTGGTGCTGGCGAGGCCTGCCAGCAAGGTGCGGCGCGACAGCGTCGCGTCGAGAGCGATAGTCATATGAAATCCTTGGGCCCAAGGGGCCGAGAGTATGTGCGGGAAGAAAGCGTGACGGCGAACTAGCCGTGCCGCGGTGGCCGCAAAATACTCAAACGCGTGCCTGCAGGGGCGGTCTCATCAACCATCAGAACATGATGGTCTTCGCCTTCGGTCTTAGGCAATTGCGGGACATCGGGCGCGATCGCGAGGTGCGAACCACAGGAGAGAACCAAGCCATTGCCAAGGTCGATATGCCCACAGGGCTGGATTTTGACCACGACGGGGACCGGGCGATTGTCCTCATCGACGTGGTTGAGAACCACGAGCGGCTGCACGACATCGACCACGTAGCGGTGCGAATGCGCCAAGACACTCCCCGCCATATTGGCGAAGGTGAACAGCATGGCGATGAGCACGAGCAGGCGTTTCATAGCTCGCTCCTAACCGAGACAATGAGGCGCAAACAAGACCGAACGCGGAAAGACCTGGTTTTTAAGGAGCTTGCCATGACATGAGTTGGCGGCCGTGTGTTTTTAGCCACGCCCGTCCGCGCTCCATATCGGGCAGGGTGCGCTCCACTGTCGCCCAAAAGGCTGGCGAGTGGTTCATCTCAACGAGATGGGCAACCTCATGGGCGGCCACATAATCGAGCACGTGGGGCGGCGCTAGGATCAGCCGCCAATTGTAATTGATCGAGCCGGTTGAGGAGCACGAGCCCCAGCGGCTGGCTTGGCTGCGCAGTCGGACGCTTTCCACTTTGACCCCGAGCCGCTGGGCGTGAAAGGCACTTTGGGCCGTGAGGTCGTGGAGGGCTTCGGCTTTGAGCCAATCATAGAGACGGCGCGGCAGGTGTTCGGGCGCACCGGGCACGCTGATCCGCCGGTCTGGGAGGACTTCTACCCGCCCGCGCACTTGGCCCGAGGCGATGATCTGATAGGCGAGCCCACGCACCGGCAGCTCAACCCCGGGCGCCAAGATTTGTGGCCCAGCGCCAATGGGCAGGCGTTCGGCCAGCCAATTGGTGTGGCGATGGAGAAAGGCTTCAGCGTCCGCCCAGCGCGATTTAACCGGAATGGTCAGCAGCGGCCCGGCGGGCGGCAGCGAGAGGCGAAAGCTTTTGGCGCGCGCGCTGGTTTTTACGCTCACAGTGACAACCCGCCCTGCAAACTCGACCTTGGTTTCGCTGGGAGGCTTGTTGGCACGAGCACGCAGGAACGACAGCATGGGCACTTTCAGGAGGGGTGAGTCGGTGCCGCCAGTTTAGCCAAACAGAGTGGGCAAAAGGCAAAGAAAAAGCGCCCCCAAGGGCGCTAGTGGGGAGGGATGATGATGGGGCTTAGGTGTTGTCGCTATAACCTTGGCGGGAGCCGCGGTGCTCAGACATGAAGCGATCGAACTCTTCACGGTCGCGCGCCTTATGCAGGTTCGCCATATATTCCTGGAACGCTCCAACTTCGGCGTCGAGACGGGCGCGCTCTTCGTCGAGGCGACGGAGCTGTTCTGCGCGGTAGTCGTCAAATGCGGCGTTGCCCGAGCCGCCAGCGGTGAATACTGGGCCCGAGGATTTCTTGGTCATATTGCGCACGAAGTCTGTTCCCTTGTTCACATAGCGCTGTGCCTTTTCGGCAGAGCCGCCAAAGTTTTCGCCCCACAAAATATAGGCCAGCATGGCCAAGCCGGCGGGGAAGAAGAAGATAAAGCCCAGCACCATCAACGTGATGGTGAGGGGCGACCATTGCGGTTTGATAATTGCTGTGCTCATGTTGTTGCACTCTCCTGTGTCACTGCACAGGAGGTGGTTCTGTTTTGGGACAGGATCAAGCGTGTGCCTACCGGTATTTTACTCTTGAAATCGCCACGGCACGTCCCTAAGCGCGGAAGCGAACGAGGACATTAGATGAGCGAATTCACGAGTGTTTCCCCATTAGCGCCAGAGCCTTGGCGCCCATTGCGGATGCAGACCCTAGTGCTGTTGCGCTGGCTCGCTGTGGCGGGTCAGACCGGGGCAGTGCTGTTTGTGCATTGGGGGCTGGGCTTCCCATTGCCCTTGTGGAGCTGCCTAGGGCTAATCGCTTTTTCGGCGCTCCTCAACATCTTGATGGTGCTGCGCTTCGGCTCCATGGGCCGGTTGACGGCCCGCGCCGCTGGTTGGCTGCTGGCTTTTGACGTCTGCCAATTGGCGGGATTGCTGGCGCTCACCGGGGGGCTAACCAATCCCTTCTGTATTCTTCTTCTCGCGCCGGTTTCGGTTGCAGCGACGACGCTCCCGGCCAAGCAGGCCTTTCTCATCGCCTTTATGGTTTCGGCCTGTGCTTCGGTGATTTCGATCGTTCACCTGCCCCTGCCGTGGATGCCGGGGGAGAATTTGGTCTTTGATCGCATATTTGTGATCGGGATTTGGGTGTCGATCGTCTGCGGGGCGGTTTTCATCACCGCCTATACCAATCGGGTTGCTTATGACGCGCGCCAAATTGGCGATGCGCTGGCGGCGACGGAACTGGCTTTGTCCCGTCGCGAGCAGCTTTCCGCGCTCGATGGTTTGGCGGCGGCTGCGGCCCATGAGCTTGGGACACCGCTTTCAACAATTGTTTTGGCTGCCAAAGAGATGCGTGCCGACGTCGAGCCCAAGACGCAACTGGCCGAAGATATCGAACTGATCATTGAACAGGCCGCGCGCTGTCGGGCAATCTTGGCCAAGTTGCGCAATCTTGGGTCCGAACCTGCTGAGATGTTCGCAGAGGCGCCACTGCTCGAAATCCTAGATGAAGTGGCCCGTCCGCATGAAAGCCGGGGCAAGGTCATCCTCTTTTACTCAGAGGATGTTACCGGCGACATTCCAGTGTTCCCGCGCAGTGTCGGATTGCTCTACGGCCTTGGTAACCTTATTGAAAACGCTACGGACTTCGCCAAGCAAACGGTTCGGATCGAGACCAAGTGGGATGACGAAAGAATTAGCGTCAGCATTATTGACGATGGTCCCGGTTTTGCTCCAGAACTTGCCGCACGGCTCGGAGAGCCTTATCTAACCACCAGACCGCGCGACCCCGCCGGTAGCGATGCGCATAAACCCGGCGGACTTGGGCTGGGTATTTTCATCGCGAAGACGCTTCTGGAACGAACGGGGGCTCGCCTCACGTTCGATAATGCTGAACTACATGGTCATGCGCGCGTACATATCGTGTGGCAGCGGAATGGCCAGTCGTCGCGTTAGTAGCTCCGGCTTTTTGACGGAAAGGCTGCGAGCGCCTAAGGAAGAACAATGGATACGATAGAAGATCTTTTGGCAGGAGACCCGAGCTTATTGCTTGTGGATGACGATGCCGCCTTTCTGACCCGCCTCGAACGTGCCATGGCGCGCCGTGGTTTTGAAGTACGTGTTGCCAATTCGGTTGCTGAGGGCCTTGCGGCCGTCAACGAGCGCGCGCCGGCCTATGCGGTCGTGGATATGCGCCTTGAAGACGGCAATGGCCTGGAAGTGGTTTCGGCTCTGCATCAGAAGCGCGCCGATGCGCGGGCTGTTGTGCTGACCGGCTACGGCAATATCGCCACGGCTGTGACCGCTGTTAAGCTCGGCGCGACGGACTATTTGTCTAAGCCCGCCGACGCAGACGACGTGATCAACGCACTGCTGGCGACCGGCGAAGAAAAGCCAGAGCCACCGGAAAACCCAATGTCGGCCGATCGCGTCCGTTGGGAACATATCCAGCGCGTTTATGAGCTGTGTGATCGCAATGTGTCGGAAACCGCACGTCGCCTCAACATGCACCGCCGGACACTCCAGCGCATTCTGGCCAAGCGCGCTCCGCGCTAAGCGACGCGCAAACTGAACAAGAAAATGGCGGGCCTTGGCCCGCCATTTTTATTTTAGACAGCTGCAACGCTGGCCCGGCGTGATCCGATCATGGCGACGATAAACACGACGCTCATCAGCAAGACGATTGTCGGGGCTGGAGCGCTGTCGAGAAAGAAGCTGATATAGACGCCAAGTAGGCTGCACACCGTGCCCACCACCACGGAGATGATCAGCATTGTCCCGAAGCGCTTGGTGATGATAAACGCGATAGCGCCCGGGGCAATCAGCAGGGCAATGACGAGCACAATGCCAACGGCCTGCAACGCACCCACCACCGTCAGCGAAATCAGCGCCAGAAGGCCATAGTGCAGCACTCTCGTCCGCAGACCGATGGCACCGGCCTGCTGAGGGTCGAAGATGAAGAGCATCAAGTCGCGCCATTTCGCGCCGATGATCAGGGCGACGACCAAAGCAATGACCCCTGACTGGACGAGATCAAAGGTGCTGGTCCCCAAAATATTGCCGAAGAGAATATGGGTCAGGTGAACATCGGTCTCGATGGCGGTGAAAAGAACGATGCCGAGGCCAAAGAGGCCAGCAAAGACCACGCCCATGACCGTGTCTTCCTTTATCCGGCTGTTTTCCTTGAGAAAACCAACCGAAAGCGCGCAAACCATGCCCGCGATAAAGGCGCCGACACCCAGGGGTAGGCCCACGACATAGGCCAAAACCACGCCCGGAAGCACAGCGTGAGAGATCGCGTCACCCATGAGCGACCAGCCCTTGAGCACCAGAAAGCACGAGAGCAGTGCCGCTGGAATGGCCACCAGAACCGCGATGACCATCGCTTGAACCATGAAGGGCAGTTGGAACGGCCACAGGGCTAATTCATACCAAGCCATCAGGCGTTCTCCTCGGCTATGCGGCGGCGCGCGGCGAGATAGCCATGCTTTGGTGCGAAGACAAAGGCTGTGAGGAAGACCAGCGTTTGCAGCACAACAATGATGCCGCCCGTGGCGCCATCGAGGAAATAACTCAAATACGCGCCCAAAAAGCTCGTGAGCACGCCGAGTGTAATGGCGATGAGGATCAACCGAGGGAAGCGATCTGCAAGCAGATAGGCCGTTGCGCCGGGCGTGACGACCATGGCGATGACGAGAAACGCACCAACCGTTTGCATGGCAGCAACGGTTGCAGCGCTCAGCAGCGCAAAGAACACCAGCTTCAAAAGCGTGGTGCGAATGCCGATGGATCGCGCATGGTTTTCATCAAAGAAGGTGACCATGAGGTCTTTCCAGATGACGGCCATGACCAGAAGTGTAATGGCGCAAATGACGACCAGCTGCAGCGTGTCGCTCGGGGTGATGGCCAAGATATTGCCCAGCACAATCGACTGTACGTCAACCGCGGTGGGTGAGACCGAAACCATGAACAGCCCCAAGCCGAAAAAGCTCGAAAAAATGAGCCCGATCACCGCGTCTTCGCGCAGCTTGGTGCGCTGCGTGAGAAACAGCATGGCGCCAGCGGCCAGACCTCCGGAGAGAAAAGCCCCGAGCGAGAACGGCAGGCCCAGCATATAAGCGCCAGCAACGCCGGGCACGATGGAGTGCGAAAGGGCGTCGCCAATCAGCGACCAGCCCTTGAGCATGAGATAGGCCGAGAGAAAGGCGCAGACCCCGCCGACGAGGGCGGAAACCCACATGGCATTGACCATGTAATTGTAGCCAAACGGCTCAAGCAGCACTTCGATCATTGCTTGTCGCTCGATTGCTGGTGCGTTTCATTGCCCTTCTCGCCGTAGAGAACGAGCGGGCGCTCGTCGTCCGTCAGCACCGAGAGGTGGCGCGGATCATCATCGTCATGAAGGCCTGCGCCAGACAGAACGAAATGGCGCAAGACGCCGCCAAAAGCGACTTCGAGCTTTTCGCGGGTGAAAATTTCTGGCGTGGGGCCATAGGCGAGGACAGTGCCTTTGACCAATACTGTGCGGTCGCAGAACTCGGGCACAGAGCCCAGATTATGGGTGGAGACAAGGATCACCTTGCCCTCGTCACGAAGGTCGCGCAGCAGGGCAATAATGGCATCCTCGGTTTTGACATCGACGCCGGTGAAGGGTTCGTCGAGGAGGATGACTTCGCCTTCCTGTGCGAGGGCGCGGGCCAGAAACACACGCTTCTTTTGGCCGCCGGAAAGTTCACCGATCTGCCGCTTGGCATAGGCGGTCATATCCACGCGCGCCAAAGCGGACGCGACTTTTTCCCGGTCCACAGGGCGCGGTATGCGCAGCATGTTCATGTGACCAAAGCGGCCCATCATCACCACGTCTTCAACGAGCACTGGGAAATTCCAGTCAACGTCTTCGGACTGAGGCACATAGGCGACCTTGTTTTGGCGCTGGGCGTTTTTGCCATCAATGCCCAAAATCGAAATGCGGCCGGAGACCACGGGCACGAAGCCCATGATCGCCTTAAAAATGGTCGACTTGCCCGCGCCATTGACGCCAACCAAAGCGGTGATGGAGCCGCGCGGGCTAGAGAAACTGGCCTGTTTGAGCGCCGTTGTGCCGTTGCGATAGGCTACGGTGATATTGTCGACCAGAATCCCATCAGCGTCGGTCATTTCGTCAAGCCTTGTGCGATCGTTGTCGTCGTCACGCGCAGAAGGTCCAAATAGGTCGGCACTGGACCATCAGGTTCTGAGAGTGAATCGACATAGAGAACGCCGCCATAGGCTATTCCGGTCTCGCGCGCCACTTGTTCCGCAGGGCTCGAGGAAATGGTCGATTCGGAGAAGATCACCGGAATAGAATTTTCGCGGACGGCATCGATCACATCGCGCACCTGACGCGGCGAGCCTTGCTGATCGGAATTCATAGGCCAGAGATAAAGCTCTTTGAGACCAAAGTCGCGCGTCAGATAAGAAAACGCACCTTCCGAGCTGACGAGCCAGCGCTTGTCTCCTGGCACGCCAGCGAGGGCTTGGCGGATGGGTTCGGCAGTGGCTGTGATCTGCGCGCTATAGGCTTGTGCGTTGGCGGCGTAGATTTCCGCATTGGCAGGGTCCACCTCAGCGAAGGCCTTGCGAATGTTTTCGACATAAATGAGCGCGTCGGTCGGCGACATCCACGCATGGGGGTTGGGCTTGCCTTCGTAGGGGCCTTTGCCAATGCCGATAGGCGCGATGCCATCGGTCAGCACATAGCTTGGGACATCAGGAAGATTGCCCAGGAATTGCTCGAACCATTGTTCGAGATTGAGGCCGTTCCACAAGACGACATCGGCGTCCTGCGCTGCCAAGAGGTCGCCGGGGGTTGGCTGGTAGTTGTGGATTTCCGCGCCGGGCTTGGTGATCGAGACGACGTCGGCGGCGTCACCCGCAACATTGCGCGCCATATCCGCGAGAATGGTGAAGCTCGTGACGGCCTTTATACGCTCCTGGGCAATGGCAGGCATGGTGAAGGCAGCAGTGGCGAGCAGGGTGGCGACAAGAAAACTTCGACGAAGCATGAATGTTCCTAGGATGAGACGAATAGGTTGCAGTTGCAAATCATTTGCAAGAAGCGACTTGTATGTCAACACACGTGTGGAAAGTTTTTTGAGAATGAAAAAAGGCACTTGCTCAAAGCGGAAGGGATGGGGCATATGCGGGTCAACGAACTGATGCGCCCTTCGTCTATCGGTTAGGACGGCACCCTTTCACGGTGCAGAGAGGGGTTCGATTCCCCTAGGGCGTACCAATCGTGCTTCACGAAACACGTGAAGCGAAGGCTTATGATGATCTTCGGATCACGGTATGCGCCCTTCGTCTATCGGTTAGGACGGCACCCTTTCACGGTGCAGAGAGGGGTTCGATTCCCCTAGGGCGTACCATTTTCTAAGCCTGAGATCAGCAAATCCAACTACATTGCTGAACGCTTCATTCAAGAAATGTAGCGTGTGCGTAAGAAATTGGACGCCGCCAGTTTACCGGTTTTCACGCAGTCCCGTCTCATCTAGTTTGCGCGCGTCCGGGCATTGTTGGAGCAGGGTTTGTCTTTTCATAGTCTCACGGCACGCGTTGCCACTGTCATGGCAGTCCTTGCTTGCCTCAGCATTTTTGTAGCTTGGGCGATTGTTGGAAACTACGCTGCCTACATAGGTGCGATCTTCGTTGTCCTTGCGTTCATTCCCACCGCGTTCGGGGCGCAGTGGAAGCAAGTTATGCTTGCGCCTTGGGTTTTGGCATTCGTGAGTGCGTTTTTCCTCGTAACGCTGGCTTTCAGTCTGCAGTCCGCCCACGGGAGTACGAACTTTATTGGTGACTTTGCACTTTTCGCACTCGCACCTGTCTTTGCAGTGGCCGCGCTGCCACTGGCGAAAAAGCGTTTTACGGTGATCCATCTCGGATGGATATTTTGGTCAGGCTCGGTAGTTGCGGCTGGCTGGGCCTTGTTCCGTCAATCCCAGGGAGTTTATCGCGGCACGGCCATAGAGTTGAGCCCGATTCATTTTGCGGACCTTGCAATGATTTGTGGCTTCTTGGGGTTGGTGGTGCTGTTTGACACAGCCTCGCGTTGGCGCTGGCTTGCTCTGAGCGGCCCGGTCTTCGCAATTATTGCGGTGCTGATCGCCGAGACACGGTCTGCCGTATTGGTGGGCATTTGCCTCTCTGGGGTATGCGGCGTGTTCTTGTGGCGCGCGTGGTCGATCGAAACCTGGAAAAAACTGGTCGTATTGGCTTGCGTGCCCTTGTGCATGGTTGCGGCCTTCTATTTGGCAAGCCTGCTGGGTTTCGACAGGGCATTTCAGGTGTTCGACGCCGTGGGGAAGACGCTGACTGGAGACGAAGGCCTAGATTCTTCCTCTTATGCCCGGGTTGAAATGTACCGCGCGGCGCTGATTGCTATCGCTGATTCACCCTGGATTGGGCACGGTTGGCATGAACAGATTTCCGTAACGCTCGAGTACATGTCCGAGTATGCTCAACAGCGGTATGAATTGGAGAAATGGGGTTACATCCATAACGACTTCCTGAGCTTAACAGTATCTGCGGGCCTTGCGGGTGCACTTGCATATTTCCTTGCCCTTGCGGCTCCGTTGTTGGCCGTGCGCTGGCGCTCTGGTCGTGATGAACGCCTTGTATTCGTTGCTGTGACGGCTTCTAGCGGCATTTTTCTATGTGGTATGACCGACGTGCTTTTCATGGTTGAGATCCCCAAGATCTTTTTGGTCATGACTGCGGCAGTGCTGTTTGTGTTGAGCGCCTCGAACCGGACATCAATCGCCCATGACTGACGTGATTCATATTGGCCTTTCATTCGACGATAATTTTTGGGCGCCGGCCTATGCGACGATGCGGTCAATCTGTATCTCGACGCAGCGACGGAAAGATTTGGTTTTTCATCTGCTCCATTTCCCACTCAGCGATGAGCACCGTGCGGACTTGGAAAAGATCACCTCTGAATATGGCGCCAAGCTCAACTTCTATCCACTGGAGAGCCAACCAGATTTTCTGGCTCTGGTTCAGAACTTGCCCACCAGTGCGCGATGGCCTGCCATCGTTTATGCGCGTCTCGCGCTGACAAAGCTGCTGCCAGCGGATATCAGCCGGGTCATATATCTTGATACTGACGTTCTCGTCCGCTGGCCGATCGAGAAGTTGTATGAGACGGATCTGGCCGGCGCTGACTTAGGCGCCGTGAAGGAGGCTTTGTCTCCTTTCATTCCTTTGCGTGCTGACATGCGCCAAAACGCTGATATCTTTGACGGGGCTGAGCCTTACTTTAATTCTGGGGTTCTGCTGATTGACCTGGATGCTTGGCGCAGAATTGACTTTCCTGCGGAGATCGCCGCGCTAGCCTCGAGCGGCGTACTGTCTCGCCTCTATTTTGATCAGGATATGCTCAACCTGATCTTCCGTGGTCGCTGGGCACAGCTTGAATGGCGCTGGAACACGATCGACGCTCACCCGGCACACGAGGCCCTCGATCCGGCAATTTTGCATTTCACTTACGCGACGAAGCCTTGGGCACTGCGAGCGGGCATTATGCGCTCGACGGCTTATGCGCGTTGGTATCGCCACGTCATGACCAATGAGCTTTTCTATCGTTTCGCGCGCCATCGCTGGAAGCGTTGGTGGCTAAAGCGATTGGGTATTGGGCGTTAAGGCGCAGTTGACAGCGGAATACCTATTGGTGAACAGCCATAGGCAAGCGCAAAAGCGGATGGAATGAACGATGGCTATGCACATTGCCCTGACATTTGACGAGAATTTCTGGGCCCCAGCCTTCGCAACCATGCGGTCGGTTTGTTTATTTACACAGACACCTGAAGAGCTGGTTTTTCACCTCTGCCACCGTACGCTGAGCCCGAGCCATAAGGCCGACCTTGAGGCAATACGAAAAGAGTTTGCCGTCGAGTTGCGCTGGTATGATCTCGATCAATCCGACCTTTTCCGAGACATTGCGACCCGCATGCCGGAGAACAAGCGTCTCTCCAACATCGTCTATGCTCGATTGATGATCGATAAGCTCGTTGGCCCGGACGTCGAGCGCATTCTGTATCTCGATTGCGATATGATGGTACGCGATGACGTACGCTACCTTTTTGATCTCGATCTAGAGGGTAATTCCATCGCTGCAGTACGCGATACCGCGGGTGCACTGATCACCGGCGGTCGCGATCTCTTGGGCAATCGCGACATTTTTAATCCGGCGGATTACTACTTCAACGCGGGCATGGTCCTGATCGACATTACCAAATGGCGTGAGGCGGACATTCTTGCTCGGATGGAAGAGGCTTACGCCACAGGGGTTATGCAGCGCATTTACTACGACCAGGATCTGCTCAACCTCATTTTTAAGGGCAAGTGGCAGCGCCTCAATTGGCGCTGGAACCTTATTGACGCGCGCGTGGTCCACGAAAGCTTTGATCCTGCCATTGTTCACTACACGGGCGATATGAAGCCGTGGGGCACGCTTGCGGGTCTAGTCCGCACTGTCGCCTTTGCCCGCCTCTATCGCCATGTCATGACCAATGAGCTGTTTTATCGCTTTGCCAAGCACCGTTGGAAGCGGTGGTGGAAGAAGACGCTGCGGATTGGCTGAGGCCTAGACGCTGCTGGGGTCGAAGTTCTCGGCCGCGCAAAGCTGCGCAAGGGCGCTTCCTGCTTCAGGAAGAGGCATGTCGCCGCGACCGCGATTGGTCAGCTGACTGCGCCAGATATGAATGCCCAAGGTTTCGGGGGTTACTGACGATGCGAGGCTCGACCCCGCCTTGATCAGCTCGGGAATGCCTTCATAGGGCACGGGATAGAAAGTTGCGGCAGAGCGTACCTGATCCTTAAAGCCATGCTTTTGGACGTAATAGGTCAGGGCCATCGGGCCGGTCGCGCCATATTGCATGTGCTCAGGGGTGACCCGATCGCCTAAAAGGCGGCGAATGGCCACTTCGTAGCGGCGCAGGGGCGGCAGGTGAGGCTCCAAGAGTGGACGCTTTTCCTGCGTAAAGATGGTCATCAGATCGGCCAGCAGCGGCGCGTCGGCTGGGATGTGCAACACCGCGCCATTGATCGAGCCCGGGCGCTCCCAGGCGAAGAGATAGTCTGGCGGCCCCTCGATGGCGCGGACGCAATAGATGTCGAGATCTGAATAGATGCCGAGGCCCGCTTTGAGAGCGGCGTAGCGGAAATGATCGGAGAAGACGCCCGGCGTGCCGCGGCCTTTGTAGAACACCAGCTTTTCTTGCGGCAGGACTTCATTGGCATCGTGCCACACCGCGCCTTCGGGCAGGTTCTCGACCCGTTCATAGGAATAGACCGAAACCGGATGGCCGCGGCGGCGGAAGGAGATGATGGAGAGGTGCTCCAGCCAGCTGAGCGGGCCATGCCAAAAACTGACGATCGTGGGCAGGGTCATAGCGCCTCAGCAAGTTTGTTTGCCGCGCTCTAGCATGTTTGATGGAGCGGTTGAACCGGGCAGATGGTCTCCGCCCGGTGATGCTGGTTTAGTTCGCTGCAGAGCGTCGGCGATATTCGGACGCCGCCACCATGAGAACGATGGCAACAACGACACCAATGCCCGCTTGCAGCCAATCATAGGTGGAGAGGAAGTGGGTGGTGAATTCACCCGTGTTCCAATTGGATGCGCCATCTAGCACCGAGCCGACATAGTCGGTGTCGATAGGCAATTGCGAGCGCGCGTTGAGGAACTCCCAAGTGCGGGTCGCAAAGGGATGGGGCCCGCCCAAGGCGACCCACTCAACCGATGAGATGAGGGCCGGCACAAAGAACGACAGAGGGATCGCCCAGCGTCCCACAGCGGTGGCCATAGACCCAACGAGAGCCATATAGGGCAGATACCAAAGGAGGCCCGCTGCGACGACGGCAAGGAAGAGGAGGCTCATCTGGCCAAAACTGCCGACAATCGCGCTCAGCAATTCCCCAGAGCCCAAGCCTGCGGCCATGCTGGCGACATAGGCGACGCCGTAGAGCAGCGCGAGGCTGATGAGCGCGACCGCAAAAACCGTACCGGGCAAGAGCGTGATGGCTGCGGTCAGCTTGGACATCAAAACCTTGAAGTCCGATACCGGCATGGACTTCCAAAACAACATGGCATTGTTGCGCTTGTCGGCCGCAAAGCCATCAGCGCAATAGAAGAACAGCACGAAGGCGAGGTACAGCAGCCAAGCGCCAGCCAGGCCCGCATAGCTGGCTTCAAACACCCAAGTGGGCACGACCGTGGCCAATTGGCCAGTTGTGGTAAAGTCGACGCGATTAACGCCAAAGGCAAAAAGCGCGAGTGCCAAAACAACGGCAACGAGCCCGAGCGGGGCGTAGAAGAACGCGCCCTTGTGTTCGAGAAACTCGCGGCGGATGAGGGCTACAAAACTCTTCATTTTGCGCCTCCCACACTGGTGGTGGGTCGTTCCATCATGGCAACGAAGAGATCGGAAATGGTTGGGGCGGACAGTCGGCCATAGGGTTCAAGACGATCGGCACCGATGCCATCAAAAATCATGACAGTCTGGCCAAAGCGGGTTTCCTCATACACAGGATTGAGCGCGCGGGCGGCGTCTTGATGGGCAGGATCGCTGAGCACCAGTTGGGCGAAACGGGTTGAGACCGCATCCATGGGCGCATCCAAAATAATGGAGCCGTCTCGGATAAAAATGAGGTCGGTGAGCATGAATTCGATCTCATCCACCTGATGGGTGGTGATGATCAACGTGCGTTCGCCGGTCATATAGTCTTCCAGCAGGCGCTTGTAGAACCGCTTGCGGTAGGTGATGTCGAGGCCAAGGGTTGGTTCATCGAGCACCAAGAGCTTGGCATCAATCGCCATAACGACAGCTAGGTGGAGCTGCGCCAGCATGCCCTTTGAGAGGGCTTTGATTTTTGCGTCCGGTTTGACGTCCGTGCCCTCAAGAAAGCTCTTGGCCTTCTCAACGCTGAATTTGGGGTGGATGTCGCTGAGCATGGTGAAGAGCTCGCGCACGCGCAAGAAGCGCGGCAGGCTCGCCACATCGGAAATAAAGGCAACGTCCTGCATCAGACGCGCGCGGTGAGCGAAGGGGGCCTGACCCAAGACGGTCATCTTGCCCTGATAGCTGGTCAGGCCCAGCATGGCGTTGAGCGTCGTGGTCTTGCCCGCGCCATTGTGCCCGATCAAGCCATAGATGCGGCCCGGCGGGATGTCGAAATCTAGACCGTGCAGAATTTCTCGCCCACCGAAGGATTTCTTCAGGCCGCGTGCCGACACGATTGGCACAGGGGCGACGCTCGTCGTTGTCATCAAGAATTGTCTTTCGGCTCAGAGCTGCGCCATGCAGCGGTCCAGTTATGTATCGAACGCGACACCATCGTCATGTGATGAGGGGGCGATTGCTTAGAGGATGAGGAAAGCCTAGGCGTTTAGAGGATCAGGGTTGGGGCGGCACACCGCACGCCGAGCACTTTGACATCTGCCTCGCCCAGTTTGACACCGAGCAAAGATAAAAGCCCATCTATGGTCATGTCCAGTGTTGGGGCTAAGGGCATGATAAGCGTTCTCACAAGGCCTGTTACTACGTCTACAACCCCCAAGAGCGGGAGTTGATCCACACGTAATTCTAAGCCCGTCAGAATGGCTGTGCCCAGTGAGCCGACGATGGTGCTGGTCTTGGCGGATTTAATCGTGCCGTTGGCAATCTCGGAGGACGAAAAACTCAGCGGTATGGACTTGGTTTGGCCCACGGCGAGATCGATCCTTCCACTGACACTCAGCAGCAAAACGTCGATCATCTTCGTCCACTTCGCCACGGGCTTTTTGGTGAGGTCCAATATCTGGCTTTGCGGCAGGTCAGACATGCCAACATGGGCGATGCCGGGTGTCACATGAAGCACAGCGGCACCCTTGGGGGCGGCGGAGCTGGGGCAGGAGAGCGAGCTCAATTGGGCTTCGGCGTAAGCGACGTCGATCCAAAGCGGTAGACTAACGGTGGCCCCTAAAAGGCCCAAGCCCCCCAAAAGCTCGGCTTTGAGGTAGAGTCGGATTTGCGCTGTGCGCGCAATAGTCGAGGCGGGGCCGAACTGGAACCACGGCACTGTGTTGGGTGGGTCTCCAACCGCCAAGGCGAGATGCAATGAGGCAAGACCGGGAACGCCGGCATTGAGCCCAAGGTCGATCATGCGCGCGCCATTGCTCACCGAGGCAGCGGCCCCCAGCAGCTCCATCGCGGACAGCTGTAGTCCCGCCACGCCGCGCGCATCGCCCAACGCCATATTGGCCATGCGCCCGACAGAGATGAGTTTGTTTAAAGGCACAGTGCTGCCGTCCTCGCCAGAAGCGCGAGGCTGTTTGTTCAGAACATCTAACGCCGATTTGGTGAGGCCATTGGCGGTCTGCGTCAGCGCTCGGGACAATTGCCCGGCGGTCGCGTTCATTTTTAGGAGGTCGGAATAGGTGCCGACATCGGCGTCCATCTCTTGGGCGAGCTGATCAAGGAAGTTCAGGAGTTCTATGCGCGCGCCGATCAGCGAATTGTAGTCGGCAACTTTGAGCGATACATTGGTGCCGAGCAGTGCGCCGAGCAGCGCGTTGGCAAGGCCATCATTAAGGCTCGCCAGTCGGGAGCCGACATAGAACGAGGCTTCAGGAATGCGCGTCGCGGCTCCGGAAACTTTTAGCTCCGGGGGCGCAATCAGGCTCTGACCGAAGAAGAGCGTCCCCTTTTTCGCAAAGGAGACATCGACAGCATTATAGGGCTGAGTGTCAGCAACGAAGCGTTTGGCGGGGTCGGTGATGGTGGTGTCATAGCGCCCGAGAGTGACGGTCAGCCCCGCCGTGGAGCCGGGTGCCAGCTGGCCGGAGTCGACGAGGGTCTGGTGCGCGAGAAACTGCGCTTTGGAGACGTCGGAGGCCGCAGCGATTGCGGCCAGATCGACCGCCGATTGCATCTGGCGACGCTCATAATAAAGCGACCCGGCATCGACCACTAAGGTGGAGGCCAAGAGCCCTAGGGTAATGGCGACAGCAAACATAATGCCCATGTTTGCCGAAGTGTCGCGCCAAAACCGGGACAGCATTTAGATGCCGCCGTTACGAATGGTCGCCTGATGCTCGATTATTTTGCTCGGCAAGGGGAGCGGAACGTAGAGGTTCCAGATCGGTAGATCGGAAGCGTCATAGGTCAGGGTGACGGCAAACTGGTTGGCGTCCTTGCGGGTGATCTCAAAATCATGCGCGATTGTGGAGGTGTTCAGAAGGATATAGGCCCCAGCATTTTTGATCAAAAAGCGCTCAACCAGATTGCGCCGCTCGGTATCGTTGATCCCTGCAATTGAGGTGCGTGCCGCGTCGGCTGCCAATTGTTGCAGGCTCAGCGATGCGCCGAAGTAAATTCCGTAGGCGAGCATGCCAGTGAGCAGTAGTAAAAACACCGGCGTGAGGATGGCGAACTCAACCGCCGCCGCGCCATCAGAGTTTCTACGTAGTTTTGCATAGGCTCTAAACACGCATGCCTCCGCAGCTAACACCCTAAAAACATTAGGTTGATCCGCTCACGCTACTGAACCGTTAAAGCAAACGTCCAAATACTATTGGGATTTCTACGTATTAAAATTCGCGCACAACGTGCCTTTCCAAGGCCACCATCAAAGGCTAGGTAGAGCCAACAGG
Source organism: Devosia sp. MC521 (assembly GCF_014127105.1). NCBI lineage: Bacteria > Pseudomonadati > Pseudomonadota > Alphaproteobacteria > Hyphomicrobiales > Devosiaceae > Devosia > Devosia sp. MC521. The sequence goes on from NZ_CP059902.1 coordinate 29,339, forward strand.
AGAGTCTGACTTGACGCGCAACTTTCTTTTTGCCCCCTCCGCCGATGATATTGCGCTGACGCGCTTTATCTCGACCGCTGATACCGTCTCGGGATTTTTAAAAGGCGCACCGGGTGGCCCTTTACCGAATTGGTATCAGATGGGCGGCAATAACGTAGATTTCCTCCAGCATATGAACGCGCAATTGGCGCTTTCGTTCCCGAACGCCGGACAGCCCTTCTACGCGGTGCGGCTTTGGACCAATGTCATGTGGCAACCCGCCTATCTCGCTGTGCTGGGCGCTCATGTGGTGGGCTCGGTGCCCAATATGGCTCTGCTGTCGCAGGCGCGCCAAAACAACGACATCAATGGCTATCGCTTGGTGCCAGCGCCACAATTCTCGGGTGGTCTTGAAGAAATGATCGAGCACGCCGGGCGACAGCTGCGCGGCTTAGCCGATGTCGCCTTGGCTGAGATCAATACGGTGACCAAGCTTAAGCGCGTGCCCGCGCTGCGCCTCTTGGCCGATCGCATGCTCTCCCTGATGATCCGGCTCGGCGACTATCGGCCCGAAACCAACATTGCCGAGCAGTATCGCTATTGCGCGTTATGGTTTGAGGCCATGGGGCTCAAGGGCCAGGGCGGGCTGGAAACGCTCGATCTGGCTGACGGGCGGCAGGTGGTGATTACCGCCCGCAAGGGCTGCTGCCTTGATTATCTCGCCTTCCCAGACGCCTATTGTGCCTCTTGCCCCAAACAGGACGACGCCTTGCGCCTAAAGCGGCAGCGCGACGATGCGGTGGCAGAGCTTGATGCGCGGGATTAGTCGAAGACTTCGTTGGGATAAACGCCCCAAAGTTCTTCCTGCTTGACCCAACCATTATAGCTGGCGCGTTCGCCGGGATGGCCGGCCGACACCTGACACCATTGCCCATCACACTCACTGACCGAGACGCGCACGCCCGCCTTGAGGTGAGCGCGCGGAGCCGATTCGGCTGAGCGATTGGCGCGCATCAGCACGTCGCCATTGGCAAGCAGAGGCTGCGCGTAGCCCGCACGATTGCCGGACAAAAGGTTCTGGTGAATCCAGCCCTCTTCGCCATCGGCATCGCGGATTTTACGCCAAGTGTCGAACTCTTGGATGATCTCGACCGGAACGCCCGATACCAGATAGTTCCACGCGACTTCGTATTTGGTGCCGGGGCCAACGCGCACGTTGATCGGGTTGGAGCGCGTGGTGACGAAACGGGGCAGTGGTAGACCGCTCGGATTGTCCTGCGCCAAGCTTGGGACAGGGGACAATACGGGGACTGCACACAGCGATAGGACGGTAAAAAGAATAGGGCGCAGGCGACCCGCGAGGGCTGACACTAACAACATCACTTTGCAGACAGTTCGGAATTGCCCTATCACTAGCCCATGATCCTTAATGGTCACTGAACCTTGGCTCAATCCAAGCAGACGTGATCGGGCCCGACTGGTACGAATGACATCAACAAAACCCAAGATTTTGGTCACTCGGCGGCTGCCTGCGACGATTGAAGCGCGCATGGCCACCTTGTTTGAGACCGATGTCAACGAAGCGGATGACGCCTTGAGCGGGGCGGACATCGTGTTCGGCCTCGCGGGTAAGGATGTGTTGGTGTCCACCATCACCGACCGGATTGACGCGTCGCTCATTGCCCAACTCCCAACCAGCGTTCGGTTGATCGCCCAGTTTGGCAATGGAGTTGACAATATTGACCTTGAGGCCGCTTGGGCCGCTGGTATTACGGTGACCAATACGCCCAGCGTGCTCACTGAAGATACGGCTGATATGGCGATGGCGTTGATGCTGGCCCTGCCGCGGCGCTTGGTCGAGGGCACTCAAATCCTTCTGCGCGACCGCGCCTGGGCGGGCTGGTCCCCAACATCCATGCTTGGCCATCGCTTGCGCGGCAAAGCCTTGGGTATTGTCGGCATGGGGCGCATTGGCACGGCGGTGGCGCAGCGGGCCAAGGCCTTTGGGCTTTCGATCCATTACTATTCCCGCAATCGGCGTCCTCCAGCGGTGGAAGCGCCGCTCGATGCGACCTATTGGGATGATCTCGATGCCATGTTGGCCGAGGTGGACATTGTCTCCCTGCACACGCCATTAACCCGGGACACCAATGGGATTTTGTCCGAGCAACGTCTCGCGGCGATGAAGCCGGGGGCCTATGTGGTCAATGTCAGCCGCCCCGAATTGATTGAAGAAACCGCGCTGATCGAGCGGCTGGAGGCCGGGCATTTGGCAGGCGCGGCGCTCGATGTTTTCGACAACCGTTTTGGCATCAACCCGCGACTGCTGGAGTTGGCGCAGGACAATCGCGTTGTGCTCACCGGGCACATGGCGTCAGCAACGCTCGAAGCCCGTGTCGAAATGGGCGAGGCCGTGATCGTCAATATCCGCACCTTTATGGATGGTCATCAGCCTCCCCATCGCCTTTTGCCCGAAAGCTTAGGCCCGCGATTGTCGCGGGGCGCTTGAAAACTGTTGCGCATCGGACGCAGCACTAACGTTGCGTCAATCAGAATTTGTTCTGCTGCTTGCATGCAAGTTCGCGGGGCCATAACTCTGCAACGACTACGCTAGTGGCTCGTTGACTACTCAAGAGCCGCGCTTGGAACTGCTGCGTAGGCGAGGAGTATGCCGTTGAGACGCCCCTTAATTGCCGTGTGTTTGCTGTTTGTTGCGCCCGTTTATGCGCAGGGTCTGGGTGATGCCCCTCTCAGCGAAGTCGACGGCCAGCTGGCGCTGGATGCCTTGGGGCAACGCTTGGTCATGCCTATGCCGGATTGGGCGGCGGATACCAAAAGCCTCGTCGAATTGAGCGATAAGGCCCTCGCACGCTATTCCGAGGACGACAGCCAAGCGCATTTGGAACTCTATCGCGCGGGCGAGAATGAAAAATTCTGGACCACCATGTATGGGGCGCGTCTGAGCACGCGCGCCAGCATGAGCCTGCAAGATTTTCGCACCTCGGTGATCAATGTGTATGCGCAGGGGTGCGATCCGGACACGATCGCGCTGTTCCAGCTGGAGCCGGACGAAGGCGATGTTCTGCCGCCCCTGGGCTATGTCTGCGGCGCCTATGCCGATCACATCATCGACTTTGTCGGCGAAGGCGAAGTGATGATCATGGGCTTTTATCGCTCTGAAGTGGGCATCGGCATGGTCTATCAAGAGTGGCGCACGCCGCGCTTTGATGCGAGCAAGAGCGACACTTGGCCGATCTCGCCCGACGAGATCGAAGCGCGAATTGCCCAGCTCAAGGAACAGGTATCGCTGCTGCGAGCGGATTGACGAGAAGCCCGCAAGGGCCTATCGCAACGCTTATGAAGAAAGACAACAAGCCCTCAGGCCCGAGCCAGCGCCAGCTGCGCGTTGGGGAACTGGTGCGCCACGCAATGGCGGACGTGCTCGCGCGCGGCGAGATTGAAGACGAAGCTCTGGTTGGCACAGTCGTGACCGTGCCAGAAGTGCGTATGTCGAACGATCTCAAGCTCGCGAACGCCTATGTCATGCCGCTCGGTGGCTTGCACGCGCAAGAAATCGTTGACGCACTGAACCGCCACAAGAAATTTGTCCGCGGACGCATCGCGCCGCAGCTGAACCTCAAGTTCGCTCCGGACATTCGTTTCCACGTGGACGAGACCTTCGAAGAAGCCGGGCGCATCGATGCGCTGCTGCGCTCTGACCGCGTAAAGCGCGATCTCGAAGACAATTCTGACGACAGCGAAGACTAAGCCTTGACGCAAGCCAAGTCGAAGAAGCGTGCCATCTCCGGGTGGATCGTGCTCAACAAGCCATATGACTTCACCTCCACCCAGGCCGTTGGCAAGGTGCGTTGGTTATTGTCTGCAGCCAAGGGCGGCCACGCCGGTACCCTTGATCCGCTCGCGACCGGCATTCTGCCGATTGCCTTGGGTGAAGCCACCAAGGCTGTGCCGCAGGTGCAGGACGGGACCAAGGTCTATCGGTTCACCATCGGTTGGGGCAAAGCCACAACCACGGATGACACTGAAGGCGAAGTGATCGCCACCTCGGACGTGCGCGCTGATCAGGCTGCGCTTGAAGCGGTGCTGCCACAGTTCACCGGCCTCATCATGCAGCGCCCGCCGATATTTTCGGCGATTAAGGTCGATGGCGAGCGTGCCTATGATCTTGCGCGCGCAGGTGAAGAGGTCGAACTGGCGGCTCGCCCAATTGAAGTGGACGCGATCAACATCGTGTCGCATGGCGATAGCGAAACGGTTCTGGAAGTCACCTGCGGCAAGGGTACTTATGTGCGCTCTTTGGCGCGTGACATTGCCGAAGCACTCGGCACCGTCGGCCATGTGACAACGCTTCATCGTGCGCAGGTTGGTCCTTTCACCGACGCTGACGCAGTGACGCTCGAAGAGCTGGAAGCAGCGGAAGCGGGCGAGGTGCGCGATGCGCTGCTCAAGCCCGTACATGCGGCGCTGGTTGATGTTCCCGAGATCCGTCTCGACGCTTTGCAAGCAACAGCTGTGCAGCATGGCAATGCGGTTCTGCTGACGGGCGCTAATGCGCCGGTAAACATGGACGAATGCTGGGTCAGCTTTAAGGGCAAGGTTATCGCTACGGGCGGAGTGGCCTTTGGTCAGTTCCAGCCCCGGCGCGTCTTTAACCTCTAGACCCCATCCAATCGCGGACCCGGGTCCATCAAGGCATGGATCCGGTTCGCGCCCAAGCGCGCCAGTTTGAGCATCATTGCCTTACGGCGTGCGGGCGGAAGCGGGGTATCCGGGCTGTCCCGCAGAATTGCGCCATCATGGCCATCGGCCACGATGAGACCTTCGCTCTCCGGAAAAATCTCGCTGTCGAGTTCCGGTGGCTTGGCGAAGAAGAATTTATCAGAAAATTCGCGGTACTCGGGCCATTTCCGGTCGACCTGAAAATCGATCAGGCTCGATTTGATCTCGATGATCCAAATCTCGCCTTTGGGACCGACGGCGAGCACATCGGCACGCCGCCCATTGTTGAGAGCGACCTCAGCATAACACGCCATATCATGTCGCTCCCGCAGCATCCGCATAACCCCGCGCTGAACGCGCAGGGCTGTTGCGGATTGCCGGAGGTCAACAATGGCGGGCAGCTCGTCACTCATGCCCTGCGCTTACCCTGCCGGTTTGGCAGAACTGTGTTTGCCGCCGAGCGCAAAGCTCGACGCCCAAAGACCTGCAATGAGGAGCGGTAGGCAGACCATGTAGGAGGCGCGAATGCCGAAGAATTCCGCAACAAAGCCGAGCAGCGGCGGCGCGAGGAAGAACACCACAAAGCTCACCTGACCAAGCGCCGCCACGTTGACGGCCGCCGGACGATCGGTGCGCTGCGCGGCAGCGGACACAGCGAGTGGATAAACAGACGAGCAGCCTGCACCCATGAGCGCAAAGCCAAGAAGGGCGAGCTCGGAGTTTGGTGCGAGCCAAACCAAAGTTGCGCCAAGGCTTGCGACTGCCAGCATGACCATGGCGACATTGCGTGGACCATAACGCGCGACGACGGGGTCAGCGGTAAGGCGGACGAGGGCCATAAAGAATGCGAAGATGGTGAGGCTCATGCCGCCGACGAATGGCTCAACAGCAAAGACGTCGCGCATATAGATCGCCGACCAATCGATGCCCGCGCCTTCAACCAAGAAGGCGGCAAAGCCGATGAGGCAAAGGGGCAGCAGGCCAAGGGTTGGGAAGGCGAACTTGTGGGTGTCGCCATCGGTAGCGCGGACCGGCTTTGGGGCGTTTGTTGCGCCGTAGATCAACCAGCCAGCAATGGCGACAACGATGATGGCAATCGCCAGCAGGTGCCAATTGGTGGTGAGACCCGATTGACGGATCATCGCACCAAACAGTGCGGTGACGAAAAACCCGACGCTCCAAAAGCCGTGGGCCCGGTTCATAAATCGCCCGCCGGTTTGCGTTTCGAGGCGGTCGATTTCGACGTTGAGGTTTATCTCCAACGCGCCTGAACAAATGCCGGCCAAGAACAGAACCGCAAACATGAAGGGTGCGGAGGGCAACCAAGGAATGGTTGCGAACAGCAATGATGGTCCCAAAACCGTGATGAAGGCCGTGGTGCGGAAGCCCATTTTCTCGATGATCGGCGCGCCAAAGGTCAAGGACAGGAGCGAGCCGATTGCCATGCCGATCATGGTCAAGCCGAGCTGGCCCTCGGAAAGGCCAAACTGGGTTTGAAGGTCTGGCAGGCGCGCCATCAGCGCGCCCGTTGTCAGCGCAAAGAAGAAGAAGCTGGCGTAGATGCGGTGTTGTGGAGCGATCATCGGGGAACAGTCGTAGAAACGGGCTTAGGCGCCAGAACGTGAGAGGTGAGGAGGCTGATCAGGATTAGGGGCAGGCCCACACCGAACGTCCACTGAATGCCCCAATGCTCGGCGATGAAGCCAAGAAGCGGTGGGCCAAGCAAGAAGGCTGTAAAGGAGAACTGGGCGAGAGCTGCAACATTGATCGCCGCGGGGCGGTCGGTTTGCTGCGCGGCGGCCGACATGGCCAGTGGGAACAGTGCTGAGGAGCCGACACCAATCAGAGCAAAGCCGAGATAGGAGGCGATTGCCGATGGAGCCCAGAAGACGATGAGGGTGCCGATGAGCAATATGGTCAGCAGAACGCGGGCGACCCGAACCGGGCTATAGCGTTCAACAAAGCTATCGGCGACGAAACGGGTCGCAGCCTGGCTGCCCGCCACAAAGGCAACGGCTATGCCGGCCCAGAACGGCTCAACACCAAACAGGTCCTTCATATAGATCGCAGACCAATCAATGCCCGCGCCTTCCATCAGCATGGCCGAAAGGCAGACGCCGACCAGAGCCATAATGGTCATCGTCGGGCGTGCAAACTTTGGTCCGCTCTCCGCGCTGGTCTGGCGATGGGGAGCAGCCTTGAATTGACCCAAGAGCAGCAAGGTCGCGACCAGCACCACGGGAACCATCAGCATCAGATGTAGCTGAGGCGATAGGCCGGTTTGCGCAACGGTGGCTCCGACAATGCCAGCGGCAAAGAACCCAAGGCTCCAGAAGCCGTGGGCGCGGTTCATAATCCGACGGCCGATCAGATGCTCGACGCGATCGGCCTCGATATTGATGATAATCTCAATGGCGCCAATGGTGAGGCCCACCGGCACGAGCAACAAGAAGAACGCCAGTGGTGTCTGGGCCCACATGGAGGCGGCGTAGAGCACCGAAAGTAGGGGAATGGCGATCAAGAGCACGCGCTTATGGCCATATTTTTCGATGACCGGGCCTGCGAAGGTCAGTGAGATCAGCGTGCCAACAGCGGAGCCGATAAGGGCCAAGCCGAGCATGCCCTCAGCGACATTCATGGCAGAGCGAATATCGGGCAGTCGGGGAAACATGCTGCCCATGCAAAAGGAATATACAAAAAATGCCCCGAAGACGGAAATCTGGGGCGGCAGGCTTAGGCCGAATCGCATGGTCAAAGTGCTCGAACTCGAAGTTGAGCTAAGCTAGGCCAAGCAGATCACTGAGAGAATAGTTGGCGGCCGAAATTATATCGATTTCGAGGCGCGCAAGAAAAAGGCCGCCCGGAGGCGGCCTGAACGTCTCAGCCCTCAGAGACGGTCATTTTTGCGCGATGCAAACCGAAGTAACACCAGCGTTCTTAAAGCCAAGAGCGCTTGCTGCAGCCTTGGACAGATCGATGATGCGCTTGCCATGGAACGGACCACGGTCGTTGATGGTGACTTCGATTGATTTGCCGGTGCGTTGATCTTCAACTTCCACGACGGTTCCAAATGGAAGCGTGCGGTGCGCAGCGGTCATTGCATTTTCGTTGAACACTTGGCCAGAAGCAGCAGTTTTGCCGTGGAAGCCAGGTCCGTACCAAGAGGCGCCGCCGCATTGGGCGTAGGCTGCTGGGACGAAGGCGAAGAGTGCCGCAGCCGAGGCAGCAACAATGAGGACTTTCTTAGTCAATGATCTAGAGCTCGCAGTAGTTGTCGTTGCCGACTAACTACCCCGTGGCGCGGACAAGATTGTGGGCAAGTTGCCACACTTGGGTAATTGGGGGTCCTGAATGGGCGAATTTGGCGCATTCACGCGGGTTTCACGCAAAGTTGCGAGTCTAGCGATCGGCTGATTTAGAGATTCAGAATCTCAGCTTTTTTCTCGATTGCTGATCTGGAGCAAGTTGAAGAACTGAATCCGGATTCATTTTCTCCCTGTGGGAAATGTGCAACGGTTCCCGATAAGGTGGCATTTTTCTCCGGATATAGCCCGTGGAGAATGTGGAAAAAGCCCTTGCAGGCGCCAAAGCCCCTGCATTTGTGGCGTGATTTGGGCGGGAGAGGCCGAATTTCGCGGCCTTACGCGCAAGAAAAAGGGCGATGACAAGGTCACCACCCGAAGGTCAGTCAGGGAGAAAACAGGGTGCCGTTAGTTCTTCGGCTGAGGAACAATGCGCAGATATGGCTTTAGTTCCGTCCAGCCCTCAGGATATTTGGTTTTGGCTTGTTCGTTGGAGACAGCAGGTACGATGATCACGTCATCGCCGCTCTTCCAATTGACCGGCGTCGCCACCTGATGCTTGGCGGTGAGCTGGAGACTGTCGATGACGCGGATGACTTCATCAAAGTTCCGGCCGGTTGACGCTGGGTATTCAATTTTCAGCTTCACCTTCTTGTCCGGGCCGATGACGAAGACCGAACGCACGGTGAGGGTGTTGTCCGCATTGGGGTGGATCATATCGTACTTGCGTGCGACTTCACCCTTGGTGTCAGCCAGAAGCGGGAAGTTAAGAGCCGCGCCCTGAGTTTCCTCAATGTCGCTGGCCCAGCCTGCGTGATCTTCGAGCTTATCGACCGAGAGGCCCAAAACTTTGACGCCGCGCTTTTCAAACTCAGGCTTGAGCTTGGCGGTGTAGCCCAGTTCGGTGGTGCAGACCGGTGTGAAATTCTTCGGGTGGCTGAAGAGAACGGCCCACGATCCTTCGATGAAGTCGTGGAAGTGGATGGTGCCCTCAGTGCTTTCGAGGGTGAAATCTGGTGCGGTATCGCCGATCAGGATCGCCATTGTCTATTCCTTCGCCCAAGCAATGGGCTCTGTGCTTGTTTGTAGAATATCGTGCCCGTGATTGCCGATTGAAGTGGGGGCGCGGGGAACGCTTTTGCCAATGCGGGGCGGTTTGGATGCGTTCCTTGCGCAAACCAAACTGAAAAGGAAATGAGCGTTCTAGTCGCCCGAAATCATGACGGAGCCCTGCATCGGCGTGGTGGCTGGAGCGCCATTTTCCCAAGTGACATCAAGCCCGTTAAGGGGAACCACCGAGAGGCTCATTTTGCCAGAGCCCTGGTTCACTTCGCGCGCGTGGGCGAGATAAATGAGGGCGTTATTGGCGCTGTCGTAAATGCGGGTGACGCGGAGCGACTTCCAAATCAGAGAGCGGTTCTGTTTGAAAATCTCTTCTCCACCCGAGCTGGTGCGGATGTTGCCGATGTTGATTGGGCCCACAGCGTTGCAGTCGAGGGCGGAATGGGAGGGGTCTTCAAACCAATTGCCCTGACTCACGCGGTCAATGAACGAGCGGTTGAAATAGGAGAGGTGGCAGACAATGCCTTGCACATTGGGATCGGCGACAGCCTCAATCGAGATGTCATTGCCTGTCCAGTCGACGCCAACACTGCCCACTTCGGATTGACGCCCACAGGCGACCAGGGCAAGCGCAGCAGTGGCGAGAACGGCAACTCGGGCAATAGCGTTCATCAACTTCTCCATTCGTGTCTCTATGAGATTGGGAACGATCTGCCGCGCTACAAGGTTTCGCGGAGCCTTAGCGCAAGTTTTGTCGGTCCATGACTTTTTCGAGCCATCGCACCAGCAGCGAAAGCGACAGCGTCATGGTCAGATAGAGAAAGGCCACAACGTTATAGGTCTCGAAGAATAGGAAGCTGTTCGAGGCGGACAGCTTGCCCAGCTGGGTAATGTCCTGAACGCCGAGGGCCGAGACCAGCGCGGAATCTTTGACCATAGAGACAAAGTCATTGCCGAGCGGTGGCAGGACTGTGCGGAACGCCTGCGGGAAGATGATGTGTCGGAAGCAATTCCAACGCGACAGACCAAGCGCGCGCGCGGCTTCGATCTGGCCCTTGTCGACGGACTCGATACCGGCGCGGAAAATCTCGGCGATGAAGGCCGAGTAGCAGACCGTGAGCGCGAAGATGGCGCGCCAGACGAAATCAAAGCCGCGCACAGTGGCCGGAGCGAGCCAGCCCTGCTCGATCACAGGCGAGAAGAGCCAATTAAAGCCGGACACCATAGCTGGGGCGGCAACGAAGGCGATGTAAAAGAGGAAGACGAGGATGGGAATGCCGCGGATCAACTCGACGTAAAATGTTGCGATCTCGCTCAAGACCCGAATGCCCGAGGTGCGCGCTAAGGCCACCAAAAGGCCGAGCACGATTGCTGCGGCAAAGGCGAGCAGCGTTACCCAGAGCGTCGTGACCACGCCACCCGACACCGTGTCGAAGATTTTCGAATAGGTTTGATCGGCCGATATCGCCCAGAAGCCAAGAACGAAGATCAGGGCAAGGGTTACCAGCCACCAAGGCGTGCGGCTCATAAGAGAGGGGCGGCGGGGTTCATAAGTCATCAGACGCCAGTATTTTCTTTCGCCCTATAGGGCATAGCAAAGGCCCACTCGGCAAGCCGGAGTGGGCCTTTTTCAGTCAAAGCTCGCTCGGGAGCGTGCAGACTATTCGGCGGCGTATTCGAAGAACCAATAGTTGATGCGCTCATCGAGCCAGCCATCCTCGCGCATGCTGTCGAGGGCGGCATTGAACGGCTCAACCAGATCGGAGCGTGGGGTCAAAATGAAGCCCAGAGGGTCGGATTTGAGCGTTTCATCAATCTGCTTAAAGGCGCCGGGATCAGCGCCCATATAGCCGGTCGCCGCCGCCTGATCGGCGATAATGGCGTCGACGTCGCCAGCCTTTACGGCTTGAACGGCAGCGCCAAAGCTATCGAAGGTTTTGACGCGCGGATTGGCTTCGTCGCCGTCAAGCACGTCATAGATCGCGGTATAGAAGGAAGAAGTGCCTGCCTGCGCGCCAAAGAGGAGATCGGCGTTTTCGGCAAAGCTCTCAGCGCCCGTGATGCGCTCTTCATCAGCGCGGACGAGCAGATATTGCTCAACGGTGATGAATGGATCGGTGAAGTCGATCACCTCATCACGCTCTTCGGTGATGGTGATGCCATCGGCACCGATGTCAAACTGGCCGGAGCGGACCGCTTCGATCATCACGTCCCAAGCCGACAGATCCCACTCGATCTTGGCATTGAGGCGCTTGGCCACTTCGTTGATGACATCATATTCAAGGCCAATGCCGTCGCCGGTCTTCGGATCAGCAAAGTTCAGCGGGTAATAGGCGTTCTCGGTCACCGCATGGATGGTGCGGCCATCAAGGTTCGGCAGCTCGGCCGCAAAGCTCTGCGCGCTCAGCGCCAAAGCCAGTGCAGATACCGCTGCGCCGGTCAAAATCGTCTTCATGGAATTGTGTCTCCCAAGTCTCTGGGAGAGAGACTAGCTGAGTGCGCGAAATCTGCAAATATGTGGCGAGGAAACGCTTGGCTCAGGAGCCGCTTGAATTCAGAAAATTCGCTCGCCCTCAGTGGGTTTGAGCAGAGGCGTGGCGCTAGCGCACCGGTCCCATCTCATGCAGGAGCCATTGGCGGAAGGCGCGAATTTTGCGTGTTTCGCGACGCCCTTTGGCGGTGACCAGATAATAGGCATTATTGCCGGTGGCCGCACGGTGGAAGGGGCGAACCAAGCGCCCCATTTCCACCAACTCATCCGTCATCATGTCGACGGCGAGCAATAATCCTTGACCCGATAGGGCGGCATCGAAGGCTAGCGAGGCGTCGGAAATGACCGGGCCGTGCCCATGCGCGAGCGGAGATTTGCCCGCAGCTTTGGACCAGCTGGGCCAATCGAGCATGCTGGTCGTATCGATAATGACCGGTAGTTCGGCGTAGGGCCGATCTTTATGTGTTGCCCAGAAGTCCGTGGAACAGACCGGCTGGAAACTCTGGCCGCCGATTTTGGTGGCGTTGACACCAGGCCATTGTCCCGATCCAAACCGCACCCCGCAATCAATGTCGCGTCGGTTGAGATCGGTCATCGCGGCAGTGACGCACAAGCGCAGCTCGATGTCAGAATGCGCTTGCGCAAAATTGCCCATGTGCCAGATGAGCCAGCGAGACGCAAAAACGCTGCCGACTGTGAGATTGAGCACGCTATCGTCGTCGCCCGTGACTTGCGCCAAAGCATCGCCGAGCGCAGCAAAGCCCGAGCTTAGTTGCGGCATGATCTCCATCAAGACTGGCAATGGGCGCAGGCCGTCACTGGTGCGTGCAAAGAGCGTCACGCCCAATCGCTCTTCTGCGCGGCGAATATGCTGGCTCACCGCCCCGACGGTGACGCCCAACTCATTTGCTGCGGGCGCGAGCGCACCGAGACGGGCCACGATCTCAATGGCCCGTAGCGCGTTCAGCGGAATAGGAAATTGCGCAATCATATAGTTTTTCTATACTCGGCGGCAGGTCTTGTCGATTGGATAGGTGCAGTCGTTGGCGCAAAATGAAGGTCATTCATTTTGTGAAAGGATACAAAATGTCTATTCTTGTTCCCGCGCTGCGCCGTCTCAAACTGCTTTTCAAAAAGCTTGTGACGCCGCTTAATTGCGATGAGCCTGAACCACGCGACTGGGCCGATCTGCCGCCGCACCACCCCAAGTGCGAGTGATTTACTGACAATATCTCCCCGCGCAATCGTCGCCACGGCATTTCGCGTCGACGTGGAAGTGATTGGCGTGGGCGGCATTGGCATCGGGGCCAAGAACGGTGTTGAAGCGTTCGCAGGCTGCTTGCTGCGCAAACCTCAGGAACTGGCCCTCAAGCGCATCGCTCGGGCGCCAATCTTTTAAAACGTCTATCACCCGGCCATCGCCGAGGATAAAGCCGTGGATGTCGAGCGCATTGGCAAAGCTGTGCTCCGATACGCCGCCAGAGCGTGTGCCAATGCGGGCTCGGCACACCATGGACCCGCCTGAGGTGACGCTGGCGAGCGGGCTGTCCGTGAGTTCTTGGGCTTGTGCGTCCAGCACTGCGACCCAATCGGCGACGGCGGTGGCGACGCCGCAGGTCACGGTTGCTGGCATGGCCAGCGGAATATCGCGCCGTCCCACTTTCACCCCTGTCATCAGAATGGGCGAGGCGGTGCCGCAGCGGCCTTCGGAGATCGGGGCGATCATCTCGCCGATCACCGTGCCATTTTTCAAAGCGGGGCAGGAGGCCCGTTCGGCCACGGGGGCGGGCTCTGTTTCTTCGGGCTTTTCAGTGGGCTGGTCGCTGGTCGGCGCGACGGGCCGAACCTCTGGCCTTGGCGTCGGCATTGCGAGTGCCGTCGGTTCGCTCTTGCCGTTGTTGAGAATAGTGATTTGGGACGCGAAGGGGGCCGGCGCAGTTTGCGCATTGTCTTGAGCCGGACTGGCGGCGGAGAGAAGAATGAGCGTTACAAGGGCGAGACTGGGGCTTTGCATCGCTCGCTAACGTCGACTTAACGAAAGAGTTGCCGCAAAACCCACCTTTACTGCGCTGAAACCATCTTCTCGCCCTTGTTTGCATCTGCTATCAGCGCGCTCATGACAACGCCGCTCAAAAACATCCGCAATTTCTCCATCGTCGCGCACATCGACCATGGGAAGTCGACTCTTGCTGATCGCCTGATCCAGTTCACCGGGGGCCTAGAAGCCCGCGAGATGAAGGAGCAGGTGCTTGACAATATGGAGATTGAGCGCGAGCGCGGGATCACCATCAAGGCACAGACCGTGCGCCTCAACTATAAGGCGCAGGATGGTGAGGACTATGTTCTCAACCTTATCGACACGCCCGGACACGTTGACTTTGCTTATGAAGTCTCGCGCTCCATGTCGGCGGTTGAAGGTTCGCTGCTCGTCGTTGACGCCTCCCAAGGTGTGGAAGCGCAGACGCTCGCCAACGTCTATCATGCGTTAGAAGCCAACCACGAAATCGTCCCTGTCCTGAACAAGGTCGATCTGCCCGCAGCGGATATTCCGCGCGTAAAGACGCAGATTGAAGACGTTATCGGCATTGATGCTTCGGACGCGATTGAAATTTCGGCAAAGACCGGCCTCAACATTGAGGGCGTTCTGGAAGCCATCGTTACCCGTCTGCCAGCGCCGAAGGGCGATATCGACGCGCCGCTGAAGGCACTGTTGGTTGATAGTTGGTACGACACCTATCTCGGCGTTGTCGTTCTGGTTCGCATCATTGATGGTGTGATGAAGAAGGGCCAGCGCATCCGCATGATGGCCTCTGGCGCCGTCTATGATCTCGACCGCGTTGGCGTGAACACGCCTAAGCTGGTTGAAGTTAAAGAACTGACCCCAGGCGAGCTTGGCGTTTTCACCGCTTCCATCAAGGAAGTTGCGGACACCAACGTTGGCGATACCATCACCGACGACCGTAAGCCGACCGCTGAGCCGCTGCCAGACTTCCGTCCGGCGCAGCCCGTGGTGTTCTGCGGTCTCTTCCCGGTTGATGCCTCGGACTTTGACGAGCTGCGCTCTGCCATGGGCAAGCTGCGCCTCAACGATGCGTCCTTCTCGTTTGAAATGGAAACCTCGGCCGCGCTCGGTTTCGGCTTCCGCTGTGGTTTCCTTGGGCTTTTGCACCTCGAAATCATTCAGGAACGCCTGAGCCGCGAGTTCGATCTCGATCTGATCGCGACGGCGCCATCCGTGGTTTACGAGATGGAGCTGACCGACGGCACCTCCATGCTGCTGCACAACCCGGCAGACATGCCGGACGTGATGAAGATCACCGAAATCCGCGAGCCATGGATCAAGGCGACCATTCTCACGCCTGACGAATACCTCGGCTCGATCCTCAAGCTTTGCCAGGATCGACGCGGCATTCAGACCAATCTGTCCTACGTTGGTTCGCGCGCCATGGTCGAATATGACCTGCCGCTCAACGAAGTGGTGTTCGACTTCTACGATCGCCTCAAGTCGATCTCGAAGGGCTATGCGAGCTTCGATTACCACCTCGACAACCATCGCGAAGGTGATCTGGTAAAGCTTTCGATCCTCGTCAATTCTGAACCGGTAGATGCACTGTCCATGCTCGTTCACCGCACGGTGGCTGAATCGCGCGGTCGTCAGATGTGCGAAAAGCTCAAGGAACTGATCCCGCAGCACCTGTTCGTTATCCCGATCCAGGCGGCCATCGGCGGCAAGGTTATTGCCCGCGAAACCGTTCGCGCCATGCGTAAGGACGTGACGGCGAAGTGCTATGGCGGTGACGCGACTCGTAAGCGCAAACTGCTGGATAAGCAGAAAAAGGGTAAGGCCAAGATGCGCCAATACGGCAACGTCAACATCCCGCAGGAAGCCTTCATCAAGGCCCTCAAGATGGGCGACGAATAGTTATTTGGGGCCTTTGGCTCCGTGAAGACAAAGACCCCGGTGCGGACGCGCCGGGGTCTTTTTGTTCGGGGATTAGCTGCCAGGCCGTTTTACGAGGGGCGCTGTGAGGATGTCTGGATTGACGAGCGGCCGAGCGATGACGCGATCTCGGGTAAATCCCACCATGGCCACCCAACCTTGCAAGCCATCGGCCGTGGTTGAGAAGCAATAGTCGTCCATGCAATCGCCCAGCTCAAACCGTGTTCCTTTCGGCATGAGGTAGACTTTAGGGGCCAGGCTCGTTGGCAGCATGCGGACGTTGAGGTCCGTATGTGCGGTCGCGACGCCTGCCGTTGGCTGGTTGGGCACACTGTGCCTTACGGGCCAGACGCGCAGGTCATTGAGGACATAGCCAGTCAGGCGCGTGCGCAAATGCACGACGCGACAGAAATTGCCAGCGCAGCCCATGTTGTAAACCGCGTCACCAGCAAGGATCGTGACGAACTCAGCGCTTGTACCGTTTGGTTCCAGGCTGAGCCTTTCGTGATGGTCGGTAAATTGGAAAACGACCGGCAGTTCTTCCGCGCTATTGGGAGATACTGCTAGTAATGCAAATAAAGGAGCCACTAGCGCGGCTTTGATATTTTGAAACGCCATCATACCCTCCTCGATATGACGTTGCGCTAAGACGATCTTCCTGAATGAGGAATGATTAGTGCTGTGGAACTAGCAAATGTGATGCGGTGTGTGGAATAAGTGCTTTGACCAACTGAGGACTAGTCTCTGCGCGGTAAAAGCCTGCGGAGAACCCCGGCAGGGTTGCCGGGGTACAATGTTGAGCGCGGTCAGCTAGGCCGCGACGCGCCAGCTGCTGGTGTTATTCATGTCGAGATAGAACATGGTGCGGTAGCCGTTGGAGAAGCCATTGAGGCTGTCGAGCGTGATGATGCCATTGTCGGTCTTAACGCCGAGCACCGCATGCCATTCGCCCGAGCGCAGCTGGCCAATCTTGATGCGCATTGCCGAAACCGGATATCCCGCTTCGCTCAGTGCCATGATCTTGGCGAGCACATAGTCTTCGCAATCGGCGACGCCTCGCATCGGTACAGTCCAGTGGTCGCTCACCCCATAGGCGCGGCTATCGGACGAAAAGCGGTAGCGGGAATTGATCTGCTGGCTGATGCTCTGCAGCGTCGCTTCGAGCTCGCGCGAATAGGCGATAGACGAAGGGCCCGCAAAAGAGCTGCAAAAGTTCATGGGCTGGTCGCCGCGCATGCACATGTCCTCCCAACCGGCCTGCCGAACGGAGGAATAATCTACGGCATAAGCGGACAGTGGCTGAGCGAAGGTTAGAGCAGCCAATGCGATGCCAGCGACGCGGCGAAGCGAAGTAAAAATCTGCATGGTTCATCACCGAAAACGAGCGGACGCGTGGCCTCGCCAAGCAGCCGATTCCGCGGGTCACAACATGGATCTAGGGTTGCGTTGACCGCTCACATAGAGGGTGATGTTGGCTGGGTTAATACCGCTCACGAGAACGTAAATAACCAAGTTGTTATAAGTGGTTAGCTGCGATTGTGCTCGTGGCGGCGCAAATCTCGGCGCAATTAAACTTGCCGTTATCCCGATCAAACTTTTGAATATAGCGCTAAGCTAGTGGTTTAGAATTGCCTGTAATTGGCAATTTGAACGCATTGGGGCGCAATAATCGATTGGCCAGATTGAAGTCTAAAGCGATCATTGAGTGACATGTCGCTGTCGGCTTTGTGATCGCTGACTGCGTCCGGTGCGCTGTGAACGAGCGGTAGATTTTGCATTTCAACGGCGCAGGCTTGGGTTGAGGTAGAAGAACTGTGTTCTAGTAAAGCCAGTTGCTGATAGAACTGCGTCTTCCTCTGCGGGTGAGAGGCATGGGTTTGCGCCATAGCACCGGAGGATGGCCTTGCTGATGGTTCAGGCAAGGCGATCCTCCGGTGGCTTATCGCCGGCTTTTCTTATGGACGCGGATGGTGCTGCAACTGCCCACCCTTGGTGGCATCATCAATGGCCGCGATCTCTTCGGCGCTCAGGTCGATATTATTGAGCACACCAAGATTGTCCTTGAGCTGCTCAAGCGAACGCACGCCGATGAGGGCCGAGGTCATCTCCTTGCGGCGCAATACCCAGCTGAGCGCAAGCTGCACCATGGTCTGACCGCGGGACTTGGCAATTTCACCCAGTTTCTCGACGGCATCCAAAACGCGCGGTTCAATCTGATTGGCGCGCAACGACCCATTGGGGTTTTCTGCGCGCGTGCCCGCCACACCGCCCGAATTATATTTGCCGGAGAGCACGCCCTGCGCAAGCGGCGAGAAGGCGATAACGCCAATGCCCAACTCGCCGCAAGCGTCGATGGTTTTGTCGTTTTCAATCCAGCGATTGATCATCGAATAGCTGGGTTGGTGAATAGTGGTGGCGACGCCCATGTCCTTGAGGATGCGATGGGCTTCTCGGGTTTCTTTCTCCGGATAGGAGGAGATGCCGACGTAAAGCGCCTTGCCGGATTTCACAGCATGCGCCAGCGCGCCCATGGTTTCTTCAAGTGGCGTTTCGGGATCGAAGCGGTGCGAATAGAAGATGTCGACATAATCGAGCCCCATGCGCTTAAGGCTCTGATCAAGGCTGGCGAGCATATATTTGCGGCTTCCCAATTCGCCGTAAGGGCCTGGCCACATATTGTAGCCAGCCTTGGTCGAGATGATCATTTCATCGCGATAAGGGCGGAAGTCACGGGTCATGACCTGCCCAAAGAGCTCTTCTGACGAGCCTGCTGGCGGGCCATAATTATTGGCTAGGTCGAAGTGGGTAATGCCCTGGTCAAAAGCGTAGCCCAAAATCTCCATGGCGCTCGGATAGTCGCGTGTGCCGCCAAAATTTTGCCAAAGGCCGAGACTGACGACAGGGAGTTTCAGACCCGAATGGCCCGAACGACGATAATGCATCGTGTCATATCGAGCAGGGTCGGCGCGGTAGGTCATCTCAGTCTCCCAAACAAATCTTGCCTGCCCGTGACGCCGGGCTTTTGTGGTGCTATGAGCGGGTCAACGAAGACGTCCGCACCCAGCTCAGATAGTACAGTGTCCCAGCAAGATCATCCATACAAGGTATTGGCCATCTACAAGTTTGCCTCTCTGCCCGACGCGGCGGAGATCAAGGCGCAACTTGCGGAATTTTGTTGCGCGCGCGGTATTAAGGGGACGCTGATCCTCGCGCCTGAGGGCATCAATGGCACTGTCGCCGGTACGCCGGACGCGATCGACGCGCTATCCGATTATTTGTTTGTTTCCGGGCCTTTCGGCACACGTTTGGCTGGTGCGGAAGCAAAGTATTCTTTTGCCGATAGCGAGCCGTTCCTGCGCATGAAAGTGCGGCTCAAGCCCGAGATCGTCACCCTTCGCGCGCCGCAGGTCGATCCCAACCGTGAGGTTGGCACCTATGTTGAGCCAGAAGACTGGAATGCGCTGATCGAGCGTAATGACGTCATCCTGATCGATACGCGCAACGATTACGAAGTCGATATCGGCACCTTCCAGAGGGCCATCGATCCCAAGACCGAGAGCTTTGTCGAGTTCAAGGACTATGTCGCCAATAACCTCGACCCCAAGCAGCACAAGAAAGTCGCCATGTTCTGCACCGGCGGTATCCGGTGTGAAAAGGCGTCGAGCTATATGCTCAGCCAGGGTTTTGAAGAGGTGTTCCACCTCAAGGGCGGGATCCTCAAATATCTTGAGAAAGTGCCGGAAGAGAACAGCCGCTTTAACGGGGAGTGCTTCGTGTTCGACGAGCGCGTGTCGGTTGGTCATCGACTTGAAATCGGTACGGCAACGCTCTGCCGTTCATGCCGTCATCCGCTGACCGAACAGGACCGCGCTCATGAGCACTATGTTGAAGGCGTAAGCTGTTCTCATTGCATCAACGATGAAGGTAAGCGCAAGGCCGCGGCTGAGCGTCAGCACCAGATCGATCTCGCTGCAAAGCGTGGCTTGGCGCATATGGGTGACGCGGCAGTTGAAGCTGCACGCAAGGCCCGTGAGGCGAAAAAACAACGGGCTGAGCAATCGCGAGCGCTCAATGCAAAGGCGGCTGCCAAAGCGGGTCACTAAGGCCGTCGCACTAATTTGAATTCAGGAGGGGGCCACTTGGCCCCCTTTTGCGATTTAGAGCGTGAGGCCTGCCGCTTTGACAGCGTCAGTATAGCTCCGGCTAACCGGCACGCGCTTCCCTGTCTCAAGTTCGAGCAGCAGCTTACCATTTTCCCGGACACACCCGCGGACAGCATCCAACGCTACCCAATGGGAGCGGTGTACCTGTAGCCCGGCGATTTGGGCAGTTTCCCGCATGGCATCGGACAGGCGCAACAGCAGCAAGGCTGTGCCGCGATCGGTGGAGACCTCAACATAGTGGTCAGCCACAGCCAAGTGAAGCAACCGACCTCTCTGGTGCAGCGGCATGCGGCTGAGTAGGGCTGGCGTCGCATCGGCCAAGGCAGTGGGCGCTTCGCGCGGTGTGAATACTGCACTCAGCACTGTGACAGCGGCCGAAATTGCTATGCAATAGAGCGTTAAACTCGCAGCTTCTCTGGTCGGGAAGGACCAGCCAAAAGCGAGTTGATTGACACCGATGACGCAGGCGACGACCGGCAGCCCGGCAATGCTTCCAGCGACAAGGGCTCGCGGCACGGGCGGCAAGCGGGTGCCGAGCAATAGCTCAAAAAAACTTGCGGTCGCGGTGCCAATGATTGCGGTGACGACGACCACTGCCGCCCAATAGGGCAGGCGAATATGAAGCGGTAAATCGAAGGAGCCGAAAGGCCCAATCATCCCCACCAGTAAGGCGATGATCGTGAGCGTTATCCAACTGCGCGCATCACCCGCAAGGGTGCGCATTTCACGAAGCGTAGACTGCAGGATGGTGTGGTTCACGTAGGGGAGCGGCCATTGGCGAAATGGAGGTTGTACGGGGCGAGCTTATAGAGCCATGGCGAAGAGGCAAGCAAGATCAAGGTCTCCCATGTCGCTCACTCCTCTGCTCAATGCTGGTCTCGTGATCCAAATTCATGTCATTGCAGCCATTGCCGCATTCCTGCTGGGCGCCTTGGTGCTGTGGCGTCGCAAGGGGACGCGCCTGCACAAGGCCTTGGGCAAGGTCTGGGTTGTGCTGATGCTGGTGGTGGCCACCAGTTCGTTGTTCATCCATGAGGGCCGGTTGTTCGGGCCGTTCAGCCCGATCCACATTCTGACGCTTGTTACCTATATCGGGATTGGCCAAGCCCTATGGGCGATCAAGGTGCAGCGCGACGTGGTGGCACACCGTGCTGGCATGCAGGGCACCTATATTGGCGCGCTGTTGCTTGCGGGCGCATTCACCTTCTTGCCGGGTCGTCGCATGCACGCGGTCTTGTTTGGCGCAGAGGCGGGGTGGACCCCGTCTCTCGTGATTATCGCTCTGGCGCTGAGTGTGGCCGCGTTGTCGTGGTGGCGACTGCTGCGCGGCGCACATTCTGTCCAGCGCTAGGCGTTGCCGATGAGAATACCGGCGGCGAAAACCAAGGCGCCGCCGAGCACCACCTGCAATACCGCGCGCCAGAACGGGGTCTGCATATAGCGCTTTTGAATGTAAGCGATGGCCCAGAGCTCGAGAATAACGACGGCTGCTGCCACCCAGGTCGCAACCCAAAAGTCAGCGATGAGATAGGGCAGAGCATGGCCCAGGCCGCCTACAGCAGTCATGATCCCTGCAGCAAAGCCGCGCTTGATCGGCGAGCCACGCCCGGTCAGCTTACCGTCGTCAGACGCTGCCTCGGTAAAGCCCATGGAAATGCCCGCGCCAACGGCTGCGGCAAGACCAACCAAAAATGTCTGATGCGTGTCGCCCGTGGCGAAGGCGGCGGCAAAGACCGGGGCCAGGGTCGAGACCGAACCATCCATCAGGCCAGCAAGGCCGGGCTGGACATAGGTGAGCAGGAACTGACGATGGGTTTCATTCTTCTCGCTCTCGTGCCCGTCGGCGCCGAGATGGGTCTCGTCAAGGTCAGTGGCGCGTTTGGCGTGGCCCTTTTCTGCCTGTGCCAGATCGCCCAGCAGCTTGCGGGTCGACACATCGCTCACCTGCGCGGCAGCGGCGAGGTAGAAGCGGAAGGCGGCTTCTTCCATCTCCCAAACCTGCTGACGCGCCTGCTCAAGGGTCAGAGTTCTCAAAAGCCAGATCGGCTTGCGGGTGAGAAAGCCACGAACGTGTTCGCGGCGAATGGGCACCAGATGCTCGCCGAACTTGGTCAGGTACAGATCGAGCAGGCGACGCCTATGTTCGTTCTCCTCAGCGGCCATGCCTTCAAACAGCGCGCCAGAGCCTGGATAGGTCTCGCCCAGACGGCTGGCAAACTCCAGATAGATACGCCCATCTTCCTCTTCCGCAGCAATCGCTAGTGCGAGAATTTCGCGTTCGGAAAGGGATGAAAAATCGCGGCGGGCATCAGGCCAGAGCTTCAGCATCGTTGTTCACTGTTTAGAATGGTTCTAATCATTGTTTAGAATGTTTCTAAAGTTAGCGCAAGCGTGATCGCGTGTCGCGCTTGAGCCTAGCGCCAGTTCCGGCTATGGCTGACGCCATGGCAAACCGCAGACATACATTGGCGCGTGAAACTGGCATCGCTCTGGCGGTGTTGGCGATGTATGTGCTGACGCTGCTGCTGCCGCTGCACAGCGCCGCTGGTTTGCAGCGCGATCTCAATGCGCTCGGTTTTTCCAACCTCGCCAGTTGGTCGGTCTGCTCGTCCATCGCCAATGATCGGGACACTGATCCAACTGACCCGGCAGCGCTGACCTGTCCTGCAGCGGGCGTAGCCAAATCGCAGCTGACGGCCGTATTGCCGCCGGCAATCACGATCGTGGTGCGTGAAGCGCACGCGCTTGGCAATTTCGTTCCTTCAATCCTTGTTGCGGCGGGCTCCCTGCCAGCGCACTTCGGGCAATCGCGCGCGCCTCCAGCTCTGGTCTGACGTCTTGGGCCAAGTGCCCGACTAGACCCCTTTGATCTGGAGATTTCCATGTTCCGTTCCGCCCTCCGCGCGACCCTTTTTGCTTTGCCGCTTGTCGTTGCAGGCCCTGCCTTTGCTCATAATGGCGTTGACCACAGCAAGGACGCTGAAACGTCCACCCCGGCAGAAGCCCACGCTGAGACCAAAATTGGCGATCTGACTATCACCGGCGCATTTACCCGCGCGACCTTGCCCAAGGCACCAGTTGGTGGTGGCTACTTCACCGTCCAGAACTCTGGCGACGCCGATGACCGCCTGATTTCGGTCTCTTCGCCCGTTGCCAATGAAGGCCAGATCCACGAAATGGCTATGGTTGGCGATGTCATGAAAATGCAGCAGCTGTCCGATGGACTGGTTATTCCGGCAGGTGAAACTGTCGAGCTTAAGCCAGGTGGCTATCACCTGATGCTGATGGGCCTGAGTGAACAATTGGTGGAGGGCGAAACCATTCCACTGACCCTGACTTTTGAAACTGCTGGCGAGATCACCATTGATCTGCCGATCGCAGCGACTGCCGCCTCTGGCGCGCCTTGCCATATGAGCCACGAATAATGTCCCGCATGAAAAACATCCGCGTCCTCCTTTGGGCCTTGGTTGGCACCGCCGCTCTGACTGCGACCGGACTTTATGTTTACAACGCCAATCGGCCTGCCGTTACCGCGAGCTTTGGTGCCGGGGACTATACGCTCGAAGCCGGGAATGGAGATAAGTTCACTTATGCCTCCCTCAGCGGCAATCCATCCATGCTGTTCTTTGGCTTCACCCATTGTCCCGATGTTTGCCCGACAACTCTGGCGGAAATGACCAGCTGGTACGAAGTTCTTGGCCCTGAGGCGAAGGATTTGAAGGCCTATTTCGTGACCGTTGACCCAGAGCGGGATACGCCACAAGTGGTCGCTGACTATGTGTCGTGGGCAGAGCCTGTTGTCGGCTTGAGCGGTTCGCTCGAAGAGATCGACAAGTTCGCCAAGGCTTGGGGTGCATTCTACGAAAAGTCGCCGCTCGATAACGGCGACTACACGATGAACCACACCGCATCGGTGTATCTCATCAATGCCAATGGCGAGTTTGAAGGCACGATTGCCTATGAAGAGGGCGGCGCAACCGCTATCGGCAAGCTGAAAAAGCTGCTCGCAAAGGGCTAGAAATTTCGACTGTAAAAAGGGCGGCCAGTTGGTCGCCCTTTTGGTTTTCGATCGCTAGTGCAGGAAGCGCTCCATGCGGAATGGCGCGATGTTGATCGCAGTAGGCTCTCCGGTCATCGCCTGCGCCAGAAGTTCGCCCGTTGCTGGGCCGAGGGTGAACCCGTGGTGAGCGTGGCCAATGCCGACATAAAGCCCGTTATGACGTGGAGCTTTGCCAATGATCGGCATCATATCGGGCGTGCAGGGGCGCGCGCCCTTCCAGGGTTGCGGATCAACGCGCTCGCCGAGCGGGAAGATTTCACGCGCTTTGGCGTCGGCTTTGGCCAGCTGAACGGGCGTTGGTGCTGCATCGCGCAGCGCAAACTCCGCACCCGTCGTGATGCGCACGCCGCGCGCCATGGGCGCCATAGCGTAGCCGACCTCGGGGTCGAGCAGTGTGTGCCCAAGGGTGGCATTGCCCTCAAGCGTATAATGCATGTGGTAGCCGCGCTTAACAAAAAGCGGCAGGCGATAGCCTAAGGGTTCGAGCACATCGGGTGCCCATGGGCCGAGCGTGACGACAGCCTGCTTGCCGGTGACGGTCGTGCCGTTGACCTTGGTCGACCACACGCCTGCACTCTCGGAAAGGTCGGAGGCCGCGCCCTTGATGAAGGTGCCACCCATCGCGCGGAAGAGCTCAAAATAAGCTGTCACGAGGGCACCCGGGTCGCTCACCGTCCACGGGTCTGTCCAATGAATAGCGCCGACGATTTTGCTCGTGACATAAGGTTCGATGGCGCTGAGTGCGGCGTGATCGACGACTTTGTACCCGACACCAAACAGCTCGTTATCGCGCTTGGCTTTGGCCGCTTCTGCCTGAAGTTTTTCGGGCGTGCGGAAGGCCAAATACCAACCCTCGCGCTTGATGAGCTTTTCTGCATCGGGCCCGGCGGCGTTGATTAGATCGGAATGGGCGTCAATTGAGCGACCGATGAGCGGCGCATAATTTTCCACCACACGGCGATAGTGTTCGGGGGAGGATTCCCACCAATAGCGGAGCAATGGTGGCGCCAGCTTGGGCAAGGCAAGAGGGGCATAGCGAGCCGCAACGGAGAGATGAAGGCCCACTTGAGCCAATGTGTGCAGATCACGTGGGAAAGGGTGCGGGCGAACGCCCTCACGCTGGATGATGCCGGCATTGCCAAATGAGGTCTCGCGGCCCGGGTCATTTTTATCAATGATGGTGACGCTTCGGCCGCGACGCAGCAGATGGATCCCAGTTGAAATACCAACAATACCAGCACCAAGGATAATGACGTCGTTCATAATGCCCGCCTTTCAATAGCCCAAAGCTAGAGCAAATTTTTCTCTTCTGCCACTCGGAGGGCGTAGAAAAAGACTATCGCTCTGTGGCTGATCTTGCCGGGTTTGGAGAAGAATAAGGCGCGGGCTGAAGTTGACCAAAGGAAAAGCCCGTGGCGATTACCACGGGCTGAGAAGTGTTCCGTCCGTGACAGGTGTGAGCCTATGCTTCAGCCACGTCTGCGTCTGGGCCGCGTTCTTGCAGCGATTTGATCGCGTTTTTAGCAGAAGCTTTCGAGGTATAGGTCTCGGTGCGGACCATGGTCTCGCCATTGGAGGCGACGAAGCGCACGAAATGCTGGCCGTCCTTGGAGGCCACGATTTCAAAGCGATAGCCCGAGCCGGTCTCGTCTTTGGACAGATCGACCGTTGGTGCGGCTGGCGCGTTTTTCTTCAGGCTTTCAATGGCGCTCTTGGCCGAGGCCTTTTGCTTGTAGTTTTCGGACCAGAAGATTTTTTCCGAATTATAGGAGAAATCAAATTTGAACTGGTCGTTGGCTGCGCCGGTAATATTGAAACGATGTGGCATGACGAAATGTCCCCTCCGTGAGTCGGCCTCGTAAGACTAGCGCAGGCTAAGTTGTTGGTCAGCCCTCGATTGTGGGCGCGCGGACGCTGTCGGTATGGCCGAGGCTGCGTTCCGGATCAATCCGATCGCGCACCATTTGCTTGAGCACGCGACTATCGGGAAATCCGCCATTGGCCTTGCGCTCCCAGACGAGATCTTGCCCGAAGTGGATCTCAAATATGCCGCCGGTGCCGGGGATAAGCGTTACCGAGCCCAACGTGTCACTAAAGGTCGAGAGCAGTTCCTGCGCCATCCAGGCCGACCGCAGCATCCAATTGCATTGGGTGCAGTAGGTGATGGTGATCGCAAGTTTTTCAGACATGGTGTGCTCGGTGCTGTTTGGGTGAAACATGCCAAATCGGGGTCGGGCTGGGTAGGAGCAAATTCGGGTCGCAAAAATCTTGCTTGGTATGAATACTTAGGGTGTAGTGGACCTCGCGGGGAGGCGTGCATGGCATTTGGGGTGTTCATACATAGAGCTGACTCGGTATATGATGACCTGCCAGCGGAGAAGTATCAGTTTCCGGCTATCTATTTAAAGCGCGCGGCCCAATTTGAAGGCGATTGGATCGTCTATTATGAGCCGACCAAAGTGCGCAATTCGCGCGGCTATTTTGCTATTGCTCGAGTTAGTAAGATTGTCTCCGACCCGAGCGCAGAGGGAATGTATCTCGCACTGATTGAACCGGGGAGCTATTGGGAATTCCCAAACTCGGTCCCGTTTGCGGACGCTAATGGGGTGGTCGAGAGCGGGGTGCTCAATGATGCAGGACGTATTTCTGGTCGCGCGCAGTCTGCCGTCCGTCCAATATCAAAATCTGATTTCGACGCGATCCGAGAGCGCGGCCTCTGGGGCGTAGGCGATGAACTTCCGCGTAATGACGGAGATTACGCCAGTGTGGACGAGAACGAATTTGCAGAAGCGTACCAGGCGCCGTTTGCTGGAGAGTTTGACCGCGAGCAGGTCATTGTTTCAGGCAAAAAATGGCGCCGCGATAAGATCTTCAGGCAGTTGATCCTGAAAGCCTATGACAAGCGCTGCGCCATTACGGGAATGAAATTGATCAATGGCGGCGGTCGTGCGGAGGTGCAAGCTGCTCATATCAGGTCGGTCGATCAAAAAGGTCCCGACAGTGTCAATAACGGCATGGCACTATCTGGAACCGTCCACTGGATGTTCGACCGAGGGCTCATCGCGGTGGAAGATGACTTGTCGATTGTCATCTCCCGTCATGTGAATGACCGCGATAGTGTCGAAGGCCTTATCAATCGTACAGGTCGTTTGGTTGGCCCTGTGCTTGGCCGCGATAGGCCGCACCCCGCCTATCTCGCGTGGCACAGAGAGCATCGTTATAAGTGCTAGGCCCTTCCCCCTAAAACCCCTTGAGCATGGATTGTTGGAGCCCGATGGCGGCCATGGAGCCGGCGTGGGTGGAGATGGTCACTGAATGCATGCCGGTGGCGAGGTCGCCGGCTGCAAAGATGCCCGGGCGGGAGGTTTGCTGCATGCCTTCTACCGTGATCATTGAGCCGGTAAATGTTTCGCTGGTGACCAGACCCAGTTGCTCATGAAGATTGGCTGAAGGGCGGTTGCGCGGATGGGCGAAAAGCGCGTCGAGAGCGAGCGTTTTGCCATTGTCCAGCGTCACGGCTTTGACCGTGCCATTGACCTGATCGATAGCGCTCAACTTGCCATCTTCTATCGCAATTCCGGAGGCCAAAATTTTATCGCGTATTTCGGGCTCGATCTGATGCCCATCGAGAATGAGGGTCAACTGGTCAGTCCAATCGCGGTACAGCGCCAGAGCATGCAGCGCGGGCGCGCCAGCATAGAGTAGGGCCCAACGCTGCCCGGCCACTTCATAGCCGTGGCAGAAGGGGCAGTGGATGACAGTTTTGCCCCAAGCTTCGGCAAAGCCGGGAATGGCTGGGAATTCGTCGGTAATGCCATACGCGAGCAGCAGGCGACGGCTGGTGATTGTCTCGCCCGCGTCTGTGGTCACGGTGAATGCGTCGGGCGCGCCGGAAGCCGTTTGGGCCTTGGCCGCAATCAGTTTTACCGTGGGATAGGTGGCGAGCTGTGCCCGTGCTGTCGCGAGAATCTGCGACGGTGGCACGCCGTCGAAGCCAAAAATATTATGCGCCTCGTGGGCGTATCGATTGCGATTGAGACCAGTGTCGAGCACGGTGACTTGGCGGCGACCGCGACCCAGCTGCAAGGCGGCAGCAAGCCCCGCAAAGCTGCCCCCGATGATGGTGACATCTTCCATGATAAACTCCAGAGTTAAATGTGACAGCGCTAGAGGGTCTTGAACCCGGCGCTTATCGCTTCTGTCGCCAAATCGCTGAGACGAGTGCGGGCAAGCCGCGCTGACAGCAGCGTTTCGGCGTCTTCAAGAAATTCGTGCATGACCCGGTCAACGGAGCGCACAATCGCGCAAGAGCAGTCGCCCGGATCGCTTTCGGTGCGGACGAGAAGACGCTCGCCCAAAGCTTGATAAATGTCGCGCAAGGTGATCTCGCCTGCGGGGCGGGAGAGGCTCCAGCCACCGGTCGGTCCCTTGCTGGCCTTCACGATATCGGCGTCCCGCAGCTCTCCCAAAATGCGGCGCACTACCACCGGGTTGGTTTGTAGGCATGTCGCCAGATCCGCCGAGGAGACGGTTTTGTCTGGCTGCGCCTGCAAATGCACCAAGGCATGGAGGGCGGTGGAGAGACGACTGGAACGCTTCATGTAACTTTTATAGTTACATATAAGGGCTAGCGTCAAGGGTCAAAAAAAGACCCCGGGCGAACCCGGGGTTGAGGCTGGGAGAGATGGAGTGAAGTGACGAAAAGTCTGCCTACCCTAACCGTCCATTCGTCAAGCTGGACGCTAGAGGTTCCGGCCGCTCGACCGGCGTCTTGATGAAGACGGTACGGTTTTCACGAGCCGAAATTTCAAAGGCTTCCATGACTTCAAGAACATGGAGGGCCAGATCGCCATTGGCACGGTGTGGGCGATTGTCCAAAATGGCTTGCGCCATATCGGCGACGCCGAGCGAGCGATAATTGCCGTCGGCATAAGGTTGCTCGACAGCAACGTTGGTCCAGGTTTCGTCGCGACCGCGTTTGCGCAGTTCAACCTCGCCGCCGAAGAAATTCGGGTCTGGGACAATCAGTGTCTGTTCGGTGCCGTAGATTTCGAGCGGCACATGCTTTTGAGCGGCGACGTCAAAGGACATGGCGACCTGCACGATTGCGCCACTGGCAAAACCCAAAGAACCGGTGACGTGTGTGTCGACCAGTACGGGCATTTTTTGACCGTTCTTGGGAGCTGAGGTGATTGTGCGTTCGTTGCGGAGGCGCGAGCTCATGCCCACGACACGCTCGACCGGCCCCAAAAGATTGACGAGATCGGTGATGTAATAGGGGCCCATATCGAGCATGGGGCCGCCGCCGATGTCATAGTAAAAAGCCGGATCTGGATGCCAGCTTTCGTGGCCTGGGCATTGGAAATAGGCTGTGCCACCAATGATGGTGCCAAGCGCGCCGCTATCGATGACAGCACGCGCCTGCTGATGCGAACCGCCCAAGAAGGTATCCGGAGCAGAGCCGATACGAAGACCGGCCTTCTTGGCAGCGTTGAGAAGGGTTTGGCCTTCTTCAAAAGTGATGCCGAAGGGTTTTTCGGAATACACATGCTTGCCAGCGAAGAGGCATTTTAGCCCCAGATCGACATGGGCCCTTGGAATGGTGAGGTTAATGACGAGCTGGATCTCGGGATCGGCGAGCAGCGCTTCAATGCTTTTCGCTGCGAGCCCAAACTCGTTGGCGCGCGCTTGAGCCGCTTCCGGACGCACGTCAGCCAAGGCCTTCACGTTCAATACCGGAAAGCCGGATAGGCCATCTTTGCCCAAGATTGCCTTCAAATAGGCCGACGAAATATTGCCGGTACCGATAATTCCGATACCCAGGCTCTTGCCCGACATAAGCGCACTCCTCCCAGATGTACGTACGTCAACCTAACCAAGCGCAATGTGTTCGGGAAGGGGTATTGTATGATTTTTGTATCGTTTTCATCACCCGTTCGGGCAGCGAGAAAATGACGCCATGCTTTTGGCAGTTTACTGCCGGTGCGAACTGCGCGACGCTTGGATGAGGTGAGGGAGATGCCATGCAAGGGATCACATTATCGCGCCGGTTCTATGAGGACTTGGTGGCTCCGTTTCTGGCGGAGCGAGTGCCGAACATGCCCTATGCCGCAGCGTTGTTGGGATTTGGCTCCGACGTCTTGGGCTATGACGATGAGATGTCGCGCGACCACAATTGGGGCCCGCGGGTCCATATTATCGTCAGCGAGGCCGATTTTGACGCGCATGCGCGCGCGTTGGTCGTCGGTTTCATCGCCCACGCGCCGCAGAGCCTGCATGGCGAGCCTATCGCGTGGCGATCGCGCCCGCATCCGCCCGCCAACCGTCGTTGGGCTGCTGGTGATATGGGTCACGGGCTGGAGGTCCACACCCTAGCTGGGCGCTTGGAGGATCATTTTGCGCGCGGCGATATCAATTGGACCGCTAGCGACTGGTTGGGCGTTCCTGAACAAAAGCTCTTGGAGTTTTGTGGCGGCGCAGTGTTTCGGGACGACGCTGGCACGCTCACCGCTGCGCGCGACGCGTTGGCCTATTTGCCCGATGATGTGTGGCACTATAAAATCGCCGCGCAATGGGCGCGGATCGGGGAAGAACAGGCCTTTGTCGGGCGCACCGGGATGAATGGGGATGATCTTGGCTCGCGCATTATTGCGGCGCGTTTGGTGCGGGACGTGATGCGCTTGGCCTATCTGCTGGAACGGCAGTATGCGCCCTATGCCAAATGGTTCGGCACTGGCTTTGCCCAACTGACAGTTTCCGACAAGCTTAGACCTGTGCTGGAGCGCGTGTTGGGCGCAAAATACTGGGGCGAGCGCGAAAGTGCCTTGGCGGACGCGTATCTGCTGATGGCGCAATTGCAAAAATCCCTCAACATCGCCCCGTTTGACGGAAAGATTGGGCCCTATCACGAGCGTGGATTTCAAACGATCAATGTGGAAGCGGCCGTCGAGGCGGCGCTTGCCAAGATTGGCGATAGTACCCTTCTGGCGCGCTTTCCCTTTGGAGGGATCGATCAGCTCTCCGATGCCACCCCTGTGCTGGATCGTGCCGCTGTCTCACGGCGGGTGAACTCGGCAATCGAAAACTAAAACGGCCCTCTTTGGGGAGGGCCGTTAAATAGGCTAGGTCACGAGAAAAATAATAATGATCAGCCAAATCGGCACGCCGAGAAGCCAGAGAGCGAGACCTTTGAACATGGTGTTCTCCTTGTTTCTTTAAGCGCTAGAAGCGGCGGAAGACGCCAGCGTGAACGGTGTTTTCGTCGCGATGATTGCCGCCCTTCTGGGCCGCCCAGAACGCGCCAATGGCCGAAACCAAAGACGATGCTGCGATCAGGAAGGCGGCGAGAATGCCCGTGTTGCGGGCCACACGGGCCGCTTCAAGTGCGGTGGCGCGGGCCTCGGCAATCGTTGCGTTCACTTGATCAACGCGCGCTTCAGCTTCAGCTGGGGGCAGTGCGGTGGTCGAGGCGACAAGGCCAACAAGATAGCTGCGGTCTTCGGTGCTGATCTCACCATCGGTGAGGGCTGATTGCGCATAGATCCGTAGAGCTTCGTCACGGGCGACGCCGGGATCGACCGGAATGCTGGCACGGAACAGAGTGTCGACAAAATAATCATTGGGGGTTGAGTCATCGGCAGCCATTGCTGTGGCCGCAGTTGTTGCTGCACTGCCCACAGCGGAGCCAAGGGCCCCAATGCCGCCGACAGCCAGCGCTGCACCAAAAATCATCGCGCCGCCCCAGACCAAGAGGCCATGGGCACCATCGCGCAGGTCGGATTCATCGGCGGTGGCGTCGAATTTGCGGCGACGCAATCTGCCAGTGAGATAGCCTCCGGCCATAAAGCTGGAGATCTGGATCCAGAGAAACCAGAGGGCGGCTCCTATGCCGACGAGCCAGACTGGAGCGCCGTCGCGACCATGAAAGTCGACAAAGTTAAGTCCAATGGCAGAACCAAAGCTAATCAGGACCAGCGAGATAGCGGTGGCCAGAACGATCCCCGCAATAATCGCGGGCCAATCGACATAGCTGCTTTCTGCTACAGGCGCGGGAGCGGTGTCTATGACGGTAACACCGGGGGGCGTGTTGAGTGCCATGAGATGCTCCTCCCTTTCGCTCAAGCCAAGCCGATAAAGGAAAGAATGGCGAGGACGATTACGACCAGACCAACGAGGTAAATAATGGAGTTCATCGATAAGCCTCTCTTTGGATTTGTATCCAAGAGGTAATCCCTTGTCAGGCTGGATGGTTCCGGTGGTCGCCGCAAAGCTGCCGCAAGATAAACAAAAGCGGGAGCCCAAAGGCCCCCGCTCTGCAAAGCTGATTGGGTAGAAAACTTACTTCAGCGCGTCGGTGACGACAGTGGTGTAAGCGCCTTCTGGCAGAGCCTTGACGATCTTCTGGTCGAGGAGTGCTTTGACGGTACGATCATAGGTCGCCATGTCGAGCGCAGCGTCATCTGGGTCGACGAGCTTGGTCACTTCCTTGACCATGTAGAGCTGGTGCGCCAGTTCGGCGGCGCCGGTTTCGTCGGCGTCGACAACGATCTGGGCGGCCTCATCTGGGTTCTCGAGCGCATAGCCCCAGCCCTTCATCGAAGCGCGAACAAAGCGGGCATAGGCGTCAACCTTGGCCGGATCCTTCAGGCTGTCTTCCATGACGTAGAGACCATCTTCGAGAAGGTCATTACCCATTTCGGTGTAGTTGAAGATGGTGAGATTGTCTGGGCTGTAGCCAGCATCCAGCGCCTGACCGTATTCGTTATAGGTCATCACCGAGATACAATCTGCCTGACCCTGGATCATCGGCTGGACGTCAAAGCTTTGCTGCAGCACGGTGACGCCGCCTGCCGAACCATCGGTGGCCAGACCGAGCTTATTCATCCAAGCAAAGAACGGATATTCATTGCCGAAGAACCAAACGCCGAGCGTCTTCCCGGGGAAGTCGGCTTCGGTTTTGACGCCGGTTTCAGTCGGGCAGATCATCATCAGGCCAGCGCGCTTATAGGGCTGGGCGATGTTGACGAGCGGCACGCCGCTTTCGCGCGCGGCCATGCCTGCTGCCATCCAGGTGACGATAATGTCGGCGCCGCCGCCAGCGATCACCTGTTCTGGGGCGATGTTGGGGCCGCCGGGAAGAATGGTGATGTCGAGGTCTTCTTCGTCATAAAAGCCCTTGGCTTCTGCAACGAGATAGCCCGCAAACTGGGCTTGCGTGACCCACTTCAGCTGCAGGGTGAGTGCGTCTGCAGACAGTGCTGAACTTGCCGACATAACCATTGCGGTTGCGACAAGGCCTCCAAGAATTTTTTTCATTTTTGCGTTCCCGTTTCCCTTTTACGCCCGTCCACCACGGACAGACGGATGCCAGAAGGTGACACCTCTCTCGATGAGAGCGATGACACCGTAGAAGGCGGACCCCGCGACCGCCGCAACAGCGATCTCCGCCCAGACCAGATCAATGGCCAAACGGCCAACACCGGTCGAAATTCGGAAGCCCATTCCCACGACGGGCGTCCCGAAAAACTCCGCTACGATTGCGCCGATCAAGGCCAAGGTCGAATTGATCTTGAGGGCGTTGAATATGAAGGGGCCCGCAGCGGGGAGCCTGAGCTTCATAAGGGTTTGCCAATAGTTGGCGGCATAGGTGTGCATGAGATCGCGCTCGATGGACGAGGCTGCGTTGAGCCCGGCCACCGTGTTGATCAACATGGGGAAGAAGGTCATGGCGACCACGACCGCAGCTTTACTCTGCCAATCGAAACCGAACCACATGACCATAATCGGCGCGATCCCGATGATTGGAAGCGCCGACATGAAATTGCCAATCGGCATGATGCCCGCCTTCAAGAAGGGCGAGCGATCAACCGCAATGGCAACAAGGAGACCGGCAAGACAGCCAATGGCATAGCCGGGCAGCACGGATTTGATGAAAGTCTGAATGAAGTCCTGAGTTAGAATATAGGTCTCGGCCGCCATGCGGGCGGCAATGGCTGAAGGGGAAGGCAGAAGCACGGGCGGCACGCCTGCGCCGCGCGTGATGACTTCCCAAACGATGAGCAGGGCTAGGCCAAATATGGTTGGAATGACCAGCCCCGTGCCGGTGTGCGGCAGTTTTCCTAAGCGAATGGCGGTGGAGAGCTCTTCAACGAACAACCAAGAGAATGCCCAAGCCGAGATCAGCGCTAACCAATGATGGCCGGGCATCGTGCCTTCAGCAGGCAAGGAAGCGATGAGGGCATAGGCGCCAAACACCATCAGTACGCCGTCGACCCAGATCGGCAGTGGCTTTTTAAAGCGGATGAGCGTGAGTGCCCCCGCGATAAAGAAGATCAGCAGCAGTGGCGCGGCACTCAGACTGGTCAATGACAAGACCAAGCCAAGCGCGGCGCTGCCCCCTGCAACACTTGCGAGAAGCTTTTGCATGGGTGTGAAAGCGAGCGAAATCATGCGCGTGCTCCCATGCGAGCGTTGACGTATTTTTCAGCCGAACCGACCAGCGCCACCAAGACGGCGGCAATCCCTGCGGCCAAGAACAGCGCCGCCCAGATTTGCACGGTTTGACCATTGTAGGAGCCCGTGAGCAAACGCACGCCAAGGCCACCACCGGCGGCATTGGACAGCTCTGCCACCACGGCGCCGATCAGCGAAATGGCAATGCCAACCTTCATCGAGGCGAAGAGGAAAGGCATGGCCGCTGGCCAGCGCAGCTTCCAGAACACCTGCCAGGAATTGGCATCATAGGTGCGCATCAGATCGAGCTGAATATTCTCCGGCGAACGCAGCCCCTTCACCATGCCGACAACGACGGGGAAGAAGGAGAGATACATGGATATCAACGCCTTAGGGATCATGCCCGTGAGGCCGACGGCCCCCAACCCCACCACAATCATCGGCGCGACCGCCAAAATTGGAATGGTCTGGCTGGCAATGATCCACGGCATCAAAGAGCGGTCGGTGGCATCATTGTGAATGATTGCGACGGCCAACAGCACGCCCAAAACCGTGCCAAAGGCGAAGCCGAGAAGCGTCGCTGAGAGGGTGATCCAACTGTGATAGGCGAGCGAGCGCTTGGAGGTGAGATCCATAGCCACCGTTGCGCTCCAAATCTCGGAAAACACCTGATGGGGCGCTGGCAGCACAGGTTTGGCCTGCGCCCAAGTTTGCTGGGCAAACTCGGTGACGGGCACATTTTCGAGATTTGCGCGGGTGTTGAGCGTGTTCTGCCAGGGCGCGTTCATATGGATCGCCATCGCGTACCAAAAGGCGACAATGGCGATGAGAATGGTGAGAACGGGGAGGATGCGGTTCAGCATGGGGGCGATACCCCCACCCAACCTCCCCCTGTGAGGGGGAGGGGTTGAGCTGGTGATTTTAAACGCGGCGTACCCGAGACACCATCTGATCGCTCTCCCTCATCGGGGGAGGCTAGATGGAGGCCTTCATGATGAAGAGAAAGAAGCATGGCTATACATGCTCCTCGTCATAGGAATGACCGGCCCGCAGGCCGTCACGCACACGGGCGGCGATTTCCAAGAACTCAGGCGTTTCGCGAATGTCGAGCGGCCGCTCCTTGGGCAGCGTGCTCTCGATAATGTCGGTGACGCGGCCTGGACGCGGGGACATGACGACGATCTTAGTCGACAGATACACCGCCTCGGGAATGGAGTGGGTGACAAAGCAAATGGTTTTTTCGGTCCGCGCCCAAAGTTTTAAAAGCTCGGAATTGAGGTGGTCTCGGACGATCTCGTCGAGCGCACCAAAGGGCTCGTCCATCAGTAGAAGATCGGCATCAAAGCTGAGCGCGCGAGCGATGGAGGCACGTTGCTGCATGCCACCCGAGAGTTGCCATGGGTATTTCTTCTCAAAGCCGGAAAGGTTCACCAGCTCCATGGTGCGCTTGATGCGTTTGGCCTGTTCACTGGCGGAATGCCCCATAATCTCGAGCGGCAGGGCGACGTTTTTTTCAATGGTGCGCCACGGATAGAGCGCGGCGGCCTGAAACACATAGCCATAGGAGCGGTCTTTCCGCGCCTGCTCGGCAGTCTTTCCGTTGACGGTCAAAGTGCCGGATGTGGGGCGTTCAAGATCGGCAATGGTGCGCAAAAATGTCGTTTTTCCGCAGCCGGAGGGGCCAATAAAAGAAACAAACTCACCCTTGTTGATGGTCAAATTGACGTCAGAGAGCGCAACAACGTCGCCGTCGCCGGTGGGGAAGGTGAGGCCAAGATTTTGAGCGTGAACGACAGTGGTCATTGCGCAGAGGCCCCCTCACCCGACGCGTTGCGTCGACCTCTACCCCAGGGGGAGAGGTTAACCAGTGCACCCTCTTCACCTCTCCCTAGGGGGAAAGGTCGGCCCATTGGGCCGGGTGAGGGGGCCTTCGGTAGAAAACTAGTCAAAAAAGTCATCAAACCCCCGTCGCTGGGATGCCAGCGCGTTCGATCTTGCGAGGAGAGACGATGTCCTTCCACGTGCTGAGCGCGCGGTTGACCGGGTTCTTGGCTTCACGCGCCACAAACTTGCCGTGGCCGTGCTCGCCCTGGAACTTGTCTTCGATGACCGAGACATGGCCGCGGGTCAGCACAAAACGCGGCATCCCCTTGCATTCAAAGCCTTCAAACACGTTGTATTCGATGACCGATTGCTGGCTCTTGGCCGAAATGGTCTTGGTGCGTTCCGGGTCCCAGACGATGAGATCGGCATCGGCGCCAACCAGCACTGCGCCCTTCTTTGGGTACATGTTGAGGATTTTGGCGATATTGGTCGAGGTTACGGCGACGAATTCGTTCATGGTCAGACGACCGGTATTGACGCCAGCGGTCCACAGCACAGGCAGGCGATCTTCAAGACCGCCGGTGCCGTTTGGTATTTTTGAGAAATTTCCAATGCCATTGCGCTTCTGCTCGGAGGTAAAGGCGCAGTGGTCGGTGGCAACGCAGGAGAGCGAGCCGGATTGCAAGCCTGCCCAGAGCGAGTCCTGGTGCTGTTTATTGCGGAACGGAGGAGACATGACGCGGCGGGCGGCGTGGTCCCAATCGGGATTGAAATATTCACTTTCATCCAGCGTCAGGTGTTGGATCAGCGGCTCGCCATAAACGCGCATGCCCTTGGCGCGGGCGCGGCGGATGGCTTCGTGGGCCTGCTCGCAAGAAGTGTGAACGACATAGAGCGGCACACCCGCCATATCGGCCAGCATAATGGCGCGGTTGGTGGCTTCCCCTTCCACTTCTGGCGGGCGAGAATAGGCGTGGCCTTCAGGGCCGGTATTGCCTTCTGCGAGAAGCTTTGCCGTCATCGCAGCGACAATATCGCCGTTTTCAGCATGAACGAGGGGCAGTGCACCAAGGTCGGCGCAGCGCTGGAACGAGGAGAACATCTCATCGTCGTTCACCATCAGGCTGCCCTTATAGGCCATGAAATGCTTGAACGAGGTGATGCCCCGATCGACCACCTCGGCCATTTCGTCAAAAACCTGCTCGCCCCACCAGGTGACGGCCATGTGGAAGGAATAGTCGGCATAGGCTTTGCCGGTTTTATTGTCCCACATTTTGAGCGCTTCTAAGAGGCCCTGGTTGGGATTGGGCAGGCAAAAATCGATGACCATTGTGGTGCCGCCCATAAGGCCAGCGCGCGTACCACTTTCAAAATCATCGGCAGAATACGTGCCCATAAAGGGCATTTCGAGGTGGGTATGCGGATCAATTCCGCCGGGCATGATGTAACAGCCGGTCGCGTCCAAAACCTCATCGCCGGAGAGGTTGTCGCCGATCTCAACGATCACATCTCCTTCGATTTTCACGTCGGCTTTGTAGGTCAGGTCGGCCGTGACCACCGTGCCGTTCTTGATAACTTTACTCATTGTCGTTCCCTCTAAAGTCTGCCCGATCCGCGCTTTCCCCTCGCGCGGATCGGCGATGTCTATTTACACCCTCTCTTCACCTCTCCCTTTGGGGGAGAGGTCGGTCTTCGTGAAACGAAGTCCGGGTGAGGGGGCCTTGCTCAAATGCTCGGCAATGGCAGTGAGCACCCCTTCGGTGTTCTCCAAAACGTCGTCGTTCCAGAAGCGTAAGACCGAATAGCCGTGGGCAGCGAGATCCCTCGTTCTCGCTGCGTCTTTGGCATTCTCGGCGTGTTGGCCGCCATCAAGCTCCACAATAAGGTCAGCTTCTCGATAGGCGAAGTCGGCGATATAAGCGCCCACTGGCAGCTGCCGAACGAATTTGAACCCGTTTAATTGCCTTTCGGGGATGTGCTCCCAGAGTTTTATCTCCGCGTCAGTCAAATTGGCGCGGAGGCGTTTGGCGGCTTGGGCGGCAAACTTGGTTTTGAGCGTGCTCATACGGCCCCCTCACCCGACGCAACGCGTCGACCTCTCCCCCAAAGGGAGAGGTAAAGAGGGTGCTTATGCAGGAGCACTGTCTTCACCCCACGATCTCCGCTGTTTCAAGAACGGCGTGCAGCAACACGTCGGCTCCGGCTGCGGCCCATTCGGGGGAAATCTCTTCCGCTTCATTGTGCGATAGCCCACCGACACAGGGGCACATGATCATGGTCGATGGAGCGACCTTTGCCGCCCAGCACGCGTCATGGCCCGCGCCAGAGATGACATTCATATGGCTGTAGCCAAGGCGTTCGGCGGCTGCGCGCACACGGCCAACAAGCGTTGGGTCAAAGGTGACCGGATCAAAATGACCAATGGCTTCAACTGCGCATTTAACGCCGATTTCGTCGCAGATCGCGGCCGCACGCTTTTCGATTTCGCCGCGCATGCGATTGAGCTTGGCGAGGTCTGGCGTGCGGATGTCGACCGTGAAGATGACAGTGCTTGGGAGCACATTGCGCGAGTTTGGAGAGAATTTGACCTGCCCCACGCCGCCAACGGCGCCCGGCTGTTCGCCCATTGCCACGTCCTGCACCATCTCGAAAATGCGGGCCATGGCGAGCCCGGCATTGACGCGCATGTTCATGGGGGTGGAACCGGTGTGCGCCTCGCGACCGGTGAGAGTGAACTCGAGCCACCACAGGCCTTGGCAATGCGTGACGACGCCGATCTGCTTTTCTTCGGCTTCAAGAATAGGCCCTTGCTCAATGTGATACTCGAAATAGGCGTGCATTTTGCGCGCGCCTACCTCTTCGTCACCCAGCCAGCCGATGCGCTGGAGCTCATCGCCAAAGCTCTTGCCGTCCTGGTCTTTGCGGCCATAGGCGTGCTCCTGGCTAATGACACCGGCAAACACGGCTGAAGCCAGCATGGCGGGGGCAAAACGCGCGCCTTCTTCATTGGTCCAGTTGGTGACGACGATGGGATGCTTGGTTTGAATGCCGAGATCGTTCATCGAGCGCACAACTTCGAGGCCTGCGAGCACGCCCAAGACGCCGTCATATTTGCCGCCGGTTGGCTGGGTATCGAGGTGCGAGCCGATGTAGACGGGCAGGGCGCTCGGGTCCGTGCCCGCGCGGGTCATGAACATTGTGCCCATTTGATCGACGCCCATCGTGAGCCCGGCTTCGTCGCACCATCGCTTAAAAAGCTCGCGTCCAGCTTTGTCGCTGTCGGTGAGGGTTTGACGGTTATTGCCGCCAGCCACACCGGGGCCAATCTTGGCCATCTCCATCAGGCTATCCCAAAGCCGGTCGCCATTGATCTTGAGGTTTTCACCGGGTGCGGTCATGCGTGTGTCTCGTCATTCTTAAGGTCGAAATAAAAAGCCCTGCCGTCGCGGTGCGCGAGCGGCAGGGCTTACCTTCAATAGCATTATGTGCGGCGCTGGGCCGCCGGAGCGGGGTCGCAGAGATCAACTTATGTTCGATCCTGCTCCTCATCTTTGCCTACTTCACACTTGGGAAGCTAAATTCGGCACCACCCTTGATGCCGGCTGGCCAGCGGGTGGTGACGGTTTTGAGCCGCGTATAGAAGTGAATGCCTTCAGGCCCGTAGATGGAATGATCGCCAAATAGGCTGCGCTTCCATCCGCCGAAGGAGTGGTAGGCCACCGGCACGGGGAGGGGCACGTTAATGCCCACCATGCCCACTTCGATCTTGTCGGCAAATTCACGAGCGGCGTCGCCGTCTCGGGTGAAGATGGCCGTGCCATTGGCATATTCGTGCCCGTGGATGAGATCGACCGCGTCTTGGAAACTGTCCCGGCGCACAACCGAGAGCACCGGTCCAAAAATTTCTTCCTTATAAATCTTCATCTCGGGCTCGACATTGTCGAACAGAGTGCCGCCGACATAATAGCCATTTTCATAGCCCTGTAGGCTGAAACCGCGGCCATCAACGACGAGGTCAGCGCCGTCTTCAACGCCGCTATCGATATAGCCGACGATCTTATCGCGGTGCATTTTGGTGACGACCGGACCCATTTCGGCGTCCTTATCGGTCGCAGGGCCAATTTTCAGGGCTTCAACGCGTGGTTTCAGCTTTGCCACCAGCGCATCCGCTGTCTGCTTGCCAAGGGGCACAGCCACCGAGATCGCCATACAACGTTCGCCCGCTGAGCCATAGCCTGCGCCCATCAGCGCATCGGCGGCCTGATCGAGGTCCGCGTCTGGCATGATGATCATGTGGTTTTTGGCGCCGCCGAGGGCCTGCACGCGTTTGCCGGCTTTGGTGCCGCGCTGGTAGACATATTCGGCAATCGGGGTCGAGCCAACGAAGGACACAGCCTTGATGTCGGCATGGTCCAAAATCCCGTCGACCATTTCCTTATCGCCATGGACGATATTAAGAATGCCTTCGGGAAGGCCTGCTTCCATAAAGAGGTTCCAGGCCAGCATTGGAGCGGATGGATCGCGTTCCGACGGTTTTAGGATAAAGGCATTGCCGCAAGCGATAGCGGCTGGATACATCCACATCGGCACCATGGCCGGGAAGTTGAACGGGGTAATCCCGGCAACAACGCCCAGCGGCTGCCGATCCGAATAGCTGTCGATAGACGGGCCGACATTGCGGCTGAACTCGCCCTTCAAGAGATGCGGAATGCCACAAGCAAAGTCGACGCAGTCAATGCCACGGGCGACTTCGCCCAAGGCATCGTCATGCACCTTGCCGTGCTCTTTGGAGATTTCGCGGGCCAGATCATCAGAATATTGATCGAGCAGCGCCTTGAACTTGAACATGACGCGGGCGCGCTTCATCGGCGGGGTATTGCCCCAAGCCACTTGAGCGTGTTTGGCATTGGCGACAGCGGCGTTCAACTCATCGAGCGTCGAGAGCGGCAGCTCAGCCGATTGTTCGCCTGTTGCCGGATTAAAAACCGGGACGCGGCGAGAGGATGTGGAGACATAACGTTTGCCTGCGACGGCGTTCTCAATGACCTGCAATTTTCCCTCCTAGAGTAGGCGGGCAGTGCGGCCCCTCAGCCGCTCTGCGCCGTCCCGGTTTAGTCCAGCGTCTTGAGAATGTCGGACAGTGTGGTGACGATCTGATCGATCTGGCTTTCAGAAACGATCAGCGGTGGCGACAGCGCAATGATGTCGCCGGTGGTGCGAATGAGGACGCCCTGTTCATAGGCTTTTAGGAACGCCGAGAAGGCGCGCTTGGTCGGTGCGCCGTCGATGGGTTTCAGCTCGATAGCGCCAACGAGGCCGATATTGCGAATGTCTATGACATGCGGCAGCCCCTTAAGGCTGTGCAGACCATCTTCCCAAACTTTGGCCAGTTCGGCGCCGCGCGTGAGCAGACCTTCATCCTTGTAGGTTTCGAGCGTGGCGAGACCCGCCGCCGAGGCAATAGGATTGCCCGAGTAAGTATAGCCGTGGAAGAACTCGATCATGTTCTCCGGCCCGGTCATGAAGGCGTCGTGGATTTCCTTGGAGACCATGACAGCGCCCATTGGGATG
This sequence comes from Devosia sp. MC521, assembly GCF_014127105.1. Taxonomy (NCBI): domain Bacteria; kingdom Pseudomonadati; phylum Pseudomonadota; class Alphaproteobacteria; order Hyphomicrobiales; family Devosiaceae; genus Devosia; species Devosia sp. MC521. The sequence continues at coordinate 70,923 of NZ_CP059902.1, forward strand.
ACGCCATTGGTGAGACCCTTCGCCGTGACCATCATGTCAGGCACAACGCCAAAATAGTCGGCGGCAAATGGTGTGCCGAGACGGCCGTAGCCAGTGATGACCTCGTCGAAAATAAGAAGAATACCGTGCTTCTTGGTGATCTCGCGTAGGCGCTTCAAATAGCCTGGCGGTGGAATGAGCACGCCGGTGGACCCGGCCACGGGCTCAACAATAACCGCTGCGATGGTGGATGCGTCGTGCAGGGTCACGATGCGTTCGAGCTCGTCAGCCAGATCTAGGCCGTGTTCCGGTTCGCCGCGCGAGAAGGCATTTTTGGCGAGGTTATGGGTATGTGGCAGGTGGTCGACGCCGGTGAGCAGCGTGCCGAACATTTTGCGATTGGTGACAATGCCGCCAACGGAAATGCCGCCGAAATTGACCCCGTGATAGCCGCGTTCGCGACCGATCAGACGTGTTCGTGAGCCTTGGCCGATAACCTTCTGATAGGCGAGCGCAACTTTGAGCGCGGTCTCAACCGATTCAGAACCAGAGTTGGTGAAGAGAACATGGTCGAGCCCGGCAGGGGAGATGTCGACAAGGCGGTTTGCGAGCTCGAACGCCTTGGGATGCCCCATTTGGAAGGCAGGCGCGTAATCCATCTCAGCGGCCTGTTTGGCAATGGCCTCAACAATTTTTGGGCGCGCGTGGCCAGCATTGCAGCACCACAGGCCTGCGGTGCCATCGAGCACTTGGCGGCCATCAGCGGTGGTGTAGTGCATGTCTTTGGCAGCCACGAACATGCGTGGGTTCTGCTTAAACTGGCGATTTGCCGTAAACGGCATCCAGAACGCGCTGAGGTCGTTTGGCGCAACGGTGGATGATGGCGACACTATAGAACTCCCCCCTGAACTTAAGTCTTGCGTCAAACAGACTTGACGATGACGCCAGAAGTCAGGAAATTTTGACCAATTGGAAAAATGTTACCATCCCTATCCATTCCCGCAAGGCGAAAATGAGCACGAACAATACAAAGACGAGCGGGAAACTTGTGGGGTGAGTAAAAATTCAGCAATGACTGGTCAGGATGTGATCGCGACGCCTAGTAAAAAGCCTAAGGCGCTGACTCGAATACAGAAAGAAAAGCACGACCTTATCCTTGGTGCAGCGCTTGAGGTCTTTTCTGTCCATGGCTTCCGAGGGTCGACCATTGACCAAATCGCCGAAGTGGCGGGAATGAGTAAGCCCAACTTGCTCTATTACTTCCCACGCAAGGAGGAGATTCACCGCCGCCTGATTTCCGAGCTGCTGACCACTTGGCTGGCCCCGTTGCATGAAATGAAGGCCGATGGCGACCCAGCGAGCGAAATCCGCTCGTACATCCGGCGCAAACTGGAGATGGCGCGCGATTTCCCCCGCGAAAGCCGTCTCTTCGCCAATGAAATGCTGCGTGGGGCCGAGCATGTCATCGACATGATCGAGGTGGATTTGAAAAATCTCGTCGATGAAAAAGCGCAGATTTTGCTGCGCTGGATGGAGGAGGGCAAGCTGGCGCGCACCGACCCCTATCACCTAATTTTCGCCATCTGGGCGACCACCCAGCACTACGCCGATTTTGACGTGCAGGTTCGCGCTATTCTCGGGCCAGGCCGCAATGGAGAAGGCCGCTTTGAAGACGCCGCCCGCACGCTGGAGCATTTGTTCATGCAGGGCATCCTGCGGACGGCGAGTAGCCCATAACGACGGGCGCAGGGAAACCGCGGTGTCTCAGCGACTGAGGGGACGTGTCATCCCGCGTATAATCTTGCCAACGAGCGTCGATGGACTGTGCCGGAAAAAGCGCAGATCCCGATAGGCCTTCCGCAGTTTTGGGCCGATTGAACGTTCTGTTGGTCGCTGCCTGTCGGCCATCCACTCGTCGATATTGTGGTGGCGAACCGTGGCGTTGAGCGCGGCCATGAACGTGCTTGGAACGTCATACGGGGTGTGTTGTGTCAAAAACTGAAAATAGGCTAGAGCATGGGCCTGCAATCCGTGACGCCGAATGCGGGCTTGAAGCGCCACCCAGTCAATCGCGTTAGGCACAATGGCGAGTAGCGCATGGCCCTGAAGTATCGCTGTGAAACAGGCGATGTCGTCATGAATTGCGGGTTGCACGCAGGCACAAAAGAGTAGCTCGGTCGGAGATAGCAACCGCACATGCCTGTCTTGGAATTGGTGCATGTGAGACGCTGCGATGCACTCTTGTACGAAATGCCGATTGGTCAGACTGGGTAACGGGCTCGTTCTGAGAATGATCAAACAGTCGCTGCTCGGCGGGTGCCAAGAAGCGTTGTCTGGCGCGGGCCTTTCGCTCACGGGGCGATAGGCATTTGCTTTGAAGAGGTCTTTGGCCGCATGAAATTGAGCAGCCGGGATCAGCAGCTCCAGTGCGCCGAGAGCCATCCCATCCAAACGCACCGCCTTGTGCGCGTGCAAAGCCAAACCTGACAGCAGGATGGGCGCGATGGTCTGCTGGGCCATTAGATCCAGAACCTGCCGCAAGTGGTGCAGGTTCGCCGCGTTTCTAGTGAAGAGATTTCGGCTCACGCCGCGCAGGCGCTCGTATTCACGGTCTGCGATATTTTCTCGGGTCACGAAATCGGCAAGCATTGGAAATGCACGGTGTTGTGCAAAGGGAACGGCGCTCAAAGGGGTTAGCGCGCGCCATTCTGTGTATGCGTCTACTGAGGCCGCCCCGCTCTGCGCAATCGCTCGCAGCACGAGCGCATAGGAACGATCAAGGTGAGGAGCAAGCGCGGTCGCTTTAGGTGACGCGGTCATAGTTGTGGCTGAGTTCGCCTCAGTCCTTCTTTGCAAGCGGCCAACCGACTTCAGCGTCCACTTCATGCACGGGATCCAACAGCAAAAGGCTCTGCATGTCGCCAAAGGATTCCAATTCGGGCAGATCTACAGCATCTGTAAAGGCGGCGAAGCTGGGAGCTGTGCTCGGCACCGCGGCGCTATCGACGCGTCGCATCAAGCCATGATCCTGCAACTGCTGTATGAAGCTGTCTGTCGCGACCGCGAGATCGCCGCGCGCGCTGGCGAGCGCTCGGATCGTTTCGATCGAGTGACCGGCATTGAGGTCAGCCCAAATAGCAGCGCCGGAGGCCTTGATACTGAAATAGATGCCAGTTTCGAGATTGATGGCCACCAACTCGCCGTCAAATTCTTCGGCGCTGCAATTGGGTTCAGCTGTTTGAAGGAATGTCTCGGTCATCTCAAGGTCTCCATATAGTGGTGTTGGCGCAGGCCAGTTCGCGTCACGATCTGACTTTGTAGTCTGCGCCTTCGGCAATCGTCGCGAGCTCGAGCCCTGTCTCATCAATGAGATAGTCGTAGTTTTCGGTCTGAAAGCGGTTGGTCGGGTCTAGTTCTTTGTAGCGGTGATATCTGGCCAGACGATCCGCGGCATCGATCATACGCAGATGATAAATTGCGTAAGGCAATTGCCTGCCGACCGCATGGAGCCGCATGACGATCTCCAGCGGCATCCAATGGCGATGCAACTGGCGCGGATCAAACTTGTTGTGCGAAGGATTGTTCTTGAACAGGCGATAGCGTGCCTTCTGGCCCCAAATCCCGTCCACGCGATACGTGCGGTCGTCGTTCCACATTTCACGTAGGCGCAGGGAAAAGGCCTCAACGCCACGAACGTCTGCTTCTTTCAGTAGCGCTGGCAGCGACGCACCAAAATTGAGTTCGATACGTTCATCGGCATCGATGCATAAAAACCAGTCCGCCTGATGACGACGGCCTGCTTTGATGAGTTCAATATGGTTGTCGCGTTCTCGCCAGGGTTGACCAGGAGGACGTTTGATCAGCTCAGCAAGCTTTGGGTGAGCGGACAAAATATCCGCTGTCTTGTCCATTGACCCGTCGTCGATGGCTATAATCGCATCAACGACTGGGGCGATATTCTCAAGCCATTCGGCGAGGTAGCGCTCTTCATTGCGCGCTTGCAGCAGAGCGACAACTTTCATGATTTTCCCTGCAGCGCGCGGCGTCGATCGATAAGCGCCTTTAAAACAGGCGCATAGCTTTGATTTCGCAGCGTTTTCGTGCTGTGGTTAGAGCTGTGGACACGGCGCATCGATACTGTCGCGTCGAGCATAGTTGTAACGAGGCCCGCATCTTTTGCTCTGCCGTACCAGTCCATGAACTCGCCGACTTGAAAAGTCTCATTGAACGGCCCGACCGCTCGGATGTCCTCTACAGCGGCGAGCAGAGTGCCTGCCGAAAAAGCAGGCATTGGATCAGGAGGGCAGGCTAGGGTTCTAGTCAATTCCGGGGGCAGTTCAGGCGACAAAAAATGTTGCATGTGGCCAAAGACCAATGTCTTGTACTGGCCTGCGAGTGCGATATGCTGGAGTTCAAGCTTTTCGGGCGCCCACACGTCATCGGCACTGAGAAACGCAATAGTGTTGGTATTAGTCAGTCGCACGCCATGATTGAGAGCTGCAGCAACGCCGGCATTGGCCTGGTGCACATAGGTGACGCCCTGGTAGGACTGCGCAATCTCTGGGGTGCCGTCGGTTGAGCCATCGTCGACGATCATGATCGCGGCAGCAGGCCGCGTTTGCCGCACAACACTGTTGATGGCTTCGCGCAAGTATTTTTCCGCATTGTAAGCCGGTATGACGACGGTTGTGTCGGCGGGGGGCGTCTTATTCAAACCGAATTACCTGATGTCAAAGTCTCATGCGCACTACGCAGGCAGCGTAGTGCTTAAAAGCGGGTGTAGTTATCTGGGCACTGATACATTAGAGCTTGACCAATGCGAGTGCCATTAATCAAATCAACCAATTTCTTTGCGGTAAAATCAGTAGTGACCATCTTCTTGGCCGGCTTCAATAATCCAATTTTTAAGTCGTTATAGTCTTCTTGTGTCGCATTCGGCAAGACCGCGAGGAGCGGATACGCAGCGGTGTCTGCATGCTGATTTTGGTTGCCTGAAAGTTTTGAAAATATTTCACAGGCATAACACCGAACTGAATAGGCAAAGGCTAATTGCATGACCCAACTCAGCTGCGAGCAATTCAGCGGATCAACCGAAATGAACGGGTGAAGATCGAAGGCGACTTGATGGCCCGCCGCGTTCTGAGCCATCCAAAAATAGCCAATTTTGTTGTGGTGTTGAGCAAGCTCCAGAATGATCCGGCTGACGTTTATATTGACTAAGCGGTAGGTTTCCGTCTCGTCCGCGCCGATGTCGTGGTAGCCGGTCGGCCATTCATGTATCGAGAACCATGAGACATGCTCACCATGCGCGATACGCCCGTAGCCGACGCAGGCGACGACCTCTATGCTGAGCCTTGCAAATTCTTGCGCCATGAAAAACTCGGTGGCAGCCTGCTGAAACGATGCGCCTCCCACGAAAGCAGTGTTGTGGCCGCTGGCCACATCCACCATCATCCGTCCATCGAAATCAAAGCGCGGTGCGGTCGGTCCAGACGCTACGTGCGTCCCAAATTTTACACCACCGCCACGATAACCTGCCCCTTTGATCTTTAGCGAATAACCGCGTTTATCGGGGTGGGGTAGATGGATCGATCTGCCGCCATCAACCAAGGCAATCCGAGACGGTTTTTCGAACCAAGCCCGTACCCGTTGGGATATTGCCGGGGGTGCATGGCGAACTTCTATTGAACTGACAGTCATCGGAGTGAATAGCATTTCTGAGAAATGTATTTTATCAGACGGTTAAGCTAGCAAATCGTCCTTGTGCACAAGCAAAAAGAGCATGCAGATGGCAGGACTAACTGAATTTTCCACCTCCTGTCTAACAGTAGACGGCGCCACTGCAGTTCAATGGATGCGCCAGGTGATCAGCCATTTGGCTACGGCGCCGCAACCCGTTTGGCATCGTCGCAAAATTTTTCTCGCGGACCTTCAGCTTGAGCTTGTTTTTGATGATGCCTCGTTGGCCGATGATTATGTCGGCATCTTGTCGTCGCGCGCAGTGGAAGACCTCTGTGAGCACCGTATTTTCATTCTGACGGGAACACATACGCCGGAATTTGGGGTGCCGCGACTGGATCAGTCGACATGCTCCCCCGAGGCTTTTCAACACTTAGCTCGCGCGGCAGGATTGCGTGCGGCCTATCCGTTTCAGGAAGGGACTTGGAAGTTCTACGATACGGAGCGACGCATTGGCGTCCAGCTGACAGAACGCAGAGAAACTCTGCCGCTTTGGGACGCGACAGCGCCGTTGCGCCAGCACTTGCACTGGATATTCGATGAGCATGAGCAGCGGCTCGCCCATGCCGCAACCCTAGGGCTTAACGGCGCTGGCATAGTGATGTTCGGGGCCGGAGGCGCAGGAAAGTCTGGAACTACTCTTGCGGGCTTGTCTGTGGGTCTCAAGACCGTCGGCGATGACTATATTGCCTTAGACTTGGCAGGGTCTTGCCTTGCTCGTGCGCTGTACAGGGTTGTCAAACAAGATCGTTCAGGTTTGGCGCGCCTACCTCATTTGCAGCAGGGCACGGCCGATTTGGCCGACAATTGGCGCGGCAAGGTCATGTTTAACCCCGACCGGTATTTTCTTGAACCCTTTGTGAGTGAACTCCGGCTCGGTGCCGTGGTTTTGCCCCATATTGCGCACGCTGCGGTTCCGGCTTTGCGCCCGGCCAAAGCGCGCGAGGTCATGCTTGCATTGATGACGTCCAATCTCTTTCAATTCCCTGCAGAACAAGAACGCGGTATGTCGTTTTACGCCAAGCTTCTCAGACAGCTCCCGTGTTTTCATCTAGATCTCTCAGCTGACGCCGAACAGAATGGCCGCCTATTAAAGGCTTTTATCGAGGCGAATTTTCCGCACGACGGCATGCGGTTCTCGGCCGAACTTACGGGATAGGCTCTGCGCCGATTTGCCGTGCGAATGCGGGAAGGCAATAGCGCAGGCGTCTGTCAAAGGCATCCGCTTGTGCCACCAAATTGCGTTCTCGGAGCCAAGCCAACTGTCGTTCAGCATGGACATCGTGGAAGCATGAGAGTTCCATGGCCATGTTCAGATGAGCCTCGCTCTTGGCGTCGTCAACGTTGCGATACGCATCCGCGCACAGGAGGCGCAGCGCGATATTTTCGCCGTCCATGGACACGGCGCTTTCGAGCAGGCTGATGTTTTGGAGCGGGCTATCATGTTCTTCAGTGCTCGCCAGCCGATAAGTGCGCTCCAATTGGCGCGCTCCCCGCGCCGCACCGACACTATAGGCCCAGCTCCCAATGCTGAGAAAAGGTTTGACTGCAGCAAGAGCTGACTGATCCAGACCGATGAAATCGGTCGCTATCTTGTTGGCAGCGCGTCTGCGTTGGCGGGCATTTGCAGAGACGGTTTTGAATTGAGCCAATGGCGTAGGTGACGCTTTGTCGGAAGGCTTACCTCGTGCAGCTCGAAACCCTCGTGCATAGAGGTCTTGGGTGAGCGACCACCCTGTTTGAGGATTGGCATGCTCTGTCTGCACTTCGGGCGCCCAAGCGGCAAAGACCTGACGTCCAAGCCGTTGAGCAAAGGAACTGTCTTCAGCGATCCGGGCGGCTGTGTTGAAATACCCAAACTCAGCAAAGACATCGCGCTTATAGGAAGCGCCATACCGTAGTGCATATGCGGGATGGATCTGGGGGGAACGAAGGCCAAAGAGCAGCAAGTGGGCAGCGAGAGCGGGGGCATTTCGCAGGTCAGGCAAGGCGATGGCCGAAGCGACAGCGCGACTACCCTTTGCATGTCGTTGCAATCTCGCGCTGACCCAGCCTGGTCTGGCGATGCAGTCCCCGGCGAGAAAGCCAACATAGGGTGCTTGCGTCGCGTCAATGCCAATATTACGCGCTGCGCCGACGCGCAAAGGCCGCTCGATATCTATGACGCGGATGCGTCCACTAAATTCGCTTAGAAGCGCCCCCGCCCCTCCGCCTCCGGAATTCACCACTACAACTTCCGCAGCGCAATCCTGGCGGAGTAGGGACGCGACTGCTGCAACTAAACCCGGTTGCGCGAGGAAACCAATAACGACGACGGCCAAGTCTGCGCGGTGCAGGTTCGTCGGAGAGACATGTTCTGATGGCCCGGTGACCCAGCGCTTCCACGTCTCGGAGGCCATCGATAACACTTTCTTACATCATTGAACCGGCGGCGGAATCCTTAACACCACGTAGCCCAATGTGTATAGAATCTGTCTTTCACGAGGACTTATGAGTTCGTGGTGCTGACGTTCATACTGTGTGGACGTCAGCACGGTCGAGGCATGTCGGCTATGGGATCGCTTATGAAATGACACGTCTAGACCTGCGTACATTTGCTCAGATCGGTTTCAATGCGGCTAAGGGGCAATACCCACTCGCACAATTGCGTCACTTGCGGGCAGCTGGCGTGTCCGTCCAAAGCATCGAAACTTTAGCTACGCGGCACAGGCTTAAACCTATTTTTGCCTATCTGCTCTCGGAGGTGAACTGGGATACGGCCCTTCCCAAGCCAGCATATTACGTCGCGCGGCATCTCCATATGCGTCAACAATTATTGGAACTGGATCGTGCCCTCCAAAATGCTGGGGCGCGGGTGATTTTGCTCAAGGGCGCTATCCAGATTTTTCGGCCAATTTATCCGCGTCCCGGCCTTCGGCAGATGGCGGACTTGGATATATTGGTGAGCACCCCCCAAGCCCTGCAAGTCTTTGCAAAGCTCGGCTATATCACCGTGGATCCGGTAGACGAGTTTCCAACGACACTAGAGCTCAAAATCGGCGAGCATCACCTTGCGCCAATTGGGCGAGAAGGAGATGCGGCGCGGGTCGAGCCGCATGTGCTATGCGTACCTCCCGCATATGTAGGTTTCCTCGGCGATGTCGAGGGCAGTGCCATCGCAGCTTCGGGAGCCCCTGGCCTGCTTATGCCCTCGCGCGTCGATCAGATCGTTATCACTCTTATCCACGCGCTCCGAGCCGACAGAAACAGCATGCATGGTGGATTGTTTCTACGCTCCTTTATCGAGCTGGAACTGTTGTACGAGGGGCTGGAGGCCTCTGAGCGCATTGCGCTAGAGAGAGCAATGAGTACGAAGACTAATGCACGGTTGTGGGACGACTGGCGCGTCGTTGCTGACTGGGCGTTGCGCGGTGATAACAGCGCGCGCTGGCGGAGTGTCCGTGCAGCACAGCTGATTGCTGAAATCGAGTTAAGGCACCTCGGTAGCAGCGGAACGATGATCGCAGCGAGCCTCAATCTGCTCGCCGACATGACACGGCCGCAGTTCTGGAAACATGCACGGCCCCAGAAATTTTTCGGTAAATTGTTTGATCGTGCTTTTTGGCGACGCCTGACTGCCTCTTTTAGAGCCTGAGGAAGTCCAGAAGTGTTTTCGGCGCTTGCCGTCCGGTCGGCTGTTGTCACCATGGCGAACACAGCACACACCCGCTTTTAACCACTCTTGTTCCAGAACTAAGCCTCGCGTTGGAGGGCAGGGCGTGTCGGGGGACAGATCGAGTTTGGAGCGCCGCGAGTGGGCGCTGGTCGGCGCTGTCTGGCTAGGCGCAGTAGTCGTGATGCTCTATCGCGTTTTCGCGGCAGGCGAGGCGCAGCCCCTTTTTGCGGACACCGACGACGCGATGCGGCTGGTTTTTGCGCGCGACTTTCTGAACGGTCAGCCGTGGTTTAATTTTATTGCGTACCGGCTCAATACGCCTTTTGGCGCGGAGCTGCATTGGTCGCGCTTCGTCGATCTGCCAATCGCCGCCCTACTGGCCGTTTCGACTTGGGGTGTCGGCGCGAGCACGGCGGTGGTTGTCACCGGGGTGGTCTGGCCGCTGTTGCTCTTGGCCGTTTTGATTTATCTCACCGTGCGCATCACCAAAACCTTGGTGGGGCCAGAGGGTGTGCTTCCCGCTGCGCTTCTGCCCGTGCTGAACCCTGCGCTGATGGCCGAATTCTCACCGGGTCGGCTTGATCACCACAATGTCGTGGTCGTGCTGACCTTGGCGACGGTCTTGGCAACGCTTATCGGGCAGCGTCGCTCGGTCGGCGCATGGCTCGCGGGATTTTTCGCGGCCTTTTCTATCGCCGTGGCGATTGAGGCTCTGCCTCTTGTCGCCGGAGCAATCTTGGCCTTTGGCCTTGCCTATGTGCTCGACGGACAAAAGCGCCATGCGATGATGCGCTTTGGAATAAGCTTTGCGCTCAGCAGCGCCTTCTTTCTCGCCACCGCGCGTATGCCGGATCGGTGGTTGGAAGCGGCATGTGATATGATCTCGCCAGTCTATGTGCTCGCCGCCGCTTTGGTTGGGCTGAGCTATTGCGCAGTCGCGCTGCTGCCCCAACAAAACCACGCGTTCGGCCGTTTGGCTTTGTTAGCGCTGTTCGGGGCGGGAACACTGAGCATTCTCGCTTTTACCTATCCGCAGTGCGTGCAAGGCCCCTACAGCACGCTCGACCCCTGGCTGCAGGCCAATTGGCTGAATAATATTGTCGAGGCAAGACCATGGCATGTGAGCCTCGTCGACGGACCGGTTTATGCTTTCGTGGTGACTGTGCCCGTGGTGTCGGGGCTTATCATCGGTGTGGTAGCGCTCAGGCGTGGCGTAAACATCGACCTTTGGCTGGCTCTGGTGTGCTTTCTGGCACTGGCCTGTCTTGCCATGCTGTTTCAGATCCGCGGAGCGCGTCTTGCCACCAGCCTATCTGTCCCGATGGCAGCATGGTTGATTGTGGGGGCTCGGCAGAACTATCTTCGAAACACCAATATTTTGAGCACGCTGGGGCTGCTTGTAAGCTGGCTAGTCTCTGCAGGTGCAGTGCTGGGCCTTGGCGGCAATGCCGTATTGGCCCTGACAGGCAATGCGCCCTCGGCAGAGGCCTCTTTAGACATAGGCGCACGGCAAGAATGCCTACTGCCTGACGCGTTTGTCGATCTGGCAGGCTTGCCAGTTGAGCGGATCATGACGCCTATCGATCTGGGGGCGCATATGATGCTGTATACGCCGCACCATGTTGTGGCGGCGCCTTATCACCGTAACGAGCAGGGGGTGTTGGACGCCTTCCGCTTTTTCCAAAGCAGCGAAGCCGACGCTTTAGCGATTGCGCGCAAGCGCGGTCTGGGTTTGGTGGTCACATGCCCGTCCATGCCTGAAATGGGCGTCGAAAAATCCGGGGATGGTCGATCGCTTTTGAGCCTCATCGCCGCAGGGCAATTGCCCGAATGGTTGCATGAGGTGCCGTCTGCAGGCCCGCTCAAAGTCTACGCTATTGTGCCGGAATAAGCCCGAGCTCGGCTTGTAATCGTTTGGAGAGGTTTGCAGCAACCAGCCGGCGTGCTTCCACGATATAGGCGCAAATGTCTTGCTCGGTCAGTGGGCTGCGATGGGAGATCGCCACCCATCCGGCGCGGGCGAAGTAAGGCGCGGGGCGAATGCCTTCCACCTCAATCATCAGGGAAAAACTCATAGGCGACACTTTGAGCCAGATCTCGCCCGGGTCCTGGTCGAGCAAGCAAAACACCTTACCGCCAATCTTGGCGACAGAGTCGTCGCGCCATTGCCGGACCAGCGTTACGGCTGGAAGGCTTAAGACGAAGCTCTCAAACGGCTCCCGATGCATGATCGCTGGATAAGTCACGGCCGGTCCGGAAAGAAAAAAGCGCCCCGACGGATCGGAGCGCGAAATGCTTACCATGTGAGGGGACAGCGCCTCAACTAGGCCGAGACGCCCAAGCCTATTGGGCAGCTGACGCCTGTGCCCGCCAAGCCGCAATAGCCATTGGGGTTTTTGGCAAGATATTGCTGATGGTAGGTTTCTGCATAATAGAAGGGGCCGGCAGGGCCGACCTCCGTGGTGATAGGTCCCAAGCCACGCGCCAGCAGCGCCTCTTGATAGGCAGCGCGGCTTTTGTCGACCACTGCTGCTTGCTCGGGTGTCGTCGTGTAGATGGCGGACCGGTATTGCGTGCCCACATCATTGCCTTGGCGCATGCCTTGAGTTGGGTCGTGTTCTTCCCAGAAGGTCTTCAGCAGTGCCTCAAGCGAGATCTGCGTGGGGTCATAGACTACTTTAACAGCCTCGGTGTGACCGGTGAGGCCAGAGCAAGCTTCCTCATAGCTCGGGTTCGGCGTGTGCCCGCCTTGATACCCCACTGCAGTGACCAGAACGCCTGGTACTTGCCAGAAGAGGCGCTCGGCACCCCAGAAGCACCCGAGTGCGAGATAGATTGTCTGGCTCCCGTCGGCATAAGGCCCCTTCAGCTTCGTGCCATTGACGAAATGGTGTACGGCAATAGGCATCTCGGTAGCGCGGCCGGGCAGGGCTTCGCTGGCAGAAGGAAGAGTAGCTGGCTTGCGGAAAAACATGAACCGCTCCTGTGTCTGCGTTTGAGGCTGTGTACCCCATATGGGGATTGGAGCGGCGAAGCGCCAGAGCTGGAGGTTAGATGTACTCAGGCTGCAAAAAGCGTTCGCGGCGCGGGCGACGCCCCACCAGCGCAAGAACTATCCCCAGGATTCCGAACACCGCAAAAGCAGGGTAACCCAACAAAGCCGAGAGTCCGGTCTGCAGCATGTCTGCAAAGTAACGGCTTCCTACGAAAGAGAATGTCGCCTCGAGCGTGGACGGGTTCAGTTGGGTCCAGAAGTTTTCAAGGCTAGTCCAAGTAATTGACTTGGAGGCGAGGGATTTTGTACCGTCGATGATCAGCATAATCAGGCTGAGGGCGATAATCCATGTGCCCAAAAACCTCAAAACTGCGCGCATACTACCCTCTTCCGTTCGTGGGGCGGAGAAACACAGTTGTCGGCGCAACCCTTCCACCCCTCATGTCGGCCATCTTATCACCCTCGCTGGTAAGCTGAAACGGATGATGGTGATAAACTCAAGAATGTGGGTGAACGATCCCTTGCGTCCGAAACGATCCTGAGTATATTGCGCCTCGCTCGCAGGGATTTCCAACCCCTATCGGTTCGTCCGAAACAGCGATGCGGAGAGGTGGCCGAGTGGTCGAAGGCGCACGCCTGGAAAGTGTGTAGGCGGGGAACCGTCTCAAGGGTTCGAATCCCTTTCTCTCCGCCATTCACAACCCATTGATTTTATTGAATATTCGACATTTCGGGCGGGAATTGTACCCAGCAATGTACCCGAGGCGGTCGCATGCACCTTACGGCTCGTCCCAGCGGCTGGCGATTCCAGATCCGAATCCCGCGTTCCCTTGAGCCCGCTTTCGGCACCGTGCCGGTCAGGCTGAACCTTGGTCCCTTACCGAAACGTCCAGCATTACGGGTGGCGCGTTTACTGGCCGGTCACGCCGAGAGGCTATTCCGTTCGGTGGAAAACGGGGGAAGCATGGCCAATATGGACCGCGACGATTTGGTCGAAGAGCTGCAAGCATTGTTGGTGCAGGTGCTGGCCGATGCTGAAGCGACCATCGCAAACCTGCACAGGCAGCGGGAGATAGAGGTCAAGACGGTAACGCTGCGCTTGCAGACCGAGCGGTATCGGGACCAAATGGCTACTCAGGAACGACTCCAATTGCTGGGTGGTCGGCTCATCGGCTTGCGGGAAACCGTCCAGCAGCTTCCGGCCCTGCAACGCGACGGTATATTGGCGCAGTTGGGTGAGTTGAAAGACTTAGTCCAGATGTCGCTGGACGGCGGCGCAGTGCGTCCGCTGCTGCTGGACGAACTTGCAAAATGGACTCCGCTGCGGAAGGGACATGCCGCCGACAAGAAAGTCAAAACCGACGACAACCGTATCCGCGACTTCGTAACGTTCGCTGGTGACAGGCCCGTGAACAAGTACAAGTTCTCGGACCTCCAAGCCTTCACCAATCTTCTGGCGCGGGTTCCGGCCAATATGGTCAAGGACCCCAGGTTGAGGGCCATGAGTCGGGAGCAGGCCGCCGATTAGACGACCTGCCGGTGGCGCACCGCCTTGACACGCTGACCGGCAAGGCCATCGACGCCAACTACCTATCGCCGCTGCGCATGTTCTTCCGCGACATGGCGGCGAACCATGACTTCCGTTCACCTATGGCCGACATGAGCCCAAGGATTCCACCCAATGCCCGGGAATCGGTCGAGCGGGTACCGTTTACGGTGGACGAGTTGAATATCTGGTTCAAAGCCGCAGCTAAAGAGAAGCGGCCCGACCTCAAGTGGCTGCCATTACTGGCGACGTTGACCGGCGCGCGGGTGGGCGAGCTTATCAATTTGCAGGGCAAGGACGTCTACAAGGTGAACGATACGCTGTGGGTTGCTGATCTAACCACCGACTTGGTGATCGAGGGCGAGGACACGAAACGGCAGATCAAAAACAAGGGCAGCCGTCGCCTATTTGCCCTGCACTCCATTCTGGAGGAAACGGCGTTCCTCGATTATTGCACGAAGAGAAAGGGCGAGGACTGGCTGTTTCCTGCGGCCCATCGGCATGGGAAGGAGGCCGTGAAAGACCCGGCCAGCGCGGCGTCCAAGCGCCTCAACGCTCGTTTGGTGGCGGTGGGGATCCATCGCCCGTATGAGACGACATTCCACTCAAGCCGCCACACCGCCAAGGACATTATGCGTGTCGCCAAGATCGACCCGCGCACCGCAGATCGTCAGACCGGCCATGCCATGAAGACGGCAGGCGATGCCTACGGTTCGAAGACCTTGTTGATCGAGGAGGTCGAGGTGCTGGCGGCACTAGCGTTGCCGCAGGGGCTGGACCTGTCGCCTTATTTGATCAAAAAGATACTACGTTGACCGGAGAAATAACTTGGCCAATCATCTTAAAAAATCAGCCACGCCAAGCAGTGGTTTCGACATCGAACCGTAAACTGACTTCTGGATAACATAGCCAACAACAGTGCATCGTGACATCGTCACGTATTTCTCGTCCATGCCGGATCGAAGTTGCGCAACGCTGAACTGGTTCAATCCGTCTGTAATCTGATCGGCGGCTGATCCTGGTATCAAGCGATCAAGCCCTCCAGTCGTTACGTCATTGGAGAGCCCAGTTCTCTCCACAAAGCGTCGAACGTGCTCATCGTCACTCTGCCGAGCGGCATCGATTTCATAGGCGATGAAATCGTTCGACGCACCGTACTTCTTGCAAAGTACATCGGTGAAACGTGCTGCACACGTCATCAATGCAGCGTTGACCTGGCCTCTATTCGATTGCTCTGACGACATTTTCGCAAGGTTATCATATCCAAAACCACCACGATCCGCTGCCTCAAGCATCCATAGGCTGCTTTGCGCGGAAGGATGTCCAAGGCTGGCGCCTTTGTACCAGCAGTCCGCAGCGGCATCGAAACTCCACGGACTTATGAGACCTGAGCCGTGGATAATCGATAGGTTGTAAAGCGCCGACACATGTCCACCGCTGGCGGCAATCTGGAAATGTTGGCTGGCTTCTTCGAAGCGACTGGATTGAAGGCTCACAACCCCTTTGGTGTATTCGGCTTCTGTGTCGTTGCTATTGCTTTTGAAGAAGGGATTCTGAAATAGGGCCACTGATGTCTCGCTTCGAAAAAATGCAATGCCAAATGTTATCAAAGGGGTGTTGCCGCAGTGCTTACTGGTCCGATTATACCAGATTATACCAGATCAATCACCGTAACTGGTCTAGCGGAATGTTACGATGGTTGATCCGCAGTTCATGCCGAGGTCCGTCCGCTATTTAATTGCTCCCGGCCCTCGTCCCGCCGTCAGGATTGACCTGCCGAATGCGTGCTGGCGGACCGATCTGTCGATTTGTCCGTACCTGACTGTTGCGGTATTATGTTACCACATATATTGTAGTTCCAGATCAGGAACAGGGGAGCCAGCCATGCCGCCGGTCCGGCGGCAACTGGGCAGGGGGCAGGCCCCCGTGCACCCCCCAGAAAGACGAGGTGGATATGCGTTCGTGCAACAAGCGGTTCGAGATGCGTCTTCCCGAATGGGAAAAGCACACTGCCGAGACCATGGCCCAGAGCCGGGGCATCACCGTCTCTGAACTTCTTCGCCGTGCCCTGCGTGCACATGCCGGGTTGCCGGAGCCGTTGGGCGAGGAAGACCGTAATTCCATTGTGGCCCTTCGCCGTCGCATCAACGCCATCGAATCACGCCTCGAGGCCGGTGATGTTGCCGAGATTGCTGCTGACTTGATGCAGGCCCGTGCAGACGCACAAGCATTGCTGAGGCGATAGATGCTCATCAAGGCCACCAGGATCAGAGCTTCGGCAGGTGCCGGGGCTTTGGCACGACACCTCACCGATGGCGAGGATAACGAGTCAATCACTGTCATCCGTGGCACCATTGCGGACCTGCATGACGCCGTGGCTGACGCGAGACAGTTTAACAGGGTGTACGCCCTGCGCCATTTCATCATCGCCCCCGAGGTGGCCATAAACCGCCAACAGTTCGAGCGGGCTGCAAAGGCGTTGGGCGAGGAATTCGGCTTCAATCCGGATTTGGCGCTGGTGGTCGAACACCAGAAGTCCCGTGCTGTTGCAGGTGTGGCAGACCGTCACTGGCATCTCGTCGTCGCCGAGACCGACGCGGTGACTGGTAAGGTCCTGTCGAGCCGCTTCAGCCACCCCCGACATGAAAAAATCGCGAGGCTGCTCGAGCTTGGATTCGGCCATCCCATCAACGCCGGCGCTCACGACATCGCCGTCTTGGCCGCCCTTCGAGGCGAAGGCCATGGCGATCTTGCCGACCGTCTGGCTGGCGCCTTGGGCAATGGGACGAAGCCTGTTGCGGCATATAGCATCGAGGCTCATCAAGCCGGGAAACGTAATGGCGTCGATCTGGCTCAGGCCCGCCAACATATTCGCCTTGCATGGGCGGCGAGTACCGATGGCGACGACTTCCGTGCCCGCCTGGCCGGTCATGGCCTCGAAGTGGCGGCAGGTGACAAGGCCGGTATCGTCGTTATCCGCGACATGGCCACCGGCATCATTCTTGGTGCCGCCAATCGCATGGCCGGGGTTCGCCGCTCCGAATTTAATTCTCTTCTCGAAAGGACAGACAATGACCACCAGCAGCCTGCCAGCCGTTTCCAGCACAGCCCAGATGATCTTGCAGGACACGGCCATTATCAAGCGCGACCTGATCACCATTCTGGAACTGGCGAAGTCGACGGCCTTGCCGCTGGAGGGCGAGCAAGTGTCGGTGCTGGAAACGATGGTCAGGCTGCTCCAGATGATCGTGAACGGGGTCGAGCAGAACCGGAAGGCCATCGAGGTTCTGCACCAACGCCTGGACGAGCCGGGCATCGCCCAGACGCTTCGTCGGATGATCGAAGCGGACTGACCGAAGCCGTCGCCAAGGCAGGCACCGCCGTTATGGCTCTGTCGAAAACCGGCGTCGGCCAGTCTCAAATGGATCGGACGCGGCAGCATCTGTCGGCGTTGGAAACGCAGGTACGGGCGCGTATCGCCGCCACCGAGGCCCGGCCTGTCCAGGCCGTATCTAACCGGCTGCATGCCGCCCGGCTTTACCAGGACGCCACCCACACCCGGCATGCGGAGGTCCTCAGGAGGTATCGTGCGGCACAGGAACGCCTTGCCGCCCCCGAGCCACGTCGGAGCCTTACAGACCGCCTCCTGGGCCGGCAGCCTGCTGTTACCGTGATGGAAACGCTGGAACATGAAGTGGCTGCCGCCCGTGCGGACCTTATCGCAGCCGAGAAGGCGGCAGCGGGTGCCGATGGCAACCTCGCACGGGTGGAGAAGGTCGAGGCCGCCGAGCGCACCCAGCACATGGGGCAGATGGAAACCGAGCGCAGGGCTGCCTTGGAAATGCTGGCAGAGATCATCACGGCGCAACGCATGGTGCATGCGTTTCCAGCCTTTGCCTATGCTGGTCCCCCATTTGTCGCGTGGTCTGGCGGCAAGGTCGAGCGGAAACGTAGGCGATCATCGCGGAACCCATGGGCCACAAACATCTGGGGCATTCCTCTGGACTTCGGCTGACAACGCAGGAACAAATGCAAAAGACCGGTGTTGACGCAGGAACAAACGGAATGTAGACCTTTCTCCACCGAGAAGCCTATTGTTTGGAGGACTAAATGACAAACGTTTACGCAACGCCTGAAAGGCTCACCATGAAGGCCTACCTGTTCAAGATCGCCGTCGAAGCCTTGGAGGCAGACGGATGGCGCGTCGAGCGCGTGCCCGGCAGTGGGAAGTCGAGCGTGCGCCGCATCACCCGTGGTCAAGAAAGCAAGGTGGTTTCGATCCGCACCACCCAGGACACATGGATTGCGTTCCCCCGTCTCGATGGTGACAGCGGCTGGCGCACACTGGACGAAGTGGATGCCGTGGTGCCGGTATCGGTGGATGATCGGGACAGCCCGCGCTTTGCTAAGGTGCATCTGGTTGATGGCGATGAAATGCGCGATCGCTTCAACCGGGCCTATGAGGCTCGCAAGAACGCAGGCCATTCCATTCCTGTCGGACGCGGTGTCTGGGTCTCGCTTTACCTGCAAGATGCGAATGACCCGCCGACCCACGTGGGAGCAGGAGCTGGCCTTAAGCACAAGCCCATAGCCACCGTTGCCCTTTCACCCGACATGTTGGCGTCGGTGGATGAGCAGGACGATGACGTGCAAGGGTCAGCTCCCATCGCTGAAATCGGCGGTGGTGATGGCGAAGCGCCGTTGTCCATTGCCGAGGCCAAACGGCGTCTTGCCAAGACGTTTGGTGTCACCGAAGCTAGCATCAAGATCACCGTGGAAGCGTAATTAACCGTGCTCAAGGGCGAGTTGGTATCGCCACCGATTCGGGCAAACTGGCATTTCCAGCCTTTGGCATAGGTGGAAATGCACTTGCCGACTCGGGCAGACACAGAATCCATACTGCTGTTGCGGTACGGACACATGGGGCTGAGAGGCGGCAGAACGCCCGTACAACGCCTCTTCGGTTTCTGCGTCCCCCTGTACGATCCCCCCTTAAGGGGTGGCACCCACGTTCGTCCAGATCGGTGTCGCGGTCGATCACATGGGAGGGTGTCCTTCTCATTCCGGAAAATGTCGAATCGGGAACGATCCGGCAACCGGACCGGCTGTTGACCTCAACCCATTGAGCTTGCTCGGAATTCTGCGACCCTCGTTGGCATCGGAGGCACGTCCTCCAGTCCCCAGCGAGGTTTCGACATGGAAGAACTGCCGCCCCTTCTCGACTATATCCGCAAGGCCGAAGAGGCCGAAAAAGACGCTGCTCAGCCGCCCGAGCTTGCTCTGGCTGCCGTTTCGGATTTGCCGCCTCCCGATGAGCCTGCCCGTCCTGTGCCCGCCCCTGATGACGGTCAGCGCGTCGATCAGTTGGTTGCCGATGAGGCGCATGCCGATGGTGGTGAGGCTACCCGTGCCGCCGAGGGTTTCGACCCCGTGGAGCGGGAAGGCAAGGGCTCCTCTCTATACTCGGGTTTCAAGACCGTAGATTTCCAGAATAAAGATACCACCACGGTCTCGACGACATCGGTCCTGCGGACGGTGCAAGCCCTGCATGAACCTGGCAAGGACGAAACCGGCAAGGACAAGAAGAGGCCGCCTATCTGCTATTGCGGAGCACCTCGGCTCAAGGACGTTGATGTTCACCTGCGCGATGATGGCACTGGCAGGACGAAGGCTGGGGTATCAGGCATATGGCGTTGCCGGAACGGCGAGACCTGCCCCCTCTGCATAGAGGCTGCCACGGCCCGCCGCACGGATGCTTACGCCCGTGTTGGCAAGGCTGCCATCAAGAAGGGAGGCAGCGTCGTAAGCGTCGTGCTCTCTGTCTCCCACAGCCTTGAGGACAAACTGGCCGACCTCATGGCAGCGGTGAAGAAGGCGTCCACCGGCGCAAGGGCTGGTGGGCCGTGGCATCGCAACATCAAGGTGGCCCTTGGGGCGCTTGGCGTCCTTGTCGATCACCATGTTCGCTATGGCCAGCGCTTCGGTTGGCACTACCATCAGCACCTTACGATCTTCTGCCTCAACCGCGATGCGGAGGCGATCAAGGTGGCCGTCGACGCGCTAGTTGAACGCTATCTGCGTCTCCTGGCCCGCCAGGGATACCGTGCCGCCGCCGAAAGGCAGCATGTCAAGGTGCTGACGGAACACCCCGAGGGCAAAGCCTATACTTACCCCGCCAACCACAATCCCGGCGATGACGACGAGGCCGTGGAGGTCGCCGCTGTCGATCACGGTGAGGACGAAAGCCTATCGCCCATGCAGTTGGCCGAACGGGCTGCCCATGGCGATAACCGGGCTGCTGCATTGTTCATGGAGTTTTCAGCAGCCATCAAGAAAACCCGTGGCGTCATCGTGACTCCGGCCATGGCCATGGCCCTTGAGATTGAGCGGAAGGAAGAGGAACCGGCCTATACGGAGCAGACTCGCCTCGGCTCGATCCCCGGCAAAGTGTGGACGAAGCTCATCGATCAGAACCTGAACGGCACTTTCCTCACCCGAGTGGAATTGGCGGGTCGGGAGAACTGGCTCGCCGTACGCTGGTGGGCGCTGGAGCAGACCGGCGAGGCCCCTGAATATTCTAACGAACTGGCCGATGAGCTTGCCGAACTCTTTCAAGCCCAGCAGCGCCTTGTCGATCCCACGGCCAAGCAACTGGCGCAGGACCAGATCGGCATAATGCAGTGCGACTGGAACGAGAGCCATGGTGCCGATCTCGTCGTTGCGACCATGGACTATGTCAAAGCCCACTTCCGGCACATGCGGGTGGATAAGGCTGGTGTCGAATACTGGATGGCGACGCTCGATGATCTGGCTGGGAAGGTCCATCGTCGTCGGGCCGCCGCGTCTCACACGACCCTGCCCATGGGCGACAGCCCGCCTTCGGTCGAAACTGTCTCACACGGGTCAGTTCGTGACCGTGTGAGACAAAACTACCGGAATTCTCAGCATGCCTAAGCCCTAATTGGAACCGAGGACCATCACATGACCAAAACCATCGCCGGCCAGATTATCGGCTACGCCCGCACCTCCACCGTTGACCAGGTCGCTGGCCTTGAGGCCCAGCTTGCCGAACTCACCGCCCTTGGCGCGGATAAGATTTTCCATGAGCAGGTGAGCAGCGTGGCCGAACGCGCCCAGCTTGATATCGCCATGGCCTATGTCCGTGAGGGCGACACCTTCGCTGTCACCAAACTGGACAGGCTCGCAAGGTCCGTCTCCGGCCTCGTCACCATTGCCGACGAACTGAAGGCTAAGGGCGTGACCCTCCGCATCCTCTCTCTCGACATCGACACCTCGACGCCGATGGGGCAGTTGATGTTGAACCTGCTGGGGGCTATCGCGCAATTTGAGCGCGAAATCATGCTCGAACGGCAGCGGGAAGGCATTGAGAAGGCTAAGCGCGAGGGGCGGTACACTGGTCGCCAGAAAACTGCCCAGCGTCACACCGCCAAGATCAAGGAGCTTGCCGCCGCCGGCACCAAGCCCGCCAAAATCGCAGAGGACCTCGGCATCAGCAGGTCGAGCGTCTACCGTGTCCTTGATCTGGCTGCTGCGTCATGACAGGACGGTAGGACCATGATGAAAGAAGGAGTTTTAATGTCGATTATGAGAGGCCTGTCGTCCTGTTCCACCAAGTCGATGGGCGGTTCTTTCTTGGTCATGTTGATGTTGTCGGCCATTGTGACGGTTCCAGCCCAAGGCGATGGTATTCGCTGTCATTTCGGCACCGTGGACGCGAAGCCGCAGCGTACCATCCTCTACGAACGGACGGAATCGGGCCGGGAAATTTCAATCTGGACCGTCAGAGGGGGTGGCGGTCAGGTGCTGGACGACAAGTTTTCAGTTCCAGAGTCCCAGGTGAGTCCCTTTTACGCTGTCCGAGCGATGGAGGACGTTCCGACCAAAGAGGTGGTCACGACCATCGAAACATTCCGAGGCGTGCCGTATACGTACTGGGTGGACTGGAAAGATCAGAAACTCACCTACGCGACATTCGACCCTTTCGAAATGAAGGTGTGGCAGAATGCCCCCGACCTTTGTATCTTCGAACCGTAGGCGCGCGCCACCGAGCTACTTCGGGCGGTTTCGGTCTATGCCAAGATTTGATTGAAGGAGAGACAATGAGCGTCAACAGTGATCGGGATCGTGCGGCTACCATCGCCGGTATGCTGGGGATGTCCAGTGAGATGGAAGAGCATTTTTACAAGCTCATCAAGGCCGTCGAAAAGAGCGATGCAGAATGGCTCGCTGCCGTTAAAATGTTTCAGGCCGCTGAACCCTCCTTCACGGATGACCATGCTAACATGGTTCGGACGTTCTGGCAGGCTCAAGGTTAATCGCATAGCCCGTCTTAATGACAGGGTGAGCTAGTTGGCGTTGAAGTCGGCAGCGCTGATACCTGTTGGACGGACGTTGCCACCGGCTACCGTATAGAGGGTGAACGACAACTCCTGGGTGATGATCTGTGTGGCAGTCGTTTCTGTAGTGAAATTCTGTATCCCGTCGAACGCGCTCGCTGACGGCTCGACAAATGAGGTGCAGTCACGGGACATCGCATCACCGTAGGCGAACTGAACACGATACCCTCCATCCGGGATTCCGTCGAACGACGCCGTCATGTTCTTCTTCACAAAGAACGACGCAACCAGTTTTCCGATGGCGGCATCGCGGAGCTTGATGATGGCATCGCCCGAAGACCCATTGTTGATGGTCAGCCGGTGGCCGTTCTCTGCCAGTCGAATATTCTGGTCCAGCACCCGGCCATTCGCCGGACGTGTTTTGCACAAGTTCACCGGTGCCAAGGCGACCGGTGTGCTGCCGTTGGTTCCTGCCGAGATAGTGTTGGATGGCTTGGTCGGCGGCTGGTAGCTGCTCCGGTAATTCGTGCCGAAAGGGTTGACCAGTAGCACATAGGCAATGGCGGGGATCGCGCACCCCATTAAGACCTGACCGGCGGCGGCACCAGCGTTCATCTTCCACGGGGAACGTAGCCGCCCAACTTTCTGTCCGTTGGCAGCCAATATCTCCAACAGCTGTTTTGCCGCCCCTGCGATCTTAATGTCCGAGGCTGTTTTCAATTGGCTTGCGAGTGATCCGGCGAGGTCGTATTTCCCCCGATCCATAAAGGCGATGGCGTTCTGCCAGATCAACTGTTCCTCAATGTCCTTGTGGCGCTCACCGCCGCACGCGTTACGGAATATCTCTCGGACAGTATAGATCGGCCCCCACGGCAATCCCCACCAGCCAAAGGCAGCAGAAATCGCCGACGAACGGAACGCTTGTTTCGATGCGCAGTCGCTGCAGTATATGCCGGGCTTCGGCGAGGTCCTTGTCATGACGAGGAAGCTCACCACCTGCCGGAACACCAGGAAGCGAGGTTGTGCGGTGACCTTGCCGCACTTGGAGCATTGAATGGGCTCAACCGGTTCTCGCCGGGACTCCTGTTCAGCTGCTGCCGACCGTGCTGGGCGAGAGGACCGTTCCGGCTCGTCATATGTTGCACGCCTGGCCGGATCGCCAATGACCTCATAGGCTTCGGTGACCCGCCGGAATTTCTCGGCGGCTGCCCGGTCCTTATTTACGTCAGGATGGTAGATTTTCGCCAAGGCCCGATACACGGCCTTGATTTCATCCAACGACGCCGTGTGACTCACGCCAAGGTCAGCATAATACCCGCGAGGATCCGAAGTCATCGGGCGATCCGTTCCTCGGCAAACGCGCCGAATAGCGCCACCACGAATATGAAAATGTATCCGGCGACAACCGCGAGGCACATCTGGGTAAAGAGGTTGAAGAACACGCCATACCTCATCCAAGTGTCGAACGCCCAGTAGACCTCAGCGAAAGGCGGGGTGAAAAACGTCAGGATGGCTGGCAACAAGCCGCCAAGCTGGTAAGCGAACCATACAGTTGCGACATGCACGACCAGTGCACCAAGATGGACCACGAAACCGCCGATCATGGCAGTCGTAGTCAGCAGCATGTATACCGCTCGCATGTTTCCCCCTCCGGCCTCGATGGCATGGTGGCAGAAAGCCTAACTATTGGAAAGTTGTCGTGATCGTGGCCCCCAGAAATGTAGCCTGTACCTTAATTGTAGTGGCGGTGGCGACTGTGTATTCGCCCAATGCCTTTTCGCTGGAGTACAAGACGGAAGAATTTCTTAGCGGTACCAGCCATGTCGCAGTGGCCTATATGTGTGGCGTGTTGGGCCAGAAAACCGGCGTGGAGCCGATGGCTTTGTCCTTGGTAGCCAAGGCAATGGAGAGTACCGGCCAGATGAACCAGACACACAGCGGTCACCTACTCGATGACGCCCTGACGTGGTGGGAAACGGAAGGTCAATCGGTAGACACAAACGAGATGTGGGAAAAGTTTTGCGCCCAGCCCGTCTCCAATTTCAAACGTCTCTACGGGGAATAGGCTGCACGAACCTGCTGCCATCAATGCCAATACGCAGGTACGTCTTGCGGACACTCGCAATCCGTCCCTCTGGCAGGAAATGTGCCAGCGTCGTCAGTGCATAACCCGCCAAGATGCAGCGATACCGATGTGGCAGAACATGGTCATCTGAGGTAAGTCGATAAACTCCATTTCGACCTCAGTTGAATGGGTTGGGCATGGCGATGACGTTGCAGTCTTCTTCGTTGCGATACGTCCATTTCACCATTGCGGCCTGCTCGGAGGCATCACGCTCGCCATGCAGAGTAACCGAGACCCACTTTAGGTCTCCATCACCAAGCCAGAACCATGCGTCAAGTTGAGTGGCGTCCATGCTGATCGGCACGTTCGTATTCTCGCCATAGACCTCGTCAAGTTGGGATCGAATAGTCGCTATCGTCCTGGTGATGTCTTCGCGAGCGGCCATAGGCGCGTAACCCACCACCACACATACCCCTGCACTGGCGGTGGCAGTCGCGGAGTAGAGCGACAGGAGTGGGTGCGGATTCGGCACGGCTATGACCATCTCGGTTTCGCTGACCTTCCGATCAACCTCAAGATCGCTAATGGTCGTTCCCATGTCGATGCCGAAGGCCACGGTGGCCGCGTTTGTTGACTGCGAACAGCCCATGAGAATGATGGCGGCGGCAAACGTCGCTGACTTCAATGAATGCAAGATGTCCCCCAGGATGGCCGGAGCAAGTATTGGCCACAATGCCCAACAGGTGGCGAAGTGGCAACGCGCATTCGGGCAGGATACCCTCCGGCCTGTCTTTGTTGAAGAAGAGCGCTACAGCGCAGCTCGGTGCAGGGCAGATATATTGCTGTAGTAGGCTAGGGCCTCCCTGACATCGTCCAAATATTCGGGATCGGCATTTTTGGACCCCAAGTAAATCTTGGCATGCCGTATGATGCCCTCCACAGCCTCAGTGACCCCCTTGGAGAAGGCAGAGCCGGGTT
Source organism: Devosia sp. MC521 (assembly GCF_014127105.1). Taxonomy (NCBI): domain Bacteria; kingdom Pseudomonadati; phylum Pseudomonadota; class Alphaproteobacteria; order Hyphomicrobiales; family Devosiaceae; genus Devosia; species Devosia sp. MC521. Next base: position 96,237 of record NZ_CP059902.1, read on the forward strand.
GACCGCCAAGCAAAACATAAAGGTTATGGTACGACCCCATGGCTTGGTACGAGCGGTCGTCAAGACCTTTAGCAATCGCCATTTCACAAAAGCGAATACGCTCTTTAGATGCATGAACCTGAAGGGATACCTTCTCGGCTTCGCTCCGCGTCACATTGGGGGCGTTCTGATAGACTTGTTCGTTCAGCCAGATCATTTGTTTGATGGACGGGATGTCGCCTCGAAGTGCTTCAGTGCCAATGACCGACGCTACGCTGTCAAAATGGTCACTGGCAAACCATGCCTTAAGGAATTTATCATCACCAAGAACGTTCGCTATCTCGGTGCGATTTCCATAGATTAGTTGATGCGTGCCGTCCTTGGTCGCGAACGCCTTTTCGTACTTATTCTTAATCCACATCTCAAAATCCCTCTTGCCGCTTTCAGAACGAAATCCAGGTCAAGATGATCTACTTAGTGGACTTCGAGATGCCAGACAAATTTGGCAAGGCTGGACGTTGACGGCAGCCCCGGCGCTGTGTACCCAAGTACGTACCGGCTTGAACTGTCAATCCTCATGATTTCAACAGGTTATGGCGAATTTCGCGGAGAGTCCCTTTCTCTCCGCCATTATCTAAGTCATTGAAATTACTAAGCTAGAAACCGAATCGGAAGTCGGATTCTGTCACAGCACCCTGTCACAAAGATTGGGGTGTTTGTTCCTTGCATAGATCCATCGCATCTTTAGTGCACCGGCGAGGTCACGTCCTTTGGTTCCGCAAAGCGGTACCTGCGGATTTGGTTGATCGCCTTGGCTGTTCGGACATTCGCAGGTCATTGCGCACCAGCAATATGCGAATTGCCCGGCAACGTGCATGGGCGTTAATTGTGAGGATCGAAGAGGCATTTGCAGTGATGAGGAGCGCAGGCTTGCAGCCTGACGCCCGCACTGCGTTGCGCACGATCCTTTCCCGCATCATGGATGATGTTGATCCTGATAAGCACTCTTGGGCAGAGCGCGAGAAGTATTCTCGTTTGATCGAGACACTGGCGAACCCGACCGGGACAGATCCAGGGATTCGGGTGCCAATTTCGCTTGTGAAGCGAGTGCCAGAACCAGTCCCTGAGAAAATCATTTCTTTCCCTAACGGGGCTGACATTCAAACCTTAACCAGGTCGGCAGTTCAGGATGCCATGATTGACGATCGTGCTCGTAAGCCGTTCAGTGCATTCGTTGACGGATATCTGGCCTCAAAAGCCTTAAGCCGCTTGGCCTCAGATACTTCCAGGCCAGCATATTTGGCCCGCCATTTATAGAAAGTGGCATCGCTAACGTCTTACTTCCGGACAACTGCGCGCCTAAGCCCGTTTGATGCTCTTTTAAAATGCCAATGATCTGCTCTTCGCTAAAACGGCTCTTCCGCATCATCTGTCTCCTCACTTGGAAAACAGGCTAACTTGAAATCGAGGACATTTCAGGGGAGCAGGTCATATTCAGGGGGCAATGTTAGGTAAATTTAGTCCCCAAATTCGTGTGAGACTTCGCTCCACAAGTTGGCCGGCAGACCACGGTTTTTGAAAATCTCGATTTCGCGCTGTACGCCGGAGCTTTCCTTCCAGCCGGGCTCATCGATGACAATGATTTCCGTCATTGCATCCATAAATACGGCGTCGATTGGCGCCCACAGTTTGCCGATGCTGGCCTTGTCGAGGTCGCCCAGATAGGCGTTGATTGGATGTGACATAGAGACTTGGCTGAAGACCACCGAACCGCTGCGCGCGATCTTGGCCGCCACGGAATTGCAGAGTTGAAACCGGTGTTCGACGACAACGCGATCAGCGTGGCTATATGGGCAGGCTAGAAAGATTTTACGCAATTTTGGTTGTCCTTTATTGGCGTAGGCGTCATCGGGGCCAGTCCCGTGCATGCGCGATCGCCGTTTCGAATAGTTCGTGATGCGCCGCCGACACCGGATCATGTGGAGCAAAGCGTCGGCCACTGGCGCGCGCTGGAGTGACATTCACTCCGCACAGTTCGGCGAGGCCGATGCTGGTCATTTCGTGCGTGGCTGGGACGACGATGGTCTTGCCGCATGCCGAGGCGAGGAACTGTGCGAAATAGGTACTTTGGGACAGGCCGCCATCGATCGAAATGGTATCGCCCAACGACACAAGGTGATCGGCTCTCTTGACCAAAGTAGCCGTCAGTAAAGCGATGCCTTCAAGCACAGCGCGGATCATGTCTCGCCGATTGGTTGAGTGGCCCATGCCAATAAAAAGCGGCGCAGCGTGGCGGTCCCAATGTGGCGCTGCCAAGCCCGAAAACGCTGGGACGAAAACAAGGCCGCGGGACAGGGCAGACGGGCCATCGAAGGTATCGAGATCCTGGACGGCGCTGTATAGCCCGATTTGATGCGCCCAGGCGAGAGCCGCACCCGCATCATAGACCCCGCCCTCAATGGCATAGGTCAACCCGTCTTCACGATCCGCCCATGCAATAGTTGGTAGCAAATCTTGTGCTGTGGGCCTTTCAGAGCCGGCAACGGCGAGCAAGAACGCGCCAGTACCAAACGTAATCTTGCACGCGCCGGGATGGCGACATCCATGGCCAAATAGCGCTGCTTGTTGATCGACGACCGAGGCCAAGACCGGGACGCCGTCGATCGCTCCTAGTGGCTCACCAGCACTGGCAATTCTGGGCAGGCACTGCATGGGGACGCCATGGAGTGAACACAGAGCATTGCTCCAATGGCCGGTCTGCAAATCCAGCAGCCCGGTGCGCGACGCGGTGGTAAGATCGGTGACAAAATTGCCGGTAAGCCGATCAAGGAAGAACGCATCGGTCGTTCCTAGTCGCAGCGTTCCGGCTTCAAACGCCCGCGCTACGGCCGGTAGCGTTCCCAACAACCACGCAAGTTTGCTGGCAGAAAAATAGGGATCGAGGGGAAGGCCGCAGACGTTTCGGGACAGTGAATGCGCGTCTTGTGGCATCGAAGCCAAGTGCGCCGACGTGCGGGAATCTTTCCATACCACAACGGGAGAAAGGGGCTGGCCAGTGAGTGCGTCCCAAGCCAAGCAGCTCTCGCCTTGGTTGGCTATTGCAATCCCATCTACGCGACCTGCTGCGGCAAGCACAGTCTTGATATTGCCCAGCAATTCCTCTGCATCATGCTCAACCCAGCTCAAAGCTGGATAGTGTTCTTGATGCTTAAGGCTGGCCACTTGCCTCCATACGCCGCCATCTTCGACAACGAGGCAGCGTGTGGAGCTGGTGCCTTGGTCGATACAGGCGATAGATGTCATGCCAGCGCCTGGAAGCCGAAATGTACCTTTTCAGCCTTCAAAACACCGGCGGGCCTAGGGACCTGAATGCGTGTTTCCGGCATCCAGTTCGCCCGTCTCTGCCAAACGGTTACGCCATCGACCTCGAGCGTCAAGGTGCCCTTCGCGCGGCGTAAGAAGCGCAACTGGAAATTTTCCAACCCAACTGGAATTGTGCTGCCACTGCGAAGCAGGTTTGGTACGACCAGTTTGATCGGATCGTCGTAGGTGATGCGGACGGGGGTGTCGGCGGGTATAGCACCTGCGAGGTCTGCCGCAATTGTCCTGCCTATTGCCCGGCCCTCACGATAGGCCCAGCCGCCGGTTTCAACAGCGCGAAGCACGTTGCCTGCCGCAAAGTAGATCGGGTTGGCGCAGCGGCCGTTTTGGTCAACCGCGGGCCCAAGGGAACCACGGTCAGTTTCAACGCGCGACATTTGGAAGAGGCTTGCTTCCGGCGTGAACTGGCCCGAAAACAGCACCCCGTCACAATCCAGCGTCTCGATGACTGAGCCGCGCTGGATCTTGACTGCCTCGACACGCGCCCGACCGACAATGTCAACGATCCGGGCATTGAGATGAAACGGTATTCCGACCAAGGGTGGGAACCAGCTGAAAGGAGCGCTCACTAAGGCGTGGTCACGCGGCTCCAGCACAGCGACAGGGCGCGCCCCGTGGCTCAAGCACGTCATGATCGCCGACATGGTCACAAGTTCAGAGCCGACGATCACGGGCCTTTTGAAGGGCATGAGCTTGTGAAAGGCGACATAGGCCTGCAAGGCTCCTGTGGTCAAAACTCCCACCGGGCGGTCGCCGGACACCATTCGCGCCGAGCGCGGCAGTTCACGCGTGCCCGTCGTCACCAAAATACGTTTACCGGACAGCGATGACAGACCTGCGTCACTCGAGACCTGCAGTTCGCCATCTTCTCCAAGGCGGGTAACGGAGTGTCCGTAACGCAGATCAATGCCGTGGCGTGACACTTCCTGCTCGAGGCGTCGCCCATAGCTGGCGCCCAAATACACGCGCCCGAATTCGAGCATGCCGAACGGGGAGTGGCTGCAGTGCCGGGTGGCCCCGCCAAGATGCCGCTCGCGCTCTAAAAGGGTCACTTTTTCGACGCCGGCCTGTCGTAGCGCGATGGCCGCTGCCACTCCGGATGGCCCGCCACCAATAACGATTACATCGGAAGACTGCTGGCTCAAGTGTCGCGCTCCGCCTCGACTGCGAGTGGCGTGGCCAGCAGTCCTTTGGTCATGTCAGCAATTCGTGCATTGCAATAAAAGCCCTGACACCGACCCATGCCGGCGCGAGTGCGCCTTCTCAGACCACCATAATCGCCCGGTGGAAGCGCGCTGGTGAGCGCGGCCTCGATCTCGCGCCGGGTCACCATCTCACAATGACACACTATCTCGCCATGGTCGGGCCGTTGCCAATCCCGGGTAACGGTTTCGGTCAAGTTTGGTACGGTCACTTCGAGGGTCGAGGGTTCGGTGGGCATTCCAAGACCCGCGCCGCCATGCAGGTCTAAGGCATGTTGCGCAAGGCCAAGGGCTGCGCTGAGCCCGGTCGAACGAACGCCGCCCAAGGTGATGGCGTTCGGCCGCGCAATGATGCGATACTGCTTTTGTTCGGTTGCCGGGCGCAGGCCCGCGTATACAGCGGTGATCGCAACGCCATCCAGCGCGGGAACGAGCTTCTTGCCGTGGGCAAGCAGGGCTGCCAAGGTTTCTTCTTCGACCGTCGCACGTGTGCGATCAACCTGTTCCTCGGCAGTGGGGCCCACCAGAATATTACCAAAAGCGGTTGGGCAGATGACGATGCCTTTAGTGATCTCGTTGGGCACCGGCAGGATGATGGTCTTGAGATGGCGCGTGGCCGATTTGTCGAGCACGATGAACTGACCCTTGCGGGGCCGGATCTCGAACTCAGCTATGAACCCGAGGCGCTGATCCACTTCGTCGCCGAACAGGCCAGCGCAATTGATGACAAATTTTGACCGAATGTCACCCTGCGTTGTGAGCAGACGCCAAGCGCCGTCGAACTCCCCTTTGATAAGCTCGCAGCGCCGCACCACTTGCGCGCCGAGTGCAATCGCCTGATTGACATAAGCGAGGGGGGCAGACCAGGGATCTATGACGTGCTCGTCGGGCACATGCAAAGCGGCGACGATCCTGTCTGACAGACCAGGTTCGACGGCGCGCGCTTGAGCGCCCGAAAGCAGATGCAGGTTCTCAATGCCATTTTCGCGACCTTGAGTGGCGATGCCATCGAGCGCCAGTGCCTCTTCGGGTGTCCACGCGCAAACGAGCGCTCCTGTGTGCACGACTGACAAGTTCATGCTGGCAAGGATATCGAGATATTCTTGGCGGCCGCGTTTGACCAGGTCGAGTTCAAGACTGCCTGCAGGCGCATCAAAGCCAGTGTGCAAGATCGCGCTATTGGCCTTGGACGCGCCCGACAAGATGTCGCTGCCTTTTTCGATCAGAACAACGCGTGCTCCGGCCAATGCAAATCGACGGGCCACGGCACAACCGACCACCCCGGCACCAATGATTGCAATGTCGAACTCTTCCATCAGAGCGCTTGTCGCGGCCATCAGGGATTTCCTACCGTTCGGTCAAATTATGACTGAACGGTAGAGTTGTTTGCCTGTTGCGTAAAGAGAAAAACAAGAACCAAGATGAATATGGTCACGTTTTGTGTGTGGTGCCCACGCCGCATTGAGTCCGTCTCGCCGTGTGAGCTAGAATATTCGACTAGATCAGATGGCAGAGTCCAGCGTGGCAACCAGAGTTTGGGTGCCCGCGCCTGCCATGGCGTCGGCAATGGGCTTTGGTGGTGGGCAGTCAGAAATCAGCCTGCCGACTTTCGACCAAGGGGCGACTTCAAAGATGCCGCGCTTTGAAAATTTCGAGGAGTCCGCAAGAACATTAACGGTCTCGACGCGCTCGATTATCGCCTGGGCGATCTGCGTCTCACGCTCATCGAAGTCGAGCAGTCCCGATGGGGCGATAGCGCCCACTGTAAGGAAGGCATAGCGCGCACGGAAACGCTGTATTTGCTCAACGGCGAGCGTCCCCACCGTTTCCGACGCGTCATGGCTATAGGCGCCGCCGATTAGGAAAACCTTGTGATCGTGCCCGGCGGCAACGATTGCAGCGATACGGGAGCTGTTGGTAATGACGGTGAGGCGGCTCAAGTTAGCGATGGCTTCGGCAAACAAGAGTGTCGTTGTGCCTGTATCGAGAAACAGCGAGTCGCCCGGCACGAGCACGTTTACGGCTGCTCTGGCGATGAGCCGCTTCTGGTCTCTGTTCTCTAGCATTCGGGAGGCAAATGGCCCCTCTCCGAGGGGCTCGCTCACGCCGTTTGGCGTGGTACGGGCACCGCCATGAAACTTGTGAATACGCCCCGTCGCATCGAGATTGACGAGGTCGCGACGCACCGTCTCCTTGGACATGCCGAGCTTATCTGCAAGTTCATCGACGCTGACTTCGCCTAGCGCGTTGACTAACTTAACAATTTCCTCGTGGCGATCATGAGGCCGCATACTCAACCTCCCGGTCTGTTCTCTTAGCACTGTCATTGTGCACAGCGATGCCCGAATAGGCAATATTCGGTCGACATATCTGCCGCGCCTTAGTGTGTAAAGCGGCGCGACAATATCTTGTTTGCATACTATACGGCTCGCAATGCGGCCTCCCATCTTGGGCTAGAAATGCCGTATTGCGCCCGTGCCAACAGGAATTGGCCGTACTGGCGGAAGTCATAGCCCATCGTCGACAGGTGTGACTGCAGCAATGCCCAAAGGGACCACTTCATCATCGTTAGATTGCTGTACAGGTAGATGCGCGCGGCGGCGTCCGCACGCCAAGAACCATAATAGAGCTCGACCATCAGACGTTCTCGTTCTGGGGTCATAAAGGATTCGAACGCGATCCCCCCTAAATCCCAAGCAGAATCGTTATTGCCAGCGTATTCCCAGTCGATGATTTTGACCGTCTTACCTGAGCCGATCATATAGTTTGTAATGTGGGCATCGTTATAGCTACCTGTAAGGTCGATGCCGGAGGCCTCAATTGCGTCACGGGCTTGGGCGAACGCTGGCTCTAAACTGGTGAACTGGCTGGGAAGCGCGATGTTGAGCTGCGCCAAGTGGTGAAGATGCGCCTCGATCTGCTCAAATCCAGTCGCCGTCGAGAGGAAGCGTTGGCTGCGGTGCACCGTACGGTATCCTGCTAGGATGCCGGCAAGGATATCGCTATCGTGCAGGTCGATGAGGTTCGCCCCTCGGAAACCGTCGAGAAACTCATAGACTTCCACTCCAGACTGGGCGTCGACGTGCAAAAGCTGCGGCGCTACTCCCACCAGGCCAACTTTTCGTGACGCGTCGACTGCTGTCTGGCGTTCGATCAGGCCGTCTGTTTTTTCTCCGGGGCTTTTGACGAAATGGCTGGTCCGATCTGGCCAGATTACGCGCCAGTTATAATTGGTAAAGCCCAAGCCGATACGTTGGATCTCTGCACGCCCGTCGGGCCGGTCTGCCCAACGTCCAAGTGCCTCCACCACCCGGTTCCGAGAGCGTGAGACTGCATCGCGATCGGTCATAGCTGCGCTCCAGATTGTGCCGCGAGGCGGCCGCGGGCTCGCACGAGTCGAGTCTCGCCATATTTGAAAAATTCAATGTTGCTGCGCGGCGACAAGAAGTGCGCCAGCCGGCCCCAAAGTCCCCAACCGATATCTAGGAGCGCCATGCAAGCATGAAGGCGCGTCAAGGTGTGCGCCTCGGCAGCTATCCCATATTGCGTTAGCAATTCCGCATGTTCTGCGTCTGGGCAGTCAAAGGCTAGCGCAAGTGCGGCCAAATCCCAGAGGGGATCTCCGTTCGCTGCATGGTCGAAGTCCACCAAGAGAATCTGGTTTTCGGGTCCCACGAGCATGTTGCTCGCCAGGATTTGGCCATGCAGCGGAACCTGTGGTGCTGGCGATAAGGCGATGACTTTTAGTAAGTCTGCAGAGTGGCGCCGCAGGACCTCGAAATCCTCAGGAACGACCAACTGAGCCTGCTCGCTGGCCCCTCCCAAAATTGCATCTATTGCCGTCAATGTTGCATCAATGAAATGCCAAGCAGGTCGATCGATCGGCAGGGTGTCGGTTCCGTGCCAGCGCTTTATCGTCCGAAGAGCTGATGCCTTGACGTCTGGATTGTCGAAGTCAGGTCGCATGACCGTACGCCAGCCAGCGGGAGCGCGTTCAAAAAGTGTGGCACTCGAGTGAGGGGCGTGCTCGACAAAGCCGGGTGCGGCCCCTACGCGAGCCGCAGCCCGTGCGGCCATTGCTGCCAAATGAGAATCAGCTGCCCCGGGAAGTTCTTGGTGGTGAAGCTTGAGGAAATACTGGGCGCCATCGCACTCTATGAAGGCGCTATCAGCGTCAAGGCCTGTGTGCATCGACATTGCGTAGGGCGCAATCCATTCCAGAAGCGTGGCGCCCTGAAGATGGAACTCTGCCAGTGCAGCAGTCAGGCGGAAGTCAATCTCCGTCTTGTCGATTTCCATGCGAATTTGCCCGTTTTATCTCAGTCTCGGCCCATATTAGCTCAAATAATCGAAAAAACGTCAACCTTTCAAACCGAATATGTGTTTTTATGACCGAATAGACTTGACGACCTGCCCGAATAGTACAAATCTCAAAAACGGAGGGTCGCAATGCCAGTATTTCAGCGCTATAGCGAGAGGGAAGGGGAGTGCGCCAGTGTGGCGTCGTCCATCGCTCGCTCGCCCGTAGTTCTTCCTGGTCATGGCGCGCAGCAGTCGCTCGCATGTACTGAGATGACATTGCCCTATTGGCCGCGTGGCTCCGCCATTTCCGATTCAGATGCGCAACACGCCGCTAGCGGCGTTTCTAGTGCGCAAACCGCAATTCCCATTCCGTCCGGCGCTGCGCCAGCTTCGCCTTCAATTGCAATATTGAGATACGCATGACCGAAATCTGGAAAATGACCCTTGGGCAACTCACTGCGGGCTATGCCTCCGGTGCGCTGTCTCCTGTAGATGCTGCTAAGGCTGCGTTCGAACGTATCGATAAGGTCAATCCAGCGATCAACGCGATCTTTGCGCCAATGCCGGAGCGAGCGTTAGAAGCGGCTGTTGCATCGGAGAAGCGCTGGCGCGATGGCGCTGCATTGGGCCCGCTCGACGGTGTGCCGATGACCATCAAAGACAGTGTCGCGATGAAGGGGACGCCCTATGTTCGCGGTTGCGCTGCCAATCTTGGTAATCCGCTCTCAACCTCGGACTCGCCGCCTGTGGCGCGCATCCAGGAAGCTGGTGGCGTCATTCTGGCGAAGACCACTATGCCAGACTTTGGTATGTTCGCAGCGGGCGTCAGCTCTGCGCACGGCACCACCCGAAATCCCTTTAATCTTGCCTATAATACTGGCGGCTCCAGCAGCGGCGGTGCAGCATCCCTAGCTGCAGGCATTGGCGCATTGACTATCGGCACAGATATGGCGGGCTCGGTGCGCATGCCGGCTGCCATGTGTGGCCTTGCCGGCATGAAGCCGACACAGGGTCGTGTGCCGCATTTGCCACCGAGTGCTGTTCGCAGCGCCGGTCCTCTGGCTCGCAATGTCAAGGATATGGCCACCTTCCTGACAGTTCTGTCGGGCGAGGATCTTCGCGACTTCGGCTCTATTCCTCCCGAGCAGCGTCGATACGAGGATGCGGATCCGGCTCAACTTAAGGGCATGGAGATCGGCCTTTGTCTCGACGCGGGCTTTGGATGTGAAACGGAGCCTGAAATCCGTGAGGCAATCCTGCGAGTTGCGCGCGAGGTTGAAGCTGCGGGTGCCGTTATCGTGCCCGTTGATCGTTTGATCGAGTTCGACCCAAGCGAGGCCTTGAACAAGCTGTTCTTCCTGCGCAGTCGCCTTGAATACAACGCTATGCCTGCCGAAAAGCGCAGCCTCATGTTGCCCTATGCTCTGCAGGCTTGCGAGGCAGCGGGAGAGATTAGCGCAATCGACTACGCAAGCGCTCTCGAGGAGCTGGAAAAGGCCAAAGCGCAGATGTACCGCCATTTCGGTCGCCTGCAGTACATGCTGACGCCGGCATCGCCTGTACACGGTTTCCCCGCTGATGATGTCGGAGCAGACACTAAGTCCGCTCTCCGTCACACCAATTTCATGTCGCTGGTTAATCAGACAGGCCAGCCCGGTGCCGTTGTTAATTGCGGCATGACTGCTCAGAACCTGCCAATCGGCGTTCAAGTCATCGGTCGTCGTTTCGACGACTGGGGTGTGGTGCAGCTGCTTGCTGCACTGGAAACAATGTTGGGCGCGACGCCCGACATCGCAGAACCAAACTAGTCGTCGCCCGAGGGGGCAAAAGGAGGGATTTAACGAATGCAGATTGTTCCAAAGCTGGGCACGAAAGCTCGTGCACTGGCCATCGGCGGGGCTCTGTCCGCGCTTATGGCAGGCATAGCTCACGCAGATGACCGCCCTGTGATCACCATCGCGGTTCCGCAGGTGGTCAATGGTGGCGTGCTCGATTTCCTGGCCGACCAGAGCTTGGTTTCCCAGCGTATTGCAGACAGCATTGCTGAAACCATGATCGACTTCGATCGTCAGAATCCAGAGCTGACCACGCGCGCCGCGCTGGCTGAAAGCTGGACGCGGATCGACGAAGACACCATCGAGCTCAAGCTTCGCCCCAATGTGAAGTTCCATTCCGGTGCGACCCTGTCGGCAGACGACGTTGTCTTCAGCTTCTCCCCGGAACGCTTCGGTGCTGTTGAAGACGGCAGGGGCGTCCCGCCAGAATTGAAGGCAGCCGCAACACGCCTTTGGTCCGGCATTTCGGTGGAAAAAGTTGACGACCTCACAGTCCGCGTCAACTCGGAAAAGCCAGACCCAGTTCTCGAGCAGCGTATGCAGCGTCTCGGCGCCGAAATCGTGTCGAAGGCCGACTACGAAGCCACCGCAACCTATGGTGACTTTTTCAAGGCTCCGGTCGGCACTGGCCCATTCAAAGTCGCTGAGTTCCGCCACAACGAGCTTCTCGTTCTCGATGCTCACGACGAGTACTGGGGCGGTAAGCCTGCCGTTCAGCAGCTGCGCTTCGTCGTCGTGCCTGAAGGCTCCAGCCGTATCAACGGCCTGCTCGCTGGCGAATACGATTTCATCACTGACGTGATGCCTGATCAAATTCCGGCCATCGAGGCGGATGACAAGTTCGAGGTTGTTGGTGGCGGCGCTGCCAATCTGCGCCTGCTCGTGTTCGATAAGCACAATGGCCCGATGCAGGATCCGCGCGTCCGTTTGGCAATGGCCCATGCGATCGATCGCCAGGCTATCATCGACGCTCTCTATGCCGGCATGAGCCGCATCCCCGCAGGCCTTCAGTTCGAGGCCTATGGCGATATGTTCATCAGCGACTGGACCGCTCCGGAGTACAATCCAGAACTGGCCAAGAAGCTTCTGGCTGAGGCTGGTTACAACGGCGAGACCGTCACCTACCGTATCCTGAACAACTACTACGTGAACCAGGTCTCCACTGCGCAGATCTTGTCCTCGATGTGGGAAGCTGTCGGCGTCAAGACCCAGATCGAGATCAAGGAAAACTGGGCTCAGGTGAACGACAAGGCCGCTGCGCCAGGCTCCGGCGAGCGTATGATCCGCGACCTCGGCAATTCGCTGGTCTTCCCAGACCCAGTGGCAACCTTCGGTAATTTCTATTGCCACCAGGGTGCTATTGTTGGCACGGGCGAATGGGAGAGCGAAGTTCTCAATGAGCAGTGCGACATTCTATTGACGTCGATGGATCCCGCTGTCCGTAAGGCCGCGTTCCGCCGCATGCTCGAAATCGCCGAGCGTGAGGACCCGGTCTACACCGTACTCCATGAGAACATCATGCTCTACGGCAAGCGCAAGGATATCCAGTGGGACTGGTCCAGCCTGTTCTCGATGGATTTCCGCGCCGGTAATCTCGAAATCGTCCAATAAGCAACACAGTTCCGGGGCCTTCGGGCCTCGGAACCCCGGTTTGCGGAGACTTCCTCTATGACAATGACAGCTGCCCCCGCAGAATCCCCGGTGTTCTCACTACGTAATCTCACGGTCGATTTTCGCCACGGCGAAGGTTTTGTCCGAGCCCTACACGGCATTGATCTCGATCTGGCGCGAGGGGAAACGCTCGGCATTGTGGGCGAGTCGGGCTGTGGCAAATCGATTACTTGGCTTGCGGCCCTCGGCCTATTGCGCGGTGGCGCAAAAGTCGGCGGTTCGGCCAAAGTCATGGGCCAGGAACTGGTTCAAGCCTCTGACAAAACGCTCTCAAGCGTTCGCGGTGGGCGCGTCGCTATGATTTTTCAGGATCCTTCGAGCTCCCTCAATCCAGTTCACAGGATCGGCAAACAATTACTTGAAGCGCTTCGCTTACACCGTGGCCTCACCGGCGAAGCTGCACGTGCGGAGGCCGTTCGGCTACTCGACCGTGTCGGCATTTCAAATGCGCCACAGCGCATGCGTGAATATGCCCATGAGATGTCCGGCGGCATGAACCAGCGCATCATGATCGCAATGGCGCTGGCCGGCGAACCTGAAGTGCTGATTGCCGACGAGGCGACAACCGCACTCGATACGACAATTCAGGCCCAAGTTCTCGCGCTGCTGCAGGAGATCCAGAAGGATACCGGAAGCGCGCTTGTTATCATCTCGCACGATCTCGGCGTTGTCGCTGAGATGACTGATCGCGTCGCAGTGATGTATTGCGGGCGGGTCATTGAAACCGGCGATCGCGATGAAATTTTCGACAATCCGCAGCATCCGTACACGCGCGGCTTGATGGCCGCAGTTCCTGATTTGACCGGCCCGAGGCAGCGATTGATTGCTATTCCGGGCACCGTTCCTGCGCCTGATCGCCTACCACCGGGCTGCTTCTTTTCTCCCCGCTGCGAGCGTGCGGCGTCCGAATGCAGGTCCGGCGCTATATCCATGCAGTCCATCGGCCAATCGGCGACCCATCATGCGGCTTGTGTCCGCCTAGAGGCGATCTCTCAAGGAGTGGCGTCATGACACTGCTCGAAGTTGACAATATCAGCAGACACTACAAACTTCCGCCCGCCAAGTTCCGGGGGGAGGCTCGTACCCTCAAAGCTGTCGATGGCGTAAGCTTTTCCATCAATAAAGGTGAAACGCTTGGCCTCGTAGGCGAATCCGGATGTGGCAAGTCGACCACCGGCCGGTTGGTGCTGGGGCATATCCCCCGTAGTGGCGGCACGGTCACATTTGATGGCCGCACCGTTGGCACCAAGCGCGATGCCCACTGGCGCGAAATGCGTCGCCATTTGCAGATGGTCTATCAAGATCCACTGGGTGCACTTGACCGCCGATGGACGATCGCCAATCAGATCGGGGAGCCGCTCGATATCCATCAAAAATCCATGCCTAAGGCGGAGCGCTCCGAGCGCGTAGCCAGCCTTATGGCCGATGTCGGTCTGCGTCCGGATCACGCGCAGCGTTTCCCTCACGAGCTCTCCGGTGGCCAACGGCAACGCGTCGTGATCGCTCGCGCCCTAGCGCTGGAGCCAGAGCTCATCGTGTTCGATGAGCCGGTATCGGCGCTTGACGTTTCCGTTCAAGCCCAAATGCTGAACCTTCTTGATGACTTGCGAACGCGGACCGGGTTTGCGTCGCTGTTCATCAGCCATGATCTCAAAGTTGTGCGGCATATCTCGGACCGGGTCGCCGTAATGTATCTCGGCGAGATCGTCGAGCAGGGCCCGTCGGAAACCATCTTCAGGGCGCCACAGCACCCTTACACCTTGGCTCTCGCTGCTGCGATACCTTCGGCAAAGCGCGCTGAGAAATCGACGCGAACGCTGCTCACTGGTGCGCCGCCGAACCCAGTCAACAAGCCATCTGGCTGCACGTTCCATCCTCGCTGCCCAGTGGCGATGCCGATGTGCGCCCAGATTAAACCGCCCATGATCACCGACGGCCAGCATAGCGTCGCCTGTCATCTCGTGAAAAGTGGAAACACAAACTCGGTGATTACGCCTTGAGGTACTTTCTCGTCCGTTTGCTGCGCGCTCTGGTCACCATTCTGGCTGTTGTGAGTATGTGCTTCATCGTCCTGCGATTGGCAGGCGACCCCTCGGTTGCCATGCTTGGTCCCGACGTAAGCGCTGCCGAAATAGCAGCCTTCCGGGAACGCTGGGGCCTCGATCAGCCCCTGCATATCCAATTTTTCCAGTTCATCTGGGCTGTGATGCATGGCGACCTCGGCTATTCGATGCGTGGAGGTGAGCCTGCGCTGTCCATGGTCTTGCGCCACGTCCCCCAGACATTGGCAATCACGGTGCCGGCTCTGTTGGTGTCGATCGCTATCGGCGTCCCTGCGGGCATTGCAGCCGCACTGTACCGCAATACTTGGTTTGACCGTCTGATCATTCTGGTTTCGATCGTAGGGTATACTGTTCCCAGCTTTGTGCTGGCCCTTGTCCTGGCATTAGTGTTCTCAGTGACCCTTCGTTGGTTCCCAACAGGTGGCTCCGGCACCTTGGCACATCTGGTGCTGCCGGTGGCCACCATCGGGCTCATCGGCGCCGCGGTCATTGCTCGCTATACGCGTTCAGCGATGCTTGAAGTCGACGGGCAGCCCTTCATTCGTACAGCGTCTGCCAAAGGACTTCGCCGTGGTGCGGTGGTTAGTCGTCACGCCCTGCCAAATGCTGCCGTGCCCATCGTCACCATTCTCGGCTTCATGGTCGGCTCCACAGTGACCGGAGCCGTGGTGGTCGAGACCGTATTTTCGTGGCCGGGCATCGGTCGGCTGCTTGTGACCTCGGTCGCGGCGCGCGATCTGGCAGTAGTTCAGGTGATTACACTGCTGGTGAGTGCAGCAATGGTCCTCTCAAATCTGGTCGTCGACATGCTTTATGGCTTTTTGGATCCGCGCATGCGCGCAAGTAAGGGTGTCGGCGAATGAACAGCCCCACAGACCTATCATCTGCGACCCAAAAGGCTTCAGGCAGCGTTCTTACCGGTCGCGCACCCTTGCGCACCTTCCTTCGCAATTGGCCGCTGACGGTTCTGCTCTCGCTGGCATGGATGACTTTCGTCGTTTTAATCGTGGTGTTCCTGCCCCTGATCATCGGCGCTGACTTCCAAGCAATGGATCTCAAGAACCGCCTTTCGCCACCAGTTTTCTTCGGCGGCACTTGGCAACATGCGTTAGGCACAGACGAACTGGGGCGCGACGTTCTGGCTCGCCTACTTGCCTCGACCCAAACGTCGATGGCCCTGGCGCTGGCCGCGACCATACTGAGCACGGTCCTTGGCGTTGGCCTCGGTTTCCTCGCCAGCTACATGCGAGGCGTAGTTGAGCAGATCATTTTGATGTTCATCGACGCACAATCGGCCATCCCGTTCATGATCATCGCCCTAGCGGTGCTGGCATTCCTTGGCAATTCGCTGCTGCTGTTCACCATTCTGCTGGGCTTTTCTGGCTGGGCCAGCATTGCGCGCGTCACCCGTGGTCTCGCCATCTCGTTCAGTGAGCATGGTTTCGCCAATGCGGTAGGCGATCTGGGTGCATCGCCGTGGCGCATCTATATGCGCCACATCCTGCCCAACATCGCCTCGACGCTGGTCGTTTCGCTGACGCTGAATTTCCCCGAGGTCATCTTGCTTGAGGCTGGCCTGTCCTTCCTCGGCTTAGGTATCCAGCCTCCGATGACCTCGCTTGGTAGCATGGTGGGATATGCCCGCGATTATCTGCATACCGCGCCTTGGATTTTGCTGGCACCGGCTTTGGTGATCGTCGTCACAACCCTAAGCATGTCGCTGGTCGGAGACTGGCTGCGTGACCGTCTTGACCCAGCTCTCAGATAACAAACTCACCTCATCCATAGGGGCGGTTTTGCCCCGAAGATCGACCAAATAAAGGACCGTGCTTCAATGACTGCCTGCATCACTAGCGTTGGTTTCAACGCAGCTTCAACCGACGGTGAATTCGCCAGCTATGAGCTGGAAATGCGCAACCTCGCCGAAATTGGCGCTGAAGTTGTAGAGATGTGTGTGACGTCCCTCGACCTCATAGCCAACGGTCGCATCATGCCAGAGCGTATGGCCCGCCTAGAGAAGGTCGCGCGCAACTACAAGTTCAAGTATACCGTGCATGGTCTGGTTTCGTCCGATTTCATGGATCCGGATACGCTTGATCGCCAGTTGAAGGTCGCCAAGGCTGTCGTAGAGATCTGTGATCGCATCGACGCTCGCGTGCTGGTGCAGCACAGCGGACGTGTTCGGGCCGACACTCCGCTCAACCGTGCCGGCGCGGACCAGCGCGAAGCTGACGCGTTCTACGAGCTCGCCGAGTTCGCAAAGCCTTACGGCGTTCGCATTGCCGTTGAAAACTGCTTCCTCACCAGCCAGGGCGAATATCGCCGGTTGCCGTCCGAGATCGCGGGGATGCTGCGCGAGATCAACCATCCTAACTTGGTTGGTACGCTCGACTTTGGCCACGCTTACATTGACTGCACCCATCGCGGACTCGACTTCATGACCGAATTGCGTGCCATGGCGCCGGTCACGGGCCATCTCCACGTTCACGACTCCTACGGCAATATGCGCGGCGCGACGCCGTTCTATTATCCGCAGGATGGCGTCGCTCTCGGCTTGGGTGACCTGCACCTGCCGCTCGGCTGGGGTGATATCAATTGGGAAGAGATTTTCTCGGAACTAACCTTCCTGCCCGATACAGCCCTGATGATGGAAGTCAGCAATCGGCGTTTTGGTGCTGAACAGCCGGCAAGCTTGGCGCGTGCCCGTCAGTTGCAGGCGCTGGTCAATAATCGGGTCTAACCCAATAGTGTCAAATGCGCCGGGTAGACCGGCGCGGTGAGGTTAAGAATTGCCCTTGTATCACGCGCTTTTGCAGCTTGGTGGCGCCATCATGATGCTGCTTTGGGCCATCCGCATGTTGCGCAGTGGTGTCGAGCGTGGGCACGGAGCACTGCTGTTGCGCCTCACCAATAACCCTAAGGGCGGATGGCCAACATCCGCCCTCACAGGGCTGCTGACCGCAGCCCTATTGCAAAGCTCCACTGCTGTTGCACTTCTCGTCTCAGCAATTGCAGCAACCGGAACACTACCCTTGGCGTCTGCTCTTGCCATGGTGCTCGGGGCCGATGTCGGATCCGCATTGATCCTGCAAGTGCTTGCAACTGATCTGTCATGGCTTGCTGCTCTTTTGGGCTTGGTCGGCGGAGCCCTGTACCTAGGAGCCTCCAGCCGCAAATGGCGTCAGACTGGTCGGATTGGTCTGTCAATTGCACTGGTCATGATCTCCTTGGGGCTGATTGGGGACGCCACAGAGCCGCTCAGGGATGCACCCATGCTTGTTCCGGCGGTCCAATATCTCAACAGCGACGTACTGACGGCATTTGTAGTGGGTGCTGTTTTTACCTGGCTGGTCCATTCCAGCATCGCTTCGATCCTGCTTATCGCCACCTTCATGGGGCAGGGGATCATTCCATTTGAGTTGGCTGTCGTCTTGGTCTTTGGGGCCAATGTTGGCGGCGGCCTCATTGCCGTCGGGTTGACGCTGAAAGCTGATATTGCTGCCCGCCGCATTGCTTTGGGCAATTTCCTCTTCAAGCTGGTCTTTGCCGTAGCGGCTCTCGCCATCGTTTATCCGTCAGGCTTTGCGGTCGTCGGCTGGTTCTCCAGTCCCACTGGCATCGTGCAGTTGCACCTGTTGTTCAATATCGCGATGCTGGTCCTCGGGCTGCCGATGGTGGGCGTGGTTTCCTCACTAATCCAGCGACTGGTGCCGGATGCTCGCACCACCAACGCCGACGCTGGCGAAAATTCGCGTCTTGATCCGCGTCTGCTCCAAGACCCACGCAGCGCTGAAACTTGCGTAAAGCGTGAGATGTTGGCTATGGCGCGTCATGTCGAGGAAATGCTCCATCCCGTTGCGGAACTGTTCAAGTACCCCGATCAAGAGAAGATCCAGAAGATCAAACAGCTTGAGAGCGAGGTGGACCGACGCCATACGGAGATAAAGCATTACCTCGCCCGCATTGTTTATGACGATGACCAATCGGACAGGGCATGGCGTTGCTTTGCGCTTGCGGACTTTGCCGTGAACTTGGAATTTGCTGCCGATACGATCTCTGGACGCCTCGTAAAGCTGGCGCGCGCATATTCCCGCCAGCCGGATGTGTTTCGTGCCGCAGATTGGGACGAATTGTTCGAAATCCACCAGCGCGTAAGCGAGAACCTGCAATTATCGTTGAACGTCATGTTGAGCGAAGATCATTTGTCGGCGCAACGTTTGCTTGGCACCAAGGAGAAAATGGCCCTCGCCGAGCGCGCCAATGTCATCAACCACATCCAAAGGCTGCGGGCCGATGCCACTCAGTCCAACCGGGCGGGTGACATCCACCTTGAAACCATGCGCGCCATGCGGCAAATCAATTCGATGGTTGCCAGCATCGCTCTACCGTTTGTCGATGACGCTCATCACGGACACCTACGGTTGGACCCCTAATTATTCTCCGGATGGCAAGATTGGATTTCGTCACGACAGAAGCGCGACGGGAGTTATTGCGATAGATCAAACTTGCACCGTACTTTTGCCCTTTCCTGCGAAAGACGCTGAAGGTGAGGTCGGGCTTTGATCAGTGCGGCAGTGGTTCAACGGACATTATCCGGCAACGTTGAGAATATGGTCCATGCGTTGTGTCTGGACGCAACAAGCTGGGTGAGGGGGCCACAAGCGCGGCAGTTGAACAACATTCACCAACGCTGTCTGAACGGTCCTCGCTAATTGTCGGGCGCTTGCAGTGGCACCGAGTATCCGCCGTCAGGTGCTTTGGCGTCGATTGGCGCTACTAGTGGCGTTGAGCATGGCATGTTGTTCCTGTGGTGTATTGCGGCCATCCACCGGTAGAACAAGTTTAAGTTTTGGAATGCATGCCGTTGAGGACTTGCGGCCACTCGTGTGACGGCAAATCTGTGCCTAGCATGGCTGTTCGGCATCAGCACCTGTGTCTCAGAAATGGGTTTGCGATTTAAGGAGAGTTCTGGTCTCGTCTGAGTGACGAAAGACCCAGAATGACGACGAAAACAACGAAGACGAAATCATCCGCAGAGCAGGTTGTGAAGGACATTCGCCGCGCGACACGACGACACTTTTCGGCCGAGGACAAGATCCGGATCGTGCTCGATGGATTGCGTGGCGAGGACAGCATTGCTGAGCTGTGCCGACGTGAAGGCATCGCCCAGAGCGTCTATTACTCTTGGTCAAAGGAGTTCATGGAAGCTGGCAAGCGACGTTTGGCTGGTGACACAACTCGTGCCGCCACCAATGATGAGGTTCTGGATTTACGCAGGGAAGCAAGCGCGCTCAAGGAATGCGTTGCGGATCTGACGCTCGAGAACCGCCTGCTTAAAAAAAGCATGATCGGGGATGGGGAGGATATCGAATGAGATATCCCGCATCTGAAAAGCTCGAGATTATCCGGCTGGTTGAGCAATCGCATCTCCCCACCAAACAGACGCTGGACCGGTTGGGTATTCCGCGGCGAACCTTTTATCGTTGGTACGATCGCTACTTGAACGGTGGCCCTGAGGCGCTGGAGGATCAATCCTCGGCACCAAGCCGGGTCTGGAACCGTATCCCGACCGGTATCCAAGACCAAGTCATCGAGATGGCTCTGGAGCACTCCGAGCTGAGCCCGCGCGAACTGGCGGTTCGCTTCACCGATGAGAGGGGCTATTTTATCTCAGAAGCCAGCGTTTACAGGCTTCTCAAGGCCCATGATCTCATCACCAGCCCCGCTTACGTAGTGATCAAGGCGGCCAATGAGTTCCACACCAAGACCAGCCGTCCCAACCAGATGTGGCAGACCGATTTTACCTATTTCAAGATCATCGGCTGGGGCTGGATGTATCTCTCCACGGTGCTGGACGACTATTCCCGCTACATCATTGCCTGGAAACTGTGCACGACCATGCGGGCTCAGGATGTCACCGACACTCTGGACTTGGCATTAGCAGCTTCAGGCTGCGATCAGGCGCGTGTGCAGCATCGGCCGCGCTTGCTGAGTGACAATGGACCCAGTTACATCGCCCAGGAGCTTGCCGACTATATCGCAGCCAATGACATGGATCATGTCCGAGGCGCTCCGCTTCATCCCCAGACACAGGGCAAGATCGAGCGCTGGCACCAGACGCTGAAAAACCGGATCCTTCTAGAGAACTACTTCCTGCCCGGTGACCTCGAAAGCCAGATCGAGGCCTTCATTGAGCACTACAATCATAAGCGCTATCACGAGAGCCTCGACAATGTGACACCCGCAGATGCCTACTTCGGCAGAGCACCTGCCATCATCAAAAGGCGTGAAAACATCAAGCGCAAAACAATCCAGCATCGACGCTTGATGCACCATAGGCTTGCAGCATAACATCAACCGAACGACGAGCAGTGCTCTCCGCTAATCAAGGCGCAGATCTGAGCCAAAGCATCTGACGACGGACACGCGCCAATGAAGCCATCGACTTCAACCTGACCAGCAACTACCCGGCCTTCATTGCCCGGGCAGAGTTGACCATCCGCGATGCTCAGGACGAAGTCATTGCCACTTTGCCTGCTGTGGCTAATGGCACGGTCACTTGGACCATGCCTGCGGACGGATCGGGTGAGTATTCCTACGTCGCCCGTGTCTATGATGCGCAAGGCCGGTTTGACGAAACCGCGCCCCTGAAATTGGCGCGCACCGAGAACACCGCTCCTTCGGAAACTGCAGACGATGCGATTTCGGTGGGTTGGGGCGAAGATCGTGCCGCGATCCGCACCATTCCTCTGGCTGGCGGCGCTGTTACCATTTTTGGTCGCGATGCCAAGCCGGGCACGCAGGTCGTGGTCCTAGGCGAAACCGTTCCCGTCGATATCAGCGGTTCGTTCGTTATTGATCGTATCCTGCCTGCCGGGCAGCATGAGGTCGACGTCACTATTGCCGATCCGGCCGCGGACACTCTCAAGTTCCGCCGTTCGGTCGCGGTGCCGGACAGCGATTGGTTCTACGTTGCGCTTGCTGACTTGACCCTTGGTGCCCGCTCGCCGAGCGCTCGTCTTGAGCCGGTGACAGGTGGTGAGTTTAGCCAGACCTATGCAAAGGGTCAGGCGCAGTTCTACCTCAAAGGCAAGATCAAGGGCGAATACCTGCTGACCGCGTCGGGCGATACGGGCGAAGGCCCGCTGGAAGACATGTTCCAGGGTGTTTTGTCCAAGGACCCACGTGCCGTTCTCTCGCGTATCGACCCGAATGACTTCTATCCGGTCTATGGCGACGATTCCGAACTGGTGGAAGACGCCCCTACACGCGGCAAGCTCTACGTTCGGCTCGAGCGCGGCAATAGCAATGTCATGTGGGGCACGTTCCGCACGGAAATCGCGAACAGCAAATTCTATAGCGATAATCGCGTGCTCTATGGCGCGTCGGCAACCTATAAGTCTGAGGATGTAACCACTCAGGGTGCGCACAAAACTCA
Organism: Devosia sp. MC521; assembly: GCF_014127105.1. NCBI lineage: Bacteria > Pseudomonadati > Pseudomonadota > Alphaproteobacteria > Hyphomicrobiales > Devosiaceae > Devosia > Devosia sp. MC521. The sequence continues at coordinate 118,108 of NZ_CP059902.1, forward strand.
AGTCAATGTGCATGCTGCCTACCCGGGAACACTCTCACAGCGCGACGTGCTGCGTGGGTCGGGGTGGCTCTGCCTATTTCATGCACCGTCAAGATCTGTTGCCGGACAGCGAAACGCTGGCCGTGGAGCTGCGCGACGGCGTAACCGGCGTTGTGCGGTCTCGCAAGACCCTGGTGAAGGGCACTGACTACCGCATCAATTACATGCAGGGCGTTGTCATTCTGACGACACCCCTCAGCTCATCGTCCAGCGCCTCTGGCGTTGCGTCGTCCATCGCTGATACGCAGTATTTGGTCGTGCAGTATGAGTTCACCCCGGCCGCTTCGTCGGGCGATGACTACGCTTTGGCCGGTGCTGCACAATCTTGGATCAACGATCACATCTCCATCGGCGCGACGGCTGTGGGTGAAGATGTTGATGGTGAAAAGACCACTCTGCTCGGCGCTAATGCCCGCCTTCAGGCCGATGAAAACAGCTTCATTGAAGCCGAGGTCATGCGCTCTGAGGGCACGGGCAGCAGCTCATGGGTCTCGCTTGATGGTGGTCTGACCTTCGTTGAAGACAGCGTCGCCAAGCGTATTGATCCAGCCTACGCCATTCGTGTTGCTGCCGAAACCGATCTTGAAGGCCTTGGCCTTGATGGTCGTGTGGGCGCCAGCGTTGAAAAGCGTCAAGCCGGATTTGCCGCAACTGGCTCGTCGACCAAGTACGACCAGCTGTTGGTCAGCACATTTGCTGACATCGCCATCACCGAAAGCACGACGGCAAGCGCCACTGTCGACATCGCCGATCAGGGTGCGCAGGGCTACACGCGCGCCTATGGCGCTGAAGTTGAACACCAACTTTCGCCAGACCTGACCCTACGCGGCGGTATCAACCATATCGATATTGCGTCCACCAGCCAGAACGGACGCCGGACGGATCTGGGGCTAGGCATTGCCTATGTTCTCAATGAAGATCTTGAAGTCAGCGCCTATGGCCGCAAGACCGTCGATAAGGTGGGGACTCTCACTGACGCTGATCGTGTCGGCGTCGGCATCGACTATCGCATCAACGACGCCCTCAGCCTTGAAGGCGAAGTGTCCTACGGCTCCACCGGTGTTGGTGGTCTCATTGGTTTGGTGCATCAGCCGACAGCCGATGAACGCAATTATATCGGTTATCGTGTCAACGCCCCCGACAGCGCAAGCTTAGCATCGTCGGCACGCACCGGTCTGGTTGTGGGCACCGAACGCAAGGTCAACGAAATCGTCGCCCTGCATTCGGAAGCCATTTACAACACCTTCGATCGCAACCGCACGCTGACCCAGACCTATGGCATCACCCTGACGCCGGACGAGTTCTGGACACTGAACGGCGCGTTCGAACGCGGCACGATCTACGATAAGAATGATGAAGATCTGCAGCGCACCGCACTCTCGCTCGGCGCAGGCTATGTGTCGGATGGCCTGACCGGGACAGTGCGTGGTGAAGTGCGCGATGAGAAGTCGACCACTGGAGCGAAGGACGGCCAGTCCTATCTCTTTGGCTCGTCCATGTCTTGGCGTACCGATGATGACTGGCGCCTGATCGGCAGCTTTGATGCTCTGCTCTCGCAGTACAATAACAAGGCCATCTTGGACGGCGACTATGTCGAAGCCAGCATTGGCTATGCCTACCGTCCAGTCGACAACGAACGCTTTAACGCGCTCGCCCGCTATACCTTCCTCTACGACCTTCCCGGCGTACAGCAGGTGACGGCAAACGGCAGTGCCAATGGTCCAGCGCAGCGCAGCCACATCTTCTCCATTGATGGCAATTACGACATCAACGAGTGGCTGACCGTGGGCGCAAAATATGGCGCGCGTATCGGGGAAATCTCCGAAAACCGCGATCCATCGGGGTGGACACGCTCGTCCGCACACTTGGGCATTATTCGCGTTGACGCAGAAGTCGCCAAGGATTGGGATATCCTGCTCGAAGCGCGGGCTATGGCCTTGCCTGAGGCAAAGACGCTCGACCTCGGCGCATTGGCTGCGGTCTACTATAGCGTGGATGACCATGTGAAGGTCGGTGTCGGCTATAATTTTGCTGGGTTCTCGGATGATCTGCGTGATTTGGAACGCGATCACCAAGGCATCTTCTTCAACATTATGGCGAAGTACTAAGTCTGCCCATAAATGCGAACTCAACTGGGCGGAGCCACACTCCGCCCAGTCAGCACGTCAGAGCGGCGCGACGGATATGCCCTCTCTGTCCGACAGTTCCCTCTCAACATCCAACATGACTGAGCCCACCCCACGTGATAGTGACAAACGTCGCTGCCGTAGGACTGGGTTTTGGTGAGGGCGTGATGAGGGTTTTGGTTACGGGCAATGCCGGATTTATCGGCTATCACGTGGCGCGCCGACTTCTGGAGCGCGGCGATGCTGTCGTCGGTTTTGACGTCGTTAATGCCTATTATGATCCCAGCCTGAAAGAAGCGCGCCTTGCGCAGCTAGAGGCGGTGAGCGCCCAGCTCGGCGGTGATTATTCCTTTGTTCGTGGCGACCTGGCAGACCGCGCAGCGGTTGAAAGCCTATTTGCCGACCAAGGCTTTGATCGCGTCATCCACTTAGCGGCACAGGCGGGTATTCGCTTTAGCCTTGAGGACCCGCACTCTTATGTGCAGTCGAACGTGGTTGGCTTTACCCATATTCTGGAGGCCTGCCGCCACCACAAGATTGGGCATTTAACCTATGCCTCCACGTCGTCTGTCTATGGCGGCAATGCCAAAATGCCGTTTTCCGAACACGACGGGGCGGACCATCCGCTTCAGATCTATGCGGCCACCAAGCGCGCCAATGAGCTGATGGCGCATTCCTACGCGCATCTCTTTGGCCTCCCGACAACTGGGCTACGGTTCTTCACCGTCTATGGCCCTTGGGGGCGGCCAGATATGGCGCTGTTCAAGTTCACCCGTAATATTCTGGCAGGCGAGCCGATCGACGTTTACAATTTTGGCAATCACACGCGCGATTTCACCTATATCGATGACATCGTTGAGGGCGTCATTCGCTCTTCAGATACACCCGCGCAACCCAATCCCGATTGGCGCGCTGATGATCCCGATCCGGCCAGCTCAAACGCGCCCTATCGTCTTTTCAACATCGGCAATTCCGAGCCAGTAAAACTCGCGGGCTATATCGATGCGCTTGAAGCGGCGCTGGGTAAGAAGGCCATTCGGAACCTGCTGCCCCTGCAGTCAGGCGACATGGCGGACACATCCTCCGATACCTCTGAGTTGACCAAGGCAACAGGCTACGCCCCACAAATGCCGGTGACTGAAGGTGTTCGCCGCTTTGTCGAGTGGTATCGCGACTTCTATCGCGTTTGAACGTCCCACGTGCAGACGAAAAACCCCGCCACAGCAGTGACGAGGTTCTTATGGTCGGCAGTTACTTCATCGTCGGCATTTGAAACTCTGCGCCGTCTTTAATGCCGCTCGGCCAACGGGCTGTGACGGTCTTGGTGCGCGTCCAAAACTTGATCGAATCCATGCCGTGCTGATTGAGGTCGCCAAAGGCGCTCGCCTTCCAGCCACCAAAACTGTGGTAGGCCAGCGGCACCGGCACTGGCACGTTGATGCCGACCATGCCGATATTGACCCGTGCCGCAAAATCGCGGGCCGCATCACCATCGCGGGTAAAGATCGCCGTGCCATTGCCATAGGGATTGTCGACGACAAGCTGGAGCGCATCTGCATAGCTTGGGGAGCGGACGACACTCAGCACCGGCCCAAAGATCTCTTCCTTATAAATGTCCATCTCGGGCGTGACGCGGTCAAACAGGGTTGGACCGACGAAATAGCCATTTTCATAGCCCTGCAATGACAGGCCACGACCATCGACGACGAGCTCTGCGCCTTGCTCGACACCGGAGGTGATCAACGACTTGATACGGTCCTGCGAGGCTTTGGTGATCACCGGGCCCATTTCGCTTGATGCGTCAGTGGCCGGACCAACCTTGAGCTTTTCGATCCGTGGCTTGAGCGCCTTGATGATGGCGTCGGCGGTGCCGTCACCAACCGGAACCGCCACCGAAACAGCCATGCAGCGTTCGCCTGCCGAGCCGTAGCCTGCACCCATCAGCGCGTCTGCGGCCTTATCCATGTCAGCGTCTGGCATAATGACCATGTGGTTCTTAGCGCCACCAAAGGCCTGCACGCGCTTACCATTGCTTGCCGCCGTGCCGTAGACATAGCGCGCGATCGGGGTGGAGCCGACAAAGCTAATCGCTTCAATCTTTTCATGCGCCAGAATGCCATCCACAACGGACTTGCCACCATGCACAACGTTCAGAATGCCCTTGGGTAGGCCCGCTTCAATCGCGAGCTGCGCAAGACGCACTGGCACAGACGGGTCGCGCTCCGAGGGCTTGAGGATAAAGGCGTTGCCAGCGGCAATGGCTGGTGAAAGCATCCAGAGCGGGATCATCGCCGGGAAGTTAAAGGGCGTGATGCCCGCGCCAATGCCCACTGGCTGGCGCATGGAATACATGTCGATGGCCGGGCCAGCGCCGTCCGTAAACTCGCCCTTGAGCAGATGCGGTGCACCAGCGACGAACTCAGCGACTTCAAGGCCGCGCTGCACGTCACCCTTGGCGTCTTCAACCGTCTTGCCGTGCTCCGCGCTCAGCAGCTCTGCCAGCTCCTGCATATTCTGGTTGATCAGCGCCACATAATTGAAAAACACCCGAGCGCGGCGCTGCGGATTGGTTGCAGCCCATTTGCCCTGCGCGGCAGCAGCAGAAGCGACAGCGGCTTCCAGATCCGCTGGGGTCGCCAGCGCAACGCGGGCCTGCACTTCGCCGGTTGCAGGGTTGAAAACGTCCTGAAATTCGGTGCTGGTGCCTGTGGTTTCGACGCCGTCGATAAAGTGGCCAATAGTGCGCATGAGGCAGGTTCCCTTGTTTTGTAGCCTAGTTGCCGCTACGAAGGGTGAATAGCAACGCCAAGTTTTCGGCATCCGTTGTGCAGAAATTGTAGCTCAAGATGAACTGGGACGACGTTCGTATCTTTCTGGCCGTGGCGCGTACGGGACAGATTTTGGGTGCAGCCCGCAGCTTGGGGCTCAATCACGCCACCGTCGCACGTCGCCTCAGTGCACTTGAAGATCAGCTCGGCAGCAAACTCTTCACCCGTAAAACCAATGGCTCCGAGCTTTCCAGCCATGGCGAACGCCTGCTCCCCCACGCCGAGCGTATGGAAAGCGCCATGCTGGCAGCGCAAGAAGCAGCTGGTGCTGATAGCACGGTGGAGGGCACGGTGCGCGTTGGTGCGCCCGATGGTTTTGGTGTGGGTTTTCTCGCCCCCCGTTTGGGTGAATTGCTGCGCCGTCATCCGGGATTGCGCATTGAATTGGTGCCCGTGCCGCGCTCCTTCTCGCTCTCGCGCCGCGAGGCTGATGTGGCGGTGACGCTGGAGCAACCGCGCGAGGGACGGCTGGTGGCGCGTCGCCTCACCAATTACTCTCTCGGACTATATGCTTCCCCGACCTATCTGAGTGAATTTGGGGTGCCGCAAACGCTTGCCGATTTGGAACGCCATCAATTGGTCGGCTATGTCGACGATCTCTTGTTCACCTCATCGCTCGATTACACGGCAGAATATCTCAAGAGCTGGCGGTCAAGCCTGGCCGTCTCTACGGCAATCGGACAGACAGAGGCAGTGCGGGCCGGGGCAGGGATCGGTATCCTCCACGCCTTTATGGCGCATAACAGCGCCGATCTCGTGCCGGTTCTACCTCAGCATATCCTAAGCCGCGCCTATTGGACGGTGATGCACGAAGACCTGCGCAGCATTCGTCGTGTTGCGCTGGTGTCCGATTTTCTCAGCGAGATTGTGTCCCGCGATCGAAAGCTATTTACTCCTCACGCATAACCTAAGAACACCGCCGTATCGGGATCAATCGGAACGCCATGCTCGGCGCGGTGCGCGGCTTCCGCCCATTCCCGATCGCCCGGAGCCATAATTTGACCGCCCCCTTCGCGCGCAGGCGCACCGCGCAGCGCCGATAGATAGGTCAGCATGGCTTGGCCAAAAGCCTGCGCTCCAACGAACTTTGCCGGATCGATCACCATGACGAAATGGCCCATATTGCGGGGCGTACTAATGTCTTCGCCGCCATACATGGGGATGAAGTTGGGGTCGAGCGTCGTCCCGGTGAGAAGAGCGGAAAACAGTGTCGCGACCCCAGCGAGCCCCGCGCCTTTAAAGCCATAGCTCGCGCCGCCCAAGGGAAGTAGCATTTCCGCCTCATGCGGATTGGTGGTTTCCACCCCGTTCTTATCCGCAGCAACCCCGGGCGGCAGGGGCTCATCGAGTGAACGATGCAGCAGCACTCGGTTCATCGGAATGGACGATGTCGCCATGTCCAAAAACCATGGGCGTGCATTGGGGACTGGCGCGGCAAAGGCGAGCGGGTTCGTGCCGTGGAACCGTTGCGCGCCGTCGTAAAGCGCCACCATGGCGTCGGTATTGGTCGTCACAAAGGTCACAAAACCCTGCTCCGCACCGGCGATGGCATAAGCGCCCGTTGCGCCAAGATGGGATGACTGTTCAATCCCGACCCCAGCGACGCCATGTTCGCGGGCGATCTCGATCCCCGCCTTCACAGCCTCATAGGCCGAGTAGTGGCCCAAACCATTGTCGGCATCAAGGATTGCGGACGAACTCGCCGTGCGGCGCAGGGTGATGTTTGGCGCTTTGTTGATGCGCCCACCCGCCATCATTTTACAATAGTGCTCGGTGAGCCGAACACCGTGGCTATCAATGCCAACCATGGAGGCATGCAGCAGCGCGCGGGTTGTTGCATCCGCCGCAGCAGCAATCGCCCCTGCGTCCACCAGTGCCTTGCGGACACGCGCTTCGACGTCTTTTGCTGCAACCAATATTTGCTTGTCGCTGTGCATGTTTCCCCCCGGCCACTCATCAGCAGTTTCCTGATGGTTACGCGCGCAGGCGGTGAGTGCAAGTCGGATTAGGGCGTTTTGGTCTGGCTTTGCGTACGGCGCATGTCGACAGTGCGGGTAAGGACGTAAGCCAAGAGCCACAGCGCAAAGATACCGCTGCCCAGCATCAGCCCGTCAATCAGCACCGTATCGGTGATGCCTTCTTTCGAAAGCCATGCCTTCACGGCCTGCAAGGCGATGCTCAATACTGTGCCGGTAGCAAAGACTGCCAGCCCCTGCCGTCCCATAATGCGCAAGGGGACGGCCAGACGCGAGGACGCAATCACGCGCATCTGCGGGATCGACGCAAAAACATAAAACACCGCCAACGCGTGCAAGAGACGCGGCAGGCTCAGGAAGGTCTTGTCAAACCAGGTGATGTAGAAGGGCGCGCCCATTTTGCTGATCGCGCTGAGCCCGGCCCGAAACGCTTCCCCAGCCGGTGGATATTTCATCACCACTATGGTGGCGATCAGATAGGCCAAGGCCAGCACGAAAGCGACAGGATGGGCGGGAATGAACTGCTTGCCCTGCTTCATTGCCATGCCACTCAGCACCCCAATGACGAACAGCAATTGCCACGAGAACGGGTTGAAAAACCAGCCGCCGCTATTGGGGAAGTTGGGCAGATTCAAGCGGAATTGACCGGCGATAACCCAGAGCAAGATCGAGCCCGCCAGAACCCAATAGGGGAACTTGCGTCCCAGTAAAATGATTGCGGGAGTAGACACAAGCAGCACAGCATAAAGGGGCAGAATATTGAGATAGCCGAGCTGGTGGGTCAGCAGCGGAATGCCGATCATCGTCGCCAGCGGATCGGCGAACAGCGCCTTGATGTTGTTCTTGGTCAGCAGCTCCGCCAAATCAAAATAGCGCGCTGCGCAGGCGACAATGGCAAGGCAGATGACAGTGATGCTTAGATGCACGAAATAGAGATAGCGCGCCCGTGCCCATGGGCGTGATACGGCCAACCACAGATTATTGCCGGGAGCGAATGCCGATGAATAGGCCAAGCCCGCCGCAAGGCCGGACATAAAAACGAAGGCCTCTGCCGCGTCCGAAAAGCCGAAGTTTCTGTTGGTTACATATTCGTAGACTGTGCCGGGCACGTGATTGATGAAAATCATCACGAGGGCCAGCCCCCGAAAAAAGTCGAGGCGATGGTCGCGCTGTCCGGGGACAAGCCCGACAGGCGCTGGCTTGGTCGCGCCGAGATGTGACGAAACCGGCACGCCCCGCAGCAGTCGTTTATGCATTTTCAGCAGTCAGTTCGAGCACCGCAGGCGCGACCGACACTGGTTGCGGCTTGCTCCACTGTTGCAGGATGCGCTTATTCTCCGCGATCACCGGCACCACTTGGCGCTCCGTGACGATGGAGAAAATGTTCTTCATCAGCGGGCTCGAAGCCGAATGCGAGGTCAGGCGAATAATCAGCGGCGCCAAAACGGCCGGAACGGTTACCGGTAAGAGCCACAGCACAAACGCTGGCGCTTCGACCATCGTGAAACCGATGGTGATGATACCCACCAGCATGATCCACCAACTCGCGCCGATAGCCGTTTTCATAGGAACCACTTGCGCGTCGCGCTCGGTTGCTGGCCAACCACCGTCGAGGCCGAGGAAAATCTGGATAACCGCACGGGTTTGAAACGCCAGCAGGATTGGCGCCATGATTGTCGAGATGACGATCTCACCCAAGGTCGAGAGCAAAACGCGCGCGGTGCCGCCAAACTGAGCATTAGTGCCGTCAAACGCCCCGCGTAATGCGATGGCCAGTTTTGGCAGGAGCAAAACTGCAGCAACGCCAACGCCCAAAATCCACGGTGCAAACTGCAAGCGTTCGCCCGGCGAGTCTGGATAGGCAGTCGCCAGAAGACTGGTGATCATCAACGCCAGCCAGATCGGGGAGGCGAGGTACGCCATAATGCCCTGCAACAGCGTGAAGCGGTTCCAAAACTTCAGCTTTGGTGCCGCGAGCACTTTGTGGTGCTGCAGATTGCCCTGACACCAGCGACGGTCGCGTTTGGCGTATTCAATCAGGTTTTCGGGGCCATGTTCGTAAGAGCCGGGAATGGCTGGGTCCATACGGACTTTCCAGCCACCACGCGACAGCAATGCCGCCTCGACATAGTCATGGCTCAGAATATGCCCACCCCAAGGTGGACGGCCAGACAACACTGGTAGGCCGCAGCATTGCGCAAAGGCGCGGACACGCACGATGGCATTGTGGCCCCAATACGGCCCCTCATCGCCCTGCGCCAAAGCCGCGCCACGAGCAAAGAAGGGCGATAGATAGGCGGCGGAGAACGCCATCATGCGGCCAAAGAGGCTGTCGGCATTGATCACGGTCGGCACGGTCTGCAACAGACCCAAGCGCGGATCATTGTCCATGCGCTCGGCCAGCGCGATCAGCGTCTTGCCTTCCATCAGACTGTCCGCATCCAGGATCACAGCATAATCATATGCCGCGCCAGAATTGCGCACAAAGTCTTCGATATTGCCCGCTTTGCGGCCCGTATTACGCTCGCGGCGGCGATAGAAAATGCGCGCTTCCGCTTCTGGCTCGCGCGTCAACAGCTCGAACGCGTCGATCTCTTGGGCCGCGACCTCAAGATTGGTCGTGTCCGAAAGGATTGCAAAGTCAAAACGGCTGGCGACGCCGAGCGCCACGATCTCGCGGTTCATCGCCGCAATACGTGCGAAGGTCTCGACCGGGTCCTCATTGTAAATGGGAATGAGAACCACGGTTTTGCCGGTTGGCAGCGTTGGCACGCAGGTGATCATGGTTTTGGACGCAAACGCGCCAATCACGCCGACGAGCCCACCAAACACCAACCAAAAAGTGGCGATAAACAGCAAGCCGGCGCGCAAAAAGTCGAGCCAGTTTGGTTCGTCACCACCAATGATGTGCAGGAACGACCAACCTGCGGCAATGGCCGAAACACTGGCAATAACCAGTGAGAAAGCGCGCATAATAGCGGCTCGGCGCGACGCCTGCATTCCAGCCATTAGATTGTCCACCTATCAGCCGCGCTGCCGACCGAGAAACAGGTCAACCAGAACATTGACCAGAGAGCGATCGCGTTCGAGGCGCTGCTTTGGCATCGCCATGGGGGCATCGGGTAGGCCGAAATTTGAAGAAAAAGCGTGTCGTTTCATTCTATTCCTCGCCACTGGTAGATCCACGTTTCCGTAATCGGCTCATTTCCGAGCGCTATGCTGGCTTTAAGCTCGATCAGCGGTTGGTCCGCGGTGTCGATGTCTATGACAAGACGCCAATGTTCATTGGCATCGATGCGAGAAAAAGTAGTCGAAACTATGCTCCCCGCTGAGTTCGTAACCAGAACGTTAAATTCCGTGTCTGGTTCCAGATCGGGAAGGCGACCGCCTGCGAAGTCGATCACAAATTTCCTAAGGGCCGTCGCGTTTTCAACGCCAGAAACGCCGCCCATGCCTGCGCGCGTCTCCGCGACATAGGCCAGAGTTGAGTGCTCTTCGGCGTTCAGATCACCCCAAGTGAGGCGATAGCTAAACTCGCGCGAGCTCCCGGCGGTAATGGCGCCAGCGGGGATCCAGAAGGCGCCAATATTGTCGTCCGCTTCATAGCGAGCGGGGATCTCGATTAGGCGAATAGTGCCTTCGCCCCAATTGCTGATGGGCTCAACCTTGAGTGAAGGGCGGCGCTCATAATGGGCGCCAGCATCTTGATAGGTTTCAAAGTCGCGACCGCGCTGATAGAGGCCAAAGGAGCGAATAGCCTTGTCCGCGAGATAGGTATTGCCCAAAGTTTTGGTGTTGTTCAGCGGCCGCCAGATGACTGTGCCGTCGGATGGTTCAACCAATAGGCCGGTGCTGTCATGGACCTGCGGGCGATAGTCATCAAAGCTGATGTGGTTGGCCGCGCCAAACAAGAACATCGATGTTAAAGGCGCAATGCCCAACTCGGCAATATCGGCGCGGAAGTAGAGCCGCGCGGTCACTTCCATCACGGTCTCTTGCCGATTTTCGCCCGCGGGGCGGATGATAAAGCGATAAGCTCCGGCAACGCTTTGGCTTTCGAGGGCCGCGTATATGGTGATGCTGTCCGAGTTCTGCGGGCGTTCGAGATAGAACTCGCTAAAGCGCGGAAATTCCTCTGGTCCATCGCGCCAGGAATTGATCAGCAAGCCACGGGCACTCAAGCCATAGATATTGTCGCGGCCGAGGGCGCGGAAATAGCTCGCGCCAAGGAAAGAGACCAGCTCGTCGGCACGGTCCTTATCATTGATCGGATGATTGAGCCGGAAGCCTGCTACGCCCGGGAACTCAGCATTCTCGGCTTGGCTCTTCTGGTCTTCGTCAAAATAGAAGTTGAAGTCCGCGCCGGTGAAATTCATTGGGCGCGCTTGCCCGTCATTCACCTCGAACAGGCTCACCGTCTCTTTAAACAGCCAGCCCGGCGGGAAGACATGAACCTGATAGCCATGGTCCTGCTCGGCCCAAACAGCGCGTTTGGTATTAAACTGCACGCGGCGATGACCATCATAATCCAGCCCTTCATAAAAGGCGGATGAGATCAGCTTTGGTGGCGCATAGGGTGCAGCGGCCACATCGCGCATGCGCGCAGAGAAACTGTCATAATTAAATGCGAAGCTATCCGTCCCATCTGCAGCTACAGCGGGAGTAAGGCTTGTGGATGATAGCAAAACAGCGGAGGCGATCACCCCTTGGAGGAGGGAGCGTCGTGAAATTGTGTGGGGCGTTTGAATCTTCATCTTCGGCGCGGTCGGCGTCTGCCCGTTATCCATCAATTAAAAGGAACGTCGCCAAGGCCATAAAGTTGAGTCATGGGTGTTATGCGTAAAACGCATGGCCCATGGCGCGCCGTTGCGACCAAAACTGGGGCCGTGTAACGCGCTTGATTTGGGGCGAAATGATGGTGCACCAACCCAGTTAGCCCGTGATTTTTTTACGGCCAGTTGTTTCAATCGATCGTGGTGCATCGGCTGTGTGCCTATAGTTGTGCACACCTAGAATGTTTGATTATGCAACCGAAAAGCCCGCCGACGATTAAGTCGCAATAATCGATGGTAGGCCTATGAGAACTAACGGTAAGCGCATCCTGATTGTTGAGGATGATCAAACACTAGCAATCACTCTAAGAGATGCCTTCCAGGCAGAGGGAGCAGTGGTCCTTGGGCCTGCTCCGACAGTATTCTGTGCCAGACATCTGATCGGACGGCGCGGGATAGACTGTGCGGTTATCAGTTCCGATCTTCCCGGAGATGAGGGCGAGCATTTTGTCACCCAGTTGGCGTCTTCTGGCACGCCGATCATAACACTCTCGCGCCATGCAAATGCGCATGCCCGGGTTCAAAAAGCCCTCGTGCGCCCGGTGGAAGCCAGCGCTGTGGTTGATTCTGTTGCGGCGCTCCTCACAGTGTACCCAGACGATAACAACCCTATTGAGCTCAAGAGTGAGCGGGCCGTGAAGGCTTTGGGGTTAGACGACAACCCGCATATGCGGGTTGTGCGTATCTGGACCGAGGCTATGCGGCGCCAAGCCGATGAGCAAACGCAGGAGTTCCTGTGAGATAGGCGGGTGAAAACCCGCCAACCGCTTTCAATCCGCCAATATCAGTGAGTGCCACGCGCGATCCTTGCGTTGAGATCAATTTGCGTCGTCGCAATTCTTGCAGTGTCCGGTTCACATGCACGGCGGACAAGCCAAGATAGTGCCCCAGCTCTGCTTGGGTCAGGCTGAAGGTGAACTGGTGGTTCTCTGACAGGCCCATGCGCCCGAGGCGATAGTCGATCTCGCAGAGGAAATGCGCCATCCGCTCGAGCGCGCTGCGGCAGCCGAGCGACAACACCAGTTCCTCGGTCATCGCATTATCAATTGTTAAGTGTGCGAGAAGCGCTGAGAGGATCCGGGGGCGTAGCTCTATCAGCGCCGTCAGTCGGTCGAGGTCTGTGGTCAACACCGTCGAGCGCACCATCGCCACCTGTGTTGTCATCGGCTTGAGGCCGGTGACAAGGCTATAATTACACACATCTCCGGGCAGGATCATGCCCAACAGCTGCCGACGCCCTTCCGGGGTGCGGTTCTCGCGGCAAAGAATGCCCGCTGCGACAATGCTAAAGGACTGATTGTCTTCAAACCTGTCGTGAGGGGCAAGACTCTGCTTGCTCCACGGCAGTTGCGCTAAAGCCAGAGTATCAGTGCGGTCCAAAAGGCCGGTGCTGGTAAAACGACGAAAGAGCGGGGGATCTTTCGGGCGGGTGTTAATCTCAGAGGCGGAGAGCCCCATCATGCTAATCCTTCCGGGACTTTCGCGTGTTGATCCAGTCCCTGATTGTCTAAGTGGCAAGGCCTAACGAGCGATCACATGCTGCGTTGGCGTGAGGGTCCTGCGCTACCGGCCCATCCCTTCCCAAGGGGCTGGTGAGGCAGGTGCTTTAAAAGTGGGCGTGCAGGTGTGCGATGTCAGTTGTGGGAGCGATCCGCAGGCCGCGCGGTTCCGCGCCACAGACGCTGCAAAGCGTTCCGCATCGTGGCAGAAGTTGGCGACATCTTGCGCCAAGCCGTCTCGGTGGGAGGGTAAACGCAGTACCATGCTCTCACTTTCGCTTGTTGTTTCAGCGCCAATGCGCTGAGAAACAACGGCAATCAGTGGGAGTAGTTCCTGCTGTTTGGGTAGATTAAGTCATCGCGCGCCAAGTTGAATTGGCGCGCTGGCTTAAGTGTCTGACAGGGTGGAAATTGGAATTTCTACCAGGATTGGATGCGTATAACTTTTACCACGAGAACGCGGGGCCGTTTGTTCTTGCGCCGAGCAGGAACACGTCGGACATCAGGCGCAGCGGGGCCGCGTCGACATCGCTTTCGTGCTGATCCAACAGATCAGCAAAGCGATCATAAATTCCGGCATACTCAGCGTCGCCATGCTCCAAGATCAACTGGCCATTGACGATCAATCGTCGCCCGCCGCCTTCAAGCTTGATGTCATTGCCAGTGCCAGTAACGACATGGACCGTCCAAATCTCACCGCTCTCTTCGAGCCAATTGAACCCAGCGCTCAGCGCAGGCTTGTGCGCTTGGCCCGATTTGAAGCCGATTTCAACATCGACAGGGGTCATCTTATTGGCCGGGAAGGTGAGGTTGGCGCTCTCGACGAACACGGGGAAGGGCATGATCTTGGTGAAAATCGAAAAGGCATTGATGCCCGGATCGCAGACACCAAACCCGCCTGGCTCCCAAACCCAATCCTGACCAGGGTGCCACTTGCGCACGCTTTCGCGCCAATCGATGCGCACGGACTTTACGCCCTGCTCCGCCAACAGCGCTTTGGTCCGATCAACGGCAGCATTGTATTGGCTGTGCCAGGTTTGAAACAACACGCGATCGAGCCGCTTAGCGTGGGCGATGAGATCATCAAGCTCGGAAATCGTCGTGGTCGGCGGCTTTTCCATCATCACGTCTTTGCCCGCGTCGAGCGCTTCGCGCACCAGCGTGTGGCGAACGCCCGGTGGCGTGCAAATCGAGACCAGGCCAATTTCGGGCATGGCGGCATAGAGCTCGGCTGCCGTGCGGAACACCGGCAATCCGTTATGGGAAACGCCGCGTGAGGATACGGTTGCGGCAAGTTCAAAGTCTTCGGATGCGTCGATCACCGGCAAATGCTGATCGATTGCAATCTTCCCCACACCGATAACGGCGATCTTGCGCTTGCCCATAATGAAACTCCTCTCAGCAGCGCTGGCTATAGAGCAGAGGTCCGCACACCCTGCCAAGCAAAAATCAGCAAAAGTATGATTTTCTTTGCCTATCGAATAAGGATGGCGCGGAAATCATTCACATTGGTGCCCGTTGGCCCGGTGACGAACAAATCGCCTATGGCTTCAAAGGCCGTATAGGCGTCGTTATTGGCGAGATAGGCCAGAGGATCGATGCCCGCCGCGCGCATGCGGCTGGCGCTGGTTCCGTCGACAAATGCCCCGGCATTGTCCTCGGAGCCGTCGATACCGTCCGTATCCGCCGCCAAGGCCGTGACGCCTGCAACGCCATCAAGTTCAATCGCCAGCGAGAGCAGGAACTCGCCATTCCGTCCGCCGCGGCCCTTGCCGCGCAGAGTGACAGTAGTCTCCCCGCCGGAGAGCAAAATCACCGGCTTATTAAATGGCCGATTGCGCACCGCGACTTCTTTGGCCAGTGCTGCATGAACCCGCGCCACCTCGCGCGCCTCACCTTCAATGGCGTCGGACAAAATTGCGCTTTCTACCCCGCGCTGTCGCGCCAATGCCGCCGCAGCCTCAAGTGATAATGCGGCAGACGCAATGGTAGCGCTGGTGTTGCGCGCAAAAACTGCCTCGTCCGGTTGTGGTGCTAGATTCTCGTCCGACGCCAAAAGCGTTGTCGCTGCCGCCGGGAGGTCGAGCCGATACAGCTCCACGAGCCGACGCGCATCGGCTCGGGTGCCTTTGAGGGGGAGCGTCGGCCCTGAGGCAACGAGCGCCGGATCATCACCCGGCACATCCGAGACGACAAGCGTGACCACTTTTGCTGGATAGGCTGCCTGTGCAAGTCGCCCGCCTTTTATGGTCGAGAACTGATTGCGCACCAAATTCATCACCCCGATCGGCGCCCCTGATGCCAGCAGCTGCCGATTGATTTCTTGCTCGTCTTCAAAGCTCAGCCCCTCCGCTGGGGCCGGGAGGAGCGAGGAACCGCCGCCGGAAATCAGCGCGATCACCAAATCATCCGCGCTCAGGCCAGCCACCATATCGACAATCCGCTTGGCCGCTGCGAGCCCTGCTGCATCCGGCACGGGATGCGCCGCCTCAACAATCTCGATGCGTTCACAGGCTTGCCCATAGCCATAACGGGTCACCACCAAACCTTCGATTGGTCCCGTCCAAGCCTTCTCCAGCGCTGCCGCCATTTGCGCTGAAGCCTTTCCGGCCCCAATCACCAAAGTGCGCCCCTTGGGCTGAGCGGGCAAAAAGCGGGTCACCGCCAGTTCCGGCTGCGCTTTGGCGACAGCCTCATCGAACAGGGCGTTAAGCAAGGCACGGTGCATGGGGGATAACTTTTTAAATCGAAGGACAGAAGGGAAAGTGTTGGTCGAATACTGCGCGAAATATTCGACCAGTGCATTCGACTTGTCAAAGCCCGGTCACATAGGTGCAATATTGCGCCGCAAGGAGTTTCGATGGCGCAAAGATTCGCACTGTATTACGCCCCGGCCGTGACCTCCCCGCTGTGGGAGCGTGCTGCGATTTGGTTAGGGCGCGATGCCGCCAATGGCAGTCTCTATGATGGCGCAGTGGCAGGTATCCCGCGCGATCGCCTTCTCAACGTCACCCAATCTGCCGGTCGATATGGGTTTCACGCCACCATCAAAGCGCCTATGGCTTTGGCCGAAGGTAAAAGCGAAACGCAACTGCGCGACGCTCTGGCCGCGTTTTGCGACAACCGGGAGGCCATTGATCTTGGACCTCTCAGGGTCTCAAACCATTTTGGCGTTTTGGCTCTAACGCCGGTCAATCCGACCGCTGCTCAGGAATTCGCTGCGGAACTGGTTGAGCATTTCGAGCCCTTTCGCGCGCCGCTGACCGCGCGCGACAGAGCGCGCCGCCTACCGGGTCTTTCGCCAGTCCATGTCGAACTGCTTGATCGCTATGGCTATCCCCATGTGCTCGATCAATTCAAATTCCACATGACCCTGAGCGACCGTCTCCCGTCCGATGAGCTTGAGGAAATGGCGGTGGCGGCGGAACAATGGTTCGCTCCTGTGCTGGCCACCCCTATGCGGCTCGACCGCATGTCGATCTTTATTGAGCCCGATAATGGCCTAGCCTTCCGGCGTCATACCGATTGCGAGTTCACCGGCTGATGGTGTCTCGCGCCTCAACCAACAGCGGAGGGAAACACCCTTGAACCATCGTCCTCCCGGCGTTTTGGTGCTTGTCATTGGGCCGTCGGGCGTTGGCAAAGACACGCTCATTGCTGGCGCACGCAAAGCGCTGAAGGAAGATCGGCGCTTTAGCTTTGTGCGCCGTGTTGTGTCTCGGCCAGCGGACGCTGAGCGCGACGACTACACCGGCATGGATCCCGAGGATTTCTACGCTGCCGAACAAGCGGGCCGTTTCGCCCTCACATGGCCTGCTCATGATCTGAGCTACGGCCTCCCCATCAGCGTTGACACAGACCTTGCCTTGGGGCGCGTCGTCGTGTGCTCGATTTCCCGCCACGCGGTGCCGCAGGCCATTGCGCGTTATCCCATGTGCCGAATTGTGCAAATTTCTGCGGAGATATCACTGCGCGCTGACCGGCTCGCCAAGCAGGGTCGTGAACATCGCGATCAAATCGTGGCGCGTCTCGCTCGCGTTGGCACGCGCTTACCGGCTGATGTCACGCCAATTGTCATTGATAATTCAAATTCTATCAGTATCGGCATCCACGCGTTTCTCATGTCACTCCGCCAAATCGCCGGCGAGTGAACCTATCGCGCTGTCTTGCGTTAACCGGGCTGGTTTGGACAAGGAGTCTGCGGTGTCCCGGAACGGCCTATATTTTCTCGTTGCGCTTTTGCTTATCGCCTTGGTTGGCTTTGGAATTTACACCTACCAACAAGAGCAAGCCCGTCCAGGTATCGAGGTTCGCGTTGATGAACAGGGGATTTCGATCGATGGAAACGGCTAACCCACGTTACGACGACCGCCATGAAATGATTGCATCGGCAATCGATACCGAAATTGATCGGCAGGCGAAGTCGGGTGCTAACCGCATAGACGTCAACGCACTGGCAGAAGCGGTTGAAGACGCGATTGCGCCCACCAAGCCGAGCTTGGACGGCAAATCGCCCGGCGAACTCAACGCAACGAACGACGATTGATCTAGTAATGCCGAATGCTCATTGAGCCGGTGGCCAAGCCACCGGCCTTTATGCGTTCAGGCCTTCACTCACAGCCTTAACCGCCGCGCTACGTGCCAATTCGACCGTTGGGAACAAATGCCCATCGATAGCGAAGGCGGGTAGCTTCACCGCGACAAACTTGAAGCCTTCTGAAACCGGCACGACAACGCCCTGCGGTTCACCAGAAACCTCTATAACGATTGGCTTGAGCCGAACGGCTCTTGAAAGACTATTTTCCTGCATTGTGGAATCTCCACCTGCGTGCCGTTTCCCCGGCGCATGATCAAAAGATCTGCACCAAGACAAGCTACGCGGGTTCTATCGAAGGTTTGAGACGAGTGTGTGACGGATGATCACATTCGTTTCGAGCGACAGGACCCTTGCCAGCGTTTGGCTACATGTTTGCAGGTTACTACGGTCGTAAACACGGCGCGGATAGTGAAGGTCATCGATGTCGGCATCGTCGTTCCTCTCCTAGCGAGTGTTGGACACGGCTATCGTCCGCTAATGCGGCGCAGTGAAGGCAATTTAGGCTAGGCCTATTAATTTTCCTAGTACTGCTTTGTGCGGATATGGCCAAAAACATAAAAAACCATACCAAAGCAATGAGATTACTGAGGGATTCGGCCTCAACAACGCGTCAGCTCCATCAGATTGCTTGCGCGCTTGGTCACAATCTGGTGTTCTCAGCGTCCGCCGCAATGTCCATTGCTGTTCGACCATTAAGAGGTTCATTTCGTGTCAGATGACGACCAAGCGCCAGTTGCTCGCAGCAAGCGCGGCGTAAAGCCCAGCGGCAAACCGACACTCAAAACCATCGCCGAAATGACTGGCCTGGCCGTCACCACCATTTCGCGGGCGCTCAACAATGCCCCAGAGTTGGCGCAGGATACGCGCGAGCGCGTGCAAAAAATTGCTGCCGAAATTGGCTATCTGCCAGACCGGGCAGCACTTCGTTTGAAGACGGGGCGTACCAATGTCGTCGCGCTGATTTTGGAGCCGGAAGAGACCATTTATGGTTTCGGCACAAACTTGGTTTCAGGCATTACTGAAGCCTTGCGCGACACGCCCTATCATCTCGTCATCACGCCTTTATTCCGCAATGTCGATCCGATCGTTCCGGTGCAGCATATCGTGCGCAACCGTATGGCCGACGGGGTGATCTTTTCGCGGGCAGAGCCCAACGATGAGCGCATTCGCTACCTAATGGAGGAGAACTTCCCCTTTGCCGTCCACGGCCGCAGCGCCTTTTCCGAGCCTCACCCCTTCGTCGATTTCGACAACGAGGCCTATGCCTATCACGCCACCAAGCGCTTGGCGGCGAAGGGCTGTAAAAAGGTGTCGATCGTCCTTCCAGACAGTGCGCTGACCTATACTGAACACCTTAAATCCGGTGTTCTGCGCGGCGCTCAAGAAGCCGGTATCGAGGCTGAGTTCGCGGCTGACGTGAACCTGAGCAGTCATTCCGATGCCATGCGCAGCTATATTATCAAGCGTGCGCAGCGCCCGAACCCACCCGATGGCTATGTTTGCGCTTCTGAGCTCTCAGCGCTTGCCATTATTGGTGGATTGACCGACGCCGGCCACACGCTTGGCGATGACGTTCACGTCGTCACCAAGCAGTCCTCATTCATGTTTATGCAGTTCCAGCCGCAGGCCGAAACCGTGCCGGAGGACTTTGTCCACGCGGGTCGCGAGCTCGGTCAGATCCTCCTGCGCCGTATCAACGGGGAGCAGGAGAACCTGACGCATCTGCAAGAGCTGCGTATTCCCTGGCTTTAGCCTTCGATTTCCTCGCGCAGCATTTCAAGCTCCAGCCATTGCTCTTCGGCCTTGGCCTTCTTGGTTTCCAGCGCTGCTAGGGCGTTGGTCTGGCTGGCAAAACCATTTGGGTCGCGCACGTAGAAATTGGCGTCAGCGAGCTTCGCATTGACTGCTTTGATCTCAGCGTCGAGCTTTTCGATATCCTTGGGCAAGGTTTCGAGCGCGTGCTTTTCCTTAAAGCTCATCTTGCGCTTGGCGGGCTGGGCAGCTGCGGCTGCGGCTTCAGCCTTGCGCTTTTCGGCCTTGGACGCTTTTTCGACGACGCGGGCTGAAACCCCTGCGCCGCGCTGACTGACCATGTCCGAATAGCCACCGGCATATTCAGTCCAGTCGCCGTTACCCTCGGCCATAATGACGGAGGTGGCGACGCGATCGAGGAAGTCACGGTCGTGGCTCACAACCACCACGGTCCCGGCATAGTCCGAAACCATTTCTTCTAAGAGATCGAGCGTTTCGAGATCGAGATCGTTGGTCGGTTCGTCGAGCACGAGGAAGTTTGAGGGCAGGGACAACGCACGCGCTAGGGCAACGCGGGCGCGTTCGCCACCCGAGAGCTTGCCGATTGGCGTATTGGCCTGTTCCGGGGTGAACAGAAAGTCTTTCATATAGCCAACCACGTGCTTGGGTTCGCCATTGATATGGATGGTGTCGCTGCCGCCGCCGGTCAGCGCATCGCGCAGACGCGTTTCGGGCTCGAGCTTGGCGCGGCCCTGATCGAGCATTGCCAGCTCAATGGCGGAGCCAAGTTTGATCGTGCCGGTATCAGGCTCAAGCAAGCCGGTCAGCATTTTGATCAGCGTCGTCTTGCCCGCGCCATTCGGCCCAACAATACCCACGCGATCACCACGCAGAACGCGTGTCGAGAACTCTCGCACTACCGTGCGCTCGCCAAAGCTCTTGCTCACCATGTCGGCTTCGGCAACCAAAGCGCCAGAGGTGCGGCCTTCGCTCACGGCCAGGGTCACGCTGCCCTGCACCTTGCGCTGATCGCGACGATCCTGGCGCAGGCCGGAGAGGCGTTCAAGGCGACCCACATTGCGCTTGCGGCGCGCGGTCACGCCATAGCGCAGCCAATGCTCTTCGCGGACAATCTGGCGGTCGAGCTTGTGACGCTCTTTTTCTTCGTTTTCGAGCACTTCGTCGCGCCAGCCTTCAAAGGCCGAAAAGCCCTTTTCAATGCGGCGCGTGAGACCACGGTCAAGCCAAACAGTGGAGCGGGTGAGGTCCGAAAGGAAACGACGGTCGTGGCTGATCAAGACGAGGGCCGAGCGCATTGAGCTCAACTCATCCTGCAGCCATTCGATCACTGGCAGGTCCAAATGGTTGGTTGGTTCGTCCAGCAGCAGCACATCGGGCTGGGGTGCCAAGACGCGCGCAAGCGCGGCGCGACGGCCTTCGCCCCCGGACAGCGTGCTGGGGTCTTCTTGGCCGGTCATGCCGAGCGCATCGAGCAAATATTGCGCGCGATAGGAATCATCGCCCGGCGCAAGACCAGCTTCAACATAAGCCAGCGTCGTCGCATAACCTTTGAGGTCCGGCTCCTGCGCCAAATAGCGAATGGTGGCGCTTGGCTCTGCAAAGCGCTTGCCGCCGTCGTGCTGAATAAGACCCGCTGCGATTTTCAAGAGTGTCGACTTGCCCGAACCATTGCGGCCGACAAGCGCGATCCTCTGGCCTGGGGACACAATCAGCTCTGCACTTTCTAGCAGTTGCGTACCGCCAAAAGTGAGGGAGATGTCCTGAAGCGAGAGAAGGGGAGGCTGGGCCATTGTGTCGTCCGGTATTGTTCAATCGCGCATAGACCACAGGGCCGATGGCTAATCAATCACGCTAAAAAGGAAAAGGCCGGTCAGGACGTTGAGGATCCTAACCGGCCGAGGAGACGGCAGCAGCAAGCCCCGTCATTTTGGCGCTGCCCCAAGGCCCCAAGGGGGAGCGCCATGCCCCCAATCAACCATGCATAAACATGATTGTCAAACTCATATTTGATTTTCAGATCATTCCGCCGGAATAGCGTTGACGATTTCGCCGTCTTCCGTGGCGTTCACAGCCTCTGTCGTTGAAAGGCCAAGTCGTTCGCGAATAGAGCGTTTACGCGCTGCCAGGTTGGCGATTGTGTGCTTGTCCAAAACGTCAAAGAAGGCGCCAAGGGCTTCCCGCAATGCGCCATTGAGATCGCATTCGCCGATCAGCGGGCAATCCGCGCCTTCCTCGAAGCATTCCGCCAGTGCGAAATTTTCTTCGGTCAGACGAATGGTCTGCAGCAGGGTGATTTGATCCGCTGGTTTGCCCAGCTTAATGCCGCCGTGACGACCGCGCACGGTCTGCAGCAGTCCTGCTTCGACCAATGGCTTGATCAGTTTGAACAGGAACAGCTCAGAAATTCCATATGCACGAGCTATTTCTGCAACCCTACTGAGGCCTGGCTCGTTAACCGCACAGTAAACGAGTGTGCGAATGGCGTAGTTGGATTGGCGGGTAAGTCTCACGGATGGTCTTCCTTAGGGTCTACCTCTGGCGTCGAGGTGTAACACTCCACCCAGATTATAACCATTCTAAGAAATGTCAACATTTGTTGAGCGGGTTCGTCAGGATAAAAAACCACTGATAGGGCTTTTTTAACGCAACCAAAATGCCGTCACGCACGTTTATATTCGTAACAGGAACTTAAATGCCTTAGGAGGTATGAGTGGAAAAGACGGTTACGCGAGCTCTGCTCAGCGATCGCGCTGTCCAAGCAACGGGTTGCTCCCGTCAGGACGCCAGCACTTTGGTTGATCGCCTTCTTGAAATCGTGGGTGAAGAGCTCAGCATTGGCGAGACCGTCAAGTTGACCGGCTTCGGTACGCTGCAGGTGCGTTCGCGTGCCGAGCGCGTTGGTCGCAATCCGCGCACGGGGGTTGAGCATCCAATTGCTCCCCACCAGACAGTCGTGTTTATTCCGAGCGCGCGCTTGCGCGACGCGTTGGATGATCTTGCCGGTGAGAAATCCTAACTCTTAGAAATATCGTCTATAGAGAGCCAGTTCAGCGGCGCCTATTGCGGAAGCAAGGGCGCCGTTTTTGCCTGCGCTGACGCGCGGCGGTACAAAGCGACGAACCGGCAGGCTCTCGAGACATGTTTGTACCTCGGTTGCCAGTCTCTGGCTCAGTTCGCGGCTGAGTGAGCTATCAATGATCACCAAAGGCGTTTCCAACACGGTCACCGTGTTGAAGATGACGCTCGCCATGGCGCGCGCGCTGGCGGCGATCCAGGTGTTGAGCTGCTCTTCATATCCTTCACCGGTCCACTCAGGCGGGAAGGGTGCAAAAATCTCATTGCCACCAATGGTTTTGCGCAAAGCCAGAAGCGAGGCGGTATAGTGGGCCTCAAGTGGTCCGCCGCCTTCTGGATGCACGAGCATCGAGCCTAAATCGGCACCATGTCCCGTCGGGCCTTCCCAAAGTTCGCCATCCCCGACAATGCCGGCGGCGAGAAAGTCGCTGGCGAGCAGGTAGACAATGCTGGCCGGGCGTGGCGTCGACAGCGCGATCAGTTCGCTCCAGCACGCAGCATTGCCGTCATTAAAGACCGTTATGTCCAAAGGGGTTTTGCGCGCCAGCTCAGCCTTGGGGTTGATCTCGCGCCAGAGCGCGATTTGCTCTTCCGGTGCATAAAGCTCGCTCATCCCCCCACCCAAATCGGCGGGGATCGCGAGGCCAACATCGAGCACTTTCTTTCGCCGTTGCGGCGGCAGCGCCCCGAGGGTTTCCTTAATGCGCTCGCCAATCCAATCGAGCAGGCTATGCGCATCGGGATAGGCGTAGGTCAGAGAATGGCTCTGCACCACCTCGGCATGCAGGTTGAGCAGCAGCACCTCGGCGCGGGTCCAGCTAATCTCAACCCCAATCGCCAATCCCCCATGGGGATGGAGCGAAATAGGGGTGGCCGGTTGCCCACGCTTGCCGCGTACAGCGTCCCCCCGCATGATTAGGCCATTGTCTTCCAAGTCGAGCAGAATGGCCGAGACAGTTTGCGGGGCGAGCCCTGAAATGCGTGAAATCCCAGCGTTAGAAACCCCTGGGTTAAACCCAATAGCGCGCATGACCGTTTTGGAATTGGCCTTGCGCAGAGTGTTGTGACGCATTCCGAGCTTGGCCGGAGCAAAAACGTCACGAGTGTGTTGCTGCGATTTAAACATAAATGAGCTCGCGGAAGCGACAGAAACACCCAGCGTCTATCAAATTGGATATGGAGTTATTTCTGTAAAATACTGATTCGTAATGAAAGTTTGCCATCCTCGCAAAGCAGAGCTTTGGCCGCAAGGCCATCATTGCCCTGCTTTATCAAGGAGCTGGTGTTGATCTGTTGTTAACGTCAGTGTTGCGCCGCGGACGAGGCTGGCGAGCTGCCTAATTGTTGTCGCCGATGCTATAGGAGCAGTCACTCGGGGCTGGGCGACGAGCCAGGCAATCGCGACTTCGGCGGGTGTCGCGTCTTGTTCTGCCGCCACTTGATCGAGCGCCGCCAAAACCGCCAATCCCTTGTCATTGAGATACTGAGCCATGCCGCCGCCGCGAGCGGATTGGCCGAAATCGGATGCCTTGCGATACTTTCCGGTCAAAAATCCCGCCGCCAGCCCATAATAGACCACAGCGCCCACATTGCGCTCCAGCAGATAGGGGCGCAGTCCTTCAAACTCAGCGCGGTCATAAAGATTGTAACGCGTCTGACACACTTCATAGCGTGGAACGGCGAGGGACTTTGCGCGCTCTTCGGCGTCCGCAAACATGTCTCTGGAATAGTTGGACGCACCAATGGTGCGCACTTTGCCCGCCCCAATCAGGCGATCATAGGCCTCCAGCGTTTCATCGTGAGGCGTGTCCGCATCGGGCCAATGGCTAAAGTAGAGGTCAATATAGTCGGTCTGCAGGCGCTGCAGCGACGCCTCAACCCCTGCCATAATAGCATCGCGCTTCAAACCGCCCGGCTGGCGGGCCGAATTGACCTTGGTGAAAAGATGGATCTGGTCGCGTCCACCTCTTGCGCTGAGCCACTTGCCAATAATGGTCTCGCTCAGGCCTGGCGGATTGCCCGGCACCCAATTGGGATAGCCTTCTGCGGTGTCGATGGCGGAAAACCCCGCATCGACAAAGGCATCTAATATTGAAAAGGCGGTGGCCTCATCGACGGTCCACCCAAAAACATTGCTGCCTAAAACCAGTGGCATAATAGAAATGCCGCTGCGGCCTAAGTCACGCGCACTCATGCTGCCCTCCCGTTGGACTTGAGGCTCAGTCCACCAGCGTTTTGTCTATCCTGCTTTCAGATAGTTGGCGCGTATGTGTCATGATAATTTCTGTCGTGGCAAGGCGCTGCCGCAAGCTTATCGGTCACAAGGGTCATTGCGCAGCAAGACGATCGATCACGATGACTCGTCCCCAGACGCAATTGCGTGTTTGGAAACGGGCCAAAGGGCTGTGACAAGTGGTAGCAGGCGCGGGAATGCCTGTGATTTTTACGACAGTAACGCACACGTGATTATTGGGGATTTAGACCGCAATATCAGGCGTTTAAGCGATTAAGTGTCGTTGCAATTTTCGTGCAAATGCAGATTTGACCAATTGGTCAGTAATTGGCGTTGCACTTGGGTTTATTCTGAGGTTTTTTATGGCAATGTCCTTTGATTGTACCATCGGACGTCCACTCCCCGGGAGACGCTCTCATGAAATTGATGAAAACCCTGATGGTCGCGACGGCCATGACGGCTGTTGTCGTCGGCACGGCGCAGGCTAAGCAATTGGTCTACTGCTCGGAAGCCTCGCCTTCGCACTTTGACCCTGGTCCGCAGACCGGTGGTAACGATTTCGACGCCTCGGCGCACACCATTTACGACCGCCTGGTTGAGTTCGCTCCCGGCAGCACCGAAGTCGTGCCTGGATTGGCCGAGTCGTGGGAAATTTCGGCTGATGGTCTTGAGTACACGTTCAAGCTCCGTCCGGGCGTGAAGTTCCACACCCAGCCATATTTCACCCCGACCCGCGACATGAACGCTGACGACGTGATCTTCTCGTTCGAGCGCCAGTGGAAGCAGGACAATCCTTGGTACGAATATCTCCCAGGCATGACTTGGGACTATTTCCAGGGCATGGACATGCCTGGCGCGATCAAGTCGCTTGAAAAAGTCGATGACCTGACCGTCAAGCTGACCCTGAACGAAGCCAATGCGCCAATGCTGGCAAACTTGGCGATGCAGTTCGCATCGGTCGTCTCGAAGGAATATGCTGACCAGCTCGCCGCTTCCGGCGACATGGCCTCCTTCTCGACCCAGCCCGTCGGCACCGGCCCGTTCCAGCTGGTTGATTACCAGCTCGATTCCGTCATCCGTTACCAGGCTTTCCCTGACTACTTCGCAGGCAAGCAGCCGATTGACGATCTGATCTTCGCGATCACCACCGATGCGTCGGTGCGCGCTCAGCGTCTGATCGCTGGCGAATGCGATATCATGCCATACCCAGCGCCAGCTGACATTCCGACCCTTCAGGGCAATGACAAGCTGACCGTTCTTGAAGCCGAAGGCCTCAACATCGGCTACATGGCTTACAACACCACCGAAGCACCGTTTGACAACGTCAACGTGCGTAAGGCGCTGTCGATGGCTGTCGACAAGCAGGCAATCGTAGACGCTGTCTACGAAGGCGCAGGTCAGGTTGCTAAGAACCTCATCCCGCCAACCATGTGGTCGTATAACGACGCGGTTGTTGATCACGTCTACGATCCAGAAGCGGCCAAGAAGCTGCTCGAGGAAGCTGGCGTCTCCGGCCTGACCACCGATCTGTGGGCAATGCCTGTTTCGCGTCCATACAACCCGAATGCTCAGCGCGTTGCTGAACTCATTCAGGCTGACTGGGCTGCGATCGGCGTCACCGCCAACATCGTCTCCTACGAGTGGACCGAATACCGCGAACGCGGCAAGCAGGAAGATCGTAAGGGGCCATTCCAGATTGGTTGGAGCGGCGACAATGGCGATCCGGACAATTTCTTCGGCACTCTGTTCTCCTGCGCGGCAATTGGCGTGTCCAACTATGCGTCATGGTGTAACGAAGAGTTCGAAGCTCTGATCCAGAAGGCCAAGGCCACGACCGATCAGGCAGAGCGCACCGCGCTCTACGAACAGGCTCAGGTTCTCTTCAAGCAGGAAGAACCAGTCCTCACCCTTGCTCACTCCAAGGTGTTTATGCCGATGAATAAAAAGGTGCTCAACTACACCATGAGCCCTCTCGGCACGCACTCCTTCGTGGGCGTCGACGTCGCAGAATAAGCCTGCCTCGTTACCTATCAACGGGCTTCGGGGGTAATACCCCGAAGCCTTTCTGCATCATGCCACGTCAAAGCTTTGTTATCTGACCGACGCTTAGCTGAGCTGGAAACAGCGGTCTTTCCAATCAGCAGAGTCATCAAGCTGTGGCCAAGAGAACCCGCATATGCTGAACTATATCCTGCGCAAGTTAGCGCTGATAATTCCGACCTTGATCGGCATTTCCATCTGCGCCTTTGCTTTCGTCCGCGTTCTGCCCGGCGATCCAATCCTGGCCATGGCCGGTCAACACGGCGTCACCCCTGAGCGATATGAAATCCTCAAGGAGCAGTTCGGCTACAACCTGCCGATCTGGCAGCAGTATTTCAACTATGTCGGTGGCCTGCTGCAAGGCGACTTCGGCGTCTCTCTGGCCACCAAGCGCCCCGTGCTGAATGAGTTCTTCACCCTGTTCCCGGCAACGGTTGAACTGGCGCTGATGGCCATGCTCTTCGCCGTCGTGATTGGTGTGCCCTTCGGTGTTCTCGCAGCCGTCAAGCGCGGCTCCTGGATTGATCAGCTCTCGATGAGCGTCGCGCTCGCTGGCTATTCCATGCCCATCTTCTGGTGGGGGCTGCTGCTGATGATGTTCTTCTCCGCCTACTTGGGGTGGACGCCAGTCTCTGGCCGCATCGCGCTCAGCTTCTTCCTCAAGCCCATCACCGGCTTTATGCTCATCGATACGCTGCTGCACGGCAATTGGCCGGCCTTCGTCTCGGCGCTGCGCCATCTTATTCTGCCCGCCATTGTGCTCGGCACCATCCCGCTTGCGGTTATCGCGCGCCAGACGCGTTCGGCCATGCTCGAAGTTCTGGGCGAAGACTATGTCCGCACCGCCAAGGCCAAGGGCCTATCGAGCCGTCGCGTGGTCAACGTCCACGCCCTGCGCAATGCCATGATCCCGGTCATCACCACCATCGGCCTGCAGGTTGGCTTGCTGCTCGGTGGCGCGATCCTCACCGAAACCATCTTCTCCTGGCCCGGCATTGGCAAATGGATGATCGATTCCATTTCCAAGCGTGACTATGTCGCCGTGCAGTCTGGTCTCTTCCTCATCGCCTGTATCGTCATGGTCGTGAACCTTATCGTTGACGTGCTCTATGCCGTCATTAACCCGCGTATCAGGGTGAAATAATATGGCAGCCACACAGAGTTCCCCGACAACCATTAAGCAGCCGAACGCTTTCGCTGAGTTTTGGTTTTACTTCTCGGTCAATCGCGGCGCTGTCATTGGTTTGGCGGTGTTCGCAATACTGATCCTGGTTGCACTCTTTGCGCCTTGGATTGCCCCTTATGCGCCCGAACAGCAGTTCCGCGCTTTCATGAAGGTCCCACCAGCTTTTGCTGGCGGCACCATGCAATTCCCGCTCGGCACGGACGAGCTGGGTCGCGACATCCTCTCGCGCCTCATTCACGGCGCGCGCTATTCGCTCTCGATCGGCCTGATCGTTGTCACCATCGCAGCCAGCGTCGGCATTATTCTGGGCGTTCTGGCGGGCTATTTCGGTGGCTGGGTCGATAACGTCATCATGCGCGTCATGGACATTATCCTCGCCTTCCCATCCTTGCTGCTCGCCCTCGTGCTGGTCGCAATTCTGGGCCCAGGCCTGCTCAATGCGATGCTGGCGATCTCTCTGGTCTTGCAGCCGCACTTTGCGCGTCTCGTTCGCGCAGCGGTCATGGCTGAGAAGGATCGTGAATATGTGGTGTCGGCAAAAATGGCAGGCGCAGGCCACATTCGCCTGATGTTCAAGACCATCCTGCCAAACTGCCTTGGTCCGTTGATTGTTCAGGCAACGCTGAGCTTCTCGAATGCCATTCTCGACGCGGCCGCTCTCGGCTTCCTCGGCATGGGTGCGCAGGCACCAACCCCTGAATGGGGCACCATGCTCGCCAAGGCACGCGAATTCATTTCCAGCGATCCGTGGATCGTCACCTTGCCGGGTCTGGCCATTCTGATCACCGTTCTGGCGATCAATCTGGTGGGTGATGGCCTGCGTGACGCTCTCGATCCAAAACTCAAGCGGAGCTGACCCCAATGTCCCTGCTCGAGATCAAAAATCTCACTGTCGCCTTTGATACCTCCAATGGTCTGTTTAAGGCCGTCGATGGTATCGATATTTCGGTCGATGAACGCGAAGTACTGGCCATCGTCGGCGAGTCTGGTTCGGGGAAATCCGTTGCCATGCTCGCGACCATGGGCCTGCTCCCCGCGTCGGCCCATGTCAGCGCCGACAGCATGACCTTTGCGGGTCGTAATCTCTTGGCCATGTCGGCGGCCGAAAAGCGCAAGATCATTGGCAAGGACATTGCCATGATCTTTCAGGAGCCTATCGCTAGCCTCAATCCATGCTTCACGGTTGGTTTCCAGATCAGCGAAGTGCTGCAAAAGCACCTCGGTCTTTCGGGCCGGGCAGCGCGGACCCGCGCGTTGGAACTGCTGAACCTCGTCGGCATTCGCGATGCGGAAGACAAGCTCAATGCCTTCCCCCACCAGATGTCGGGTGGTCAGTGCCAGCGCGTCATGATTGCGATGGCGATTTCCTGTAATCCGAAGCTGCTGATCGCTGACGAGCCAACCACGGCGCTCGACGTGACCATTCAGAAGCAAATTCTGGATCTGCTCGTGCGTCTGCAGGCTGAAACCGGCATGGCGCTGATCATGATCACCCACGATATGGGTGTCGTGGCCGAAACCGCCGACCGTGTTGTGGTCCAGTACAAGGGCCATAAGATGGAAGAAGCCGACGTGCTCTCCCTCTTTGAAAACCCTCAGTCAAACTACACCCGCGCTCTGCTCTCGGCACTGCCTGAGAACGCCGTTGGCGATCGTCTGCCGACCGTTTCCGACATGCTGTTTGAAGCTGCACCAGGAGTTCGCAAATGAGCACTCCAGTCCTCGAAGTCCGCGATCTTAAGCGCGATTACGTGTCCTCGGGTGGCCTCTTCCGCCCGGCCAAGGTCAACCATGCGGTCAAGGGCGTGTCCTTCTCGCTCGAAAAGGGCAAGACCCTCGCTGTGGTTGGTGAAAGCGGCTGCGGCAAGTCCACTCTTGCCCGCATGATCACGCTGATCGACGAACCAACCGCTGGTGACATCCTCATCGACGGTCACGAGGTATCGGCCGAGAACGTCTCCAAGGAACTGCGCCAAAAAGTGCAGATCGTCTTCCAGAACCCTTATGGCTCGCTCAACCCGCGCCAGAAGATCGGTGAAGTGCTTGCCGAGCCTCTGCTCCTCAACACCAGTTTGAGTGCGGCCGAGCGGCGCGAGAAGGCTATGGCCATGCTGATCAAAGTTGGC
Source organism: Devosia sp. MC521 (assembly GCF_014127105.1). Lineage (NCBI taxonomy): Bacteria > Pseudomonadati > Pseudomonadota > Alphaproteobacteria > Hyphomicrobiales > Devosiaceae > Devosia > Devosia sp. MC521. Next base: position 148,438 of record NZ_CP059902.1, read on the forward strand.
CTGCAGTCAGAACACTTCAACCGCTACCCGCACATGTTCTCGGGCGGTCAGCGTCAGCGTATCGCTATTGCGCGCGCGCTCATGCTCAACCCAAGCTTCTTGGTTCTAGACGAGCCCGTCTCTGCGCTCGACCTGTCGGTTCAGGCGCAGATCCTCAATCTCCTCAAGGATCTTCAGGAAGAGTTCGGCCTCACCTATGTCTTCATCAGCCATGACCTCTCGGTCGTGCGCTACATCGCTGACGAGGTGATGGTGATGTATTTTGGTGATGTGGTTGAGCGTGGCACGCGTGAAGACGTCTTCACCAACCCACAGCACGACTACACCAAGACCCTCTTTGCCGCGACCCCGCGCTCCGATGTCGATCACATCAAGGCGCGTCTCGCCCGCAAGAAGGCCGCCGCCTAATCCGGCGTCAAATCGAAGTTTGAAAAAGGGCCTCTCGCATCATGCGGGAGGCCCTTCTTGTTTTCTTATAGAGAGACCTTCGCACCTGCTTTCCCTGAAGCGATCAGAGCATCGATCAGCCGATGGACGTGCAGCGCGCTATGGCCGGTTGAAACCGGCTGACGATCCTCCAAAATAGCATCGGCGAAATCGGCGATCTGCGCCGCATGCCAATCAAATGGGAAAGCCATCGGGTCGGCGCCTCCGCCGCTGACCGCCGGTTCGCCCACACTCTCCACGCGTCCATCATGATAGGAGAGTGTCAGAGTGCCGCCAGAGAGCGTCGCTGTCGCCTTATCAAAGGCCAGCGTTAGGCTTTCCGCCCCGCCGGGATAACAGGCCGTGGTGGCCATGAGCGAGCCCCCAGCGCCACTTTCAAATTCTAGCCCAGCGCTGACAAAATCCTCGGTCTCCATGGTGTGGATTCCCGTCGTCGCGACAAGCGCATTCACCGACTTCACCGGCCCCGTCAGACTGAGCATTAGATCCAGCGCATGAATGGCCTGCGTGATCAGCACGCCCCCGCCATCCTGCGCAAAAGTCCCGCGCCCCGGCTTGTCGTAATACCCTTCTTGTGGCCGCCACCACGGCACGGTCAGATGCACCATCTGCAGCCTGCCCAATTCGCCGCTTTTGACCTTTGACGTTAGCGCCTTGGAGGCCGCGCGGAACCGGTGCTGGAAGATGATCCCCAGTTTTACCCCAGCCGCGTCCGCCAGCGCGACGATTTCCTCTGCCGCCGCCAGCGTCCGCTCAATCGGCTTTTCGCTCAGGATATGCTTGCCTGCCTTGGCCGCCTTCTCGACAATCTCCAACCGCGCATTGGGTGTTGTTACGAGCAACACGGCATCCACCCGTGGATCAGCAATCAACGCATCCAAATCTGTCGCTGCGGGCAGGGCATAGCTGTCGCAGAATTCTTTGAGCTGCGCCTGATCGCGCCGGTAAACGCCAACAACGTCAATCTTGTCTTTAAGAGAGTTGAGCGCCAGCGCGTGTGGTTTGGCCCCCATGCCAGCCCCAATCAGCGCAAGACCAATTTTCCTCTGTTCATCCGCCATTCAGGGCACTCCTTCTATCCCTTAGTTGCGCCATGTTCGCGGCGCAATCTGCCATACCACTTTGCTCGCAGGGGGATTAGCATGAATTTCGGAATTGTCTTGGGTGCAGTTGTCCTCGCCGCTGGCATCGCTGGGGCAGGCTACCTCGTTGGCGATAGCCTCATCACCAGCAAACAGCCTTTGCGGACGGTGACTGTGAAGGGGCTTTCGGAACGCGCCGTCGAAGCCAACCTTGGCTTCTGGCCCATTCGTTTCGTCGCCACCGGCGCAACGCTCGAACAGGCCCGCACCAGCCTCGAAACATCGGAAACAGCGGTCAATCGCTTCCTCGAAGAGCGAGGCTTTGCCGCGGAAGAAATTCAGGTCCAGAACGTTCTCGTTGAGGATCGCGCTGCGGGCTATAACGCCGGCTCCATTCAGGATGAATACCGCTTCGTTCTGACCGAAGATCTGCTCGTCACCACGGATAAGGTGCAAGATCTTGCCGCCGCCTCCCGCGAGGTCGCTGATCTCTTGCGTCAGGGCGTGGTGTTCTCCGCCGACGCCTATAGCGCCGGGGCGAGCTTTGTCTTTACCGGCATCAATGACCTCAAGAGTGAAATGCTCACCGAGGCCACACAGCGCGCCAAAGACACAGCGGCCCAATTCGCCACCGAATCCGGCGCCAATGTCGGCACGATCCAAAGCGCCAATCAGGGTGTGTTTGAGATCCTGCCTGCGGTCGAAATCCCCAACGACCGTCCGGAAAAGCAGATTGATAAGAAGGTTCGCGTGGTGACAACCATCACCTATTCGCTGGTCAATTAAGCCTGCGACGCGCCTTCCACGTCCTCATCGAAGCCATTGTTGACCAGCTCGACAATGGCTTCGAGTGCTTCGCGCGCCTGCTTGCCGGTGGCCTGCACCAAAATATTCGAGCCCGGTCCAGCCCCCAACATCATCAGGCCCATAATGGAATCGCCCGCAACTGAAGTGCCGTCTTTAATGACGGTGATGGTCGCGTCAAAGCATTCCGCTGTCCGCACGAAGCGTGCGGAAGCCCGCGCGTGTAACCCTTTAAGGTTCACGATGGTCAGTTGTTGCGCCAGCGCTCTGCCAGCACCACCAGTTCCGTCCATAGATTAGGATCCGCCGAGGATTGAGTTTGCGACGGTAATATACTTACGGCCCGCTTCCTGCGCTAGAGCCACCGCTTCTGCGACAGGCAAATCGCCCCGCACGCGGCCCAGCTTCACCAGCATGGGCAGGTTAACCCCCGCGATCACTTCCACTTGGCGCGTCTGCATCACAGAGATCGCCAGATTGGACGGCGTGCCGCCAAACATGTCGGTGAGAATGATGACGCCTGCGCCGGTGTCGGCGCGGTCGATGGCAGAAAGAATGTCCTCGCGCCGGGTTTCAGCGTTGTCTTCAGGACCAATCGCTATCGTTTCGATATATTCCTGCGGACCAACAACATGCTCCATGGCCAACTTAAATTCGTCAGCCAGTGCCCCGTGGGTCACCAGAACCAAACCAATCATAGACAATCCCCAGTCGGCGGCTGCTCGCGTGATGACCTGCGAGACATCGCTTCTGCCCCTTGGCCGAACCGATCCAAGATCGGTCGAATAAGAGCCCGCAGTCTTGCCCTCGCACACCCTAGTTGCAAGGGAAATATTATGAGGCTTGTTACACCTTAGCGCTTGCGCGAAGCGCTTCGAGCACCAGAAGCTCTTGGTGGCCAAGACTAATCTGATTGGCCGTCGGCACTGGCGCGCGCGGGAATTGATAGCCCGCAAGCTCCGTCACCAGCTCATCTTCCTCCACCATGCGGATCAATTCCGGCACAAGGTCGATAATCACAGTGAGTCGCGCCCGTTCCGCATGGGGGCGCTGAACAATGCCCCGCCCGCGCAATTCAATAAGGCCTGCCAAGCTTTTGGGTGCCAGCATGATAAGGCCGTTGCCGTCGTCGCTGATATCAATCCGATCGTCAGCAACCAGACGCGCCTCAAGCCCACGACCGTCGAAGCGTTCGAGCAGAGCGAGCGCGAGTACCGATTTGCCAGCACCAGATGGACCGCGCAGCAGGACGCCTGCGCCATCGAGAATCAAACCGGTGCCGTGGATATTGAGTGCTGTCGTCATGCCCCCAATCTACTTTTTGGCGCGCGGTAACACAATGGTGAACACAGCCCCGGAACGATCGGTCCGGTTATGGGCCTTAATCGTCCCCTTATGGGCGTCGACAATTTGTTTCGATATCGAAAGCCCGAGGCCCGAGTGATTGCCAAAGCTCTCGGTTTCCGGTCTGTCGGTATAGAACCGCTGGAAAATCCGAGTGACGTCGCCGGTGATCCCCGGTCCCTCATCGCTCACCGTAATGGTGATCTCGTCCGCATCGGTGCTCACCGCGACGGTCACTGTGCCGTCCTTAGGCGAGAACGACACCGCATTATCGATGAGATTGGCGAAGACCTGCGCTAGGCGGCTTTCATGGCCGCTGATCGTGGTGGTGCCGCGCCCGGTGCGCTTGCCCAGCACAACATTAACATCGCGTCCCGCCGCCATGTCCCGCTGTATAGCCACCATGGCTGTCGCCAATTGCTCGACGTCGACCAGTTCCACGCTTTCGCGCGCCAGTTCAGCGTCGAGGCGGCTGGCACTCGAAATATCGGTAATGAGACGATCAAGACGCCGAATGTCGTGTTGAATAATCTCGTTAAGGCGCTGCTTGTCTTCCTCGCGCTTGGCCAGCGGCAAGGTCTCAACCGCCGAACGAAGCGAGGTGAGCGGGTTTTTAAGCTCATGCGCCACGTCCGCTGCAAAGCGCTCAATCGCCTCAATACGGTTGTAGAGTGCGTCCGTCATCCGGCGCAGCGCATAGGACAAGTGCCCGATCTCGTCCGGACGTTCGCTGAAATCGGGGATTTCCGCGCGCGCGTCACCAGCAGTTTGCACGCGTTCTGCAGCGGCCGCGAGGCGACGCATTGGTCCTGCAATGGTCCCGGCGAGCAATAACGAAAGGACGATTTGAACGCCCGCCGCAATCCCTGCGATCCGCAAGAGGCTCCACCGCTCCTGCGCCACCACAGAGTCGATATCGCCCGGCGCGGTCGAGAGCAGAATAGCGCCCACATAGGCGCGCATGCGCTGCACTGGCACTGCCACCGAAACGACGAGTTGATTGTGAGCGTCTACACGTACGAAATCGGCCGGCGCGCCGAGCAGCGCCGAGGCGACCTCGGGATAGCGCTGCCCTTCATCTGCACCATATTCTTGGTAAGTCGGGTAATTGTCGCCCGGCGACCAGTTGAGCAGCGCATTCCACCAGCTGAGGAGGAAGAACTCCTCGTGGCTCTCGGTGCTGATCGAGGGGCGCAGGACTTCGCCCTTGGTATAGATATTGTCGCTGTCGAGAATGAGCAGGCCCTGCTGATCATAGATGCGCGCGCGCGTGCGCGTCGGCATGATCAGATTGCGCAGCACCGGTGCGATCCGTTGCGGATCAATCGGGAATTCCAGCGAAGGGTCATAATAGGAGAGGGGGGAGACATTGCCCGCCTGACTGTCGAGCAGACGGTCAGGATTGATCTGAATGATGTCGCTATCCACCGTCGCCGATGAGGCGATGGCGGCAGAGATGATTTCCCCCTGCACGCGCAGCGATTGCACGCGCGCGTCGATCAGCCCGGCGCGCCATTGGTTGAGATACAAAATCCCCACCACCAGCACCAGCAGCCCCGCCATGTTCAGCACGACAATGCGGCGTGTCAGGCTCGAGAAGATCGTGAGATCGAGAAAACGCTGAATACCGCTGATCAGCTTGATCAGCGGCACAAAGATCATGCGCCAACCCTTGTTCGATGAGCGCTTAGAGCTCTCAACATGGTCAGGGTTTGCGACGTTCGGTTCTGAAAGGGGCCCCTCGCTCGACACAGAGGTCTTATTGCTCCTTGAAGCGATAGCCGACGCCATAGAGCGTTTCGATCATCTCGAAATCATCGTCAGTAGCTTTGAACTTCTTGCGCAGACGTTTGATGTGGCTGTCGATGGTGCGGTCGTCGACATAGACCTGATCATCGTAGGCAGCATCCATCAACGCATTACGCGACTTCACCACGCCGGGACGCAGCGCCAGCGCTTGCAAAATGAGGAATTCGGTCACGGTCAGCGTCACGCGCTGGCCCTTCCAGGTGCAGGTGTGGCGTTCTTCGTCCATCACCAGCGAGCCGCGCTCAATCAGTGCCTTGCTTGGTGTAGGTTCGCCACCGGCAACGCCAGGTGCGCCGGGCTCGCGCGGGGCCGAACGGCGCAGAATGGCTTTCACTCGTTCTACCAAGAGACGCTGGCTGAAGGGCTTGGTGATGAAGTCATCCGCACCCATCTTGAGGCCAAACAACTCGTCGATTTCCTCATCCTTGGAGGTGAGGAAGATCACCGGCACATCCGATTTCTGGCGCAGGCGGCGCAGCAGTTCCATGCCATCCATACGGGGCATTTTAATATCGAGAATCGCTAGATCAGGCTTGTCCGTGGTCAGGCCTTCAAGCCCGGACACGCCATCAGTGTAGGTCGCCACGGTGTAGCCTTCAGCCTCAAGCGTCAAAGACACCGAGGTCAGAATATTGCGGTCGTCGTCTACCAAGGCGATCTTGGGCATGAGCTGCCTTTCTTCTCGTGGTGCAAGCGAGTCCGTAAACCCGAACTTTATCTACAACTGCCGTTGCAAGCGACAATTACGCATTAAATAAGGCGCATGACCGTCTAATACCAGTGTTCTCCCGAAAACTTCCACTCTCCGACTTCCGTCGTACGACCCATTGCCCGATGGTTTGTGCCGGTCAGAAAGCCGTATTTTCCGCTCCAGACGGCACTCATCGGAGTGTCGGAAAGGAGACGAACAATGTCTGGCTTCGATCACGTCGCCCTGAGAGATGAACTTGTTACTTCTGCCGCTTCTGTCAGCGACAATGCTATTGCGCCCCAGTTGGTCGCAGCATCTCTCGCCAACGGTTATGGCCGCTTGACCGCGCATGGCGCGCTGTCGGTGGAAACGGGCGCCTTTACCGGCCGTTCCCCAAAGGACAAGTTTATCGTTCGCGACGCGCTCACTGCCGACAGCGTTTGGTGGGATAACTCAGGCGCGCTATCGCCAGAGCATTTTGATGTGCTCTTGGGCGATGTGAAAGCCCATCTGGCCGGTCAGGACATGTTCCGTCAGGACCTGCTCGCTGGCGCCGATTCTGAACACCAATATGCCGTCACCGTGCTCACCCCGAGCGCTTGGCATGCCCTGTTCATTCGCAATCTGCTCATCCGTAAGGGTGAAGGTATTGCCGATGGCGACGCCGCAATGGCTGTCACCATCGTTCATGCGCCGAACTTCAAGGCCGATCCGGCCCGCCACGGTTCGCGCACCGATACTGTCATTGCCCTCGATATGAGCCGCAATCTCGTGGTCATCGCGGGCACGCTCTACGCTGGCGAAATCAAGAAGAGCGTCTTCTCGCTGTTCAACTTCCACGCGCCTCGCCACAATGTTCTGCCGATGCACTGCTCGGCAAATCTTGGCCCTGAAGGCGAAGCAGCGCTGTTCTTTGGTCTCTCCGGCACCGGCAAGACCACGCTGTCGAACGACCCGAACCGTCCGCTCATTGGCGACGACGAGCACGGTTGGTCCGATCGCGGCGTCTTCAATCTTGAAGGCGGCTGCTACGCCAAGACCGTAAAGCTCTCGGCCACGGCAGAGCCTGAAATTTACGCGGCAACGCGCGAATTCGGCACCGTGCTGGAAAACGTCATTCTCGATGATCAGCACGTTCCTGAATTCGACGATATCTCGCTGACCGAAAACACTCGTGCGGCCTATCCAATCCATGTCCTGCCATCACTGGCCAAGGGCAGTGTTGGTGGCACGCCAAAGACCGTCGTGTTCCTCACCGCCGACGCCTTTGGTGTTCTGCCGCCGCTCGCCAAGCTGACCCCCGAGCAGGCTGTCTACCACTTCCTGTCTGGCTACACCGCTAAGGTCGCTGGCACCGAGCGTGGCGTCACCGAACCACAGGCAACCTTCTCAGCCTGCTTCGGCGCGCCGTTCATGCCACTGCACCCAACCGTTTACGGCGAAATGCTGGCGGACCGTCTGCGTTCGAGCGGCGCTCAAGCGTGGCTGCTGAACACCGGCTGGACCGGCGGCGGCTACGGCACTGGCAAGCGTATCGACATTGCCTCGACCCGTTGTCTGCTCACTGCAGCGCTTGACGGCTCGCTCGATGATGTTGAGTTCCGTCTCGACCCAATGTTCGGCTTCGCGGTGCCAACCGCTCTCGAGGGCATCGACTCCAAGCTGCTCGACCCACGCCAGACCTGGGCCGACACCGACGCTTACGACACGCAGGCCACCAAGCTTGTGGCCTTGTTCCAGAAGAACTTTGAAAAGTTCGGTGCCGAAGCCGATGTCGGCGCTGGCCCCCAGATGGCCATGGCAGCTGAATAAGCGTCACCAGTCACAGAATATAAAAAGGGCGCCCCGTGCGCCCTTTTTTATTGTCTGGGTTTTGACGCATGCCCAAAAACCGACACCCTCTTTACCTCTCCCTTAGGGGGAGAGGTCGACCGCAGGCCGGGTGAGGGGGCCTTTTTACTTCCACCGACCAAATCCCTCCACAACACCGCTCTACCTCCCTCCCCTTGAGGGGGGACTGTTCATTTGGGACTCCTTATGAGGTGTCTGTTGAAGAACAGATTGAGCGTAATCTCGAGCATCTGCACTGTTTTGGAGACGCGCTTTGTCCGCCGATTGAACCGCGCAAGATTGTCCCTGATTGAGGAATTGGAGGACTCAATCAGGTGGGTTTGCGCCTTTGTTTCCAGATGTGGCACGGTCACGCCATTGCGCTTGAAAGCGAGTGCGTAACAAGAGTTGGCATCGGTAAAGATGGCCCCGATCTCACCCACAGCCTGAAGGGCCAAGCGATAGGCCGTGATCGCACTTTCTACGCCTTTGTCACCGATGTGGTGGGCAACAACGCGGCGCTGTCTTCGGCTATAAACGGTCCAGATAACCGCTCGCTGCTGTTTTTTTGGACGTAGGTATAGATCTCGTCCATCTCAATAATATCGGGCCCGCTCGCTGGCGTACCGCGCTGAGCCGCAATCCGCTCTTGCAAGATGTCGTGCTCCTTGCGGATCCATTTAAGGACCGCGGCTGGGGAGGCCGAAAGGACGCGCCCAATGGCCCTAATGCCGGTGCCGTTGAGATACATCTGAACGGCCTGCGCTTTTGTCTCAGCGCTGAATTTAGGGGCGCGATCAGTAAAGTACCGACCACACTGCTTACAGCTAAATCGCTGGTAACCCGCCTTGAGGCCGCGCTTGACCGTGGCAGTGCTAGAACAATCTGGACAATCCATCTCAAACCCTCCGGCAAATCACCCCCAAGCAGTCAAACTAGAATCCCAAATGAGCAAGTTGTAAACAGTCCCCCTTGAGGGGGAGGGATTGAGGGGGGGGATTGAACGCTGACTTTGGATGAAATCGCGCCGCCCAAAGCTCCACGCCTTCGCCCGCACTGCACCCGAGCCCGAGCGCTCTCTCCCCTGAGCCACCATCCCTCCACAACACCGCTCTACCTCCCTTCCCTTGAGGGGGAGGGAGGTGGGGTGATGGCTAGGCACCAGCACGCGCGTTTTGCCGAACAGCCCCACAAACCCCCAACAAAAAAGGCGCTCAAGGCGCCTCTTTCAAATCCCAATTCTAACTCGCCTCAGTTTGGCGCGTAGAAAATATGGCTATCCACCGCTGCCACCTGATGGAAGGTGTTTGCCCAAGATGGGCGCACGGCAGTGGTGTGGTAGTAGAGTGTCTTGCCCGGAACCGCGCCGATCTCTTTGCCGATGGCAAATTTCTTATAGATGGTCTGGGCAAGATCCTGCGAGTTCGCCCATGCGCGGCGTTCGGTTGGGGTATCGTCACGACCATCGCAAGCGAAGGTGAACTGGCAACGATAAAGACCCTTGTTGGCGTTCTGATAGATCACGCCGCACAGCGAACCCGGGAACTTGCCCGAACGCGCGCGGTTGACGATCACATTGGCCACAGCCTGCTGGCCGCTTGCGGTTTCGCCACGGGCTTCGTGGTAAATCGCCTGTGCGAGGCATTCGCGTTCCGCATTGGCAGTCGCCAGACGCTTCTCGGTCGGCTGATAGCCATTTTCGAGATAGGACGCGAGGATGTCGCTCGAAACGGTGTTCTTGGACACTGGCACCGGAGCGGTAAAGCTCGCGATGGCCGAAAGCGCGGTGTGGGGCTCGCCGACAGAGCCGCGCGAAATATAGCCCATCAGCACGTCATCGGTCAGCTCAGCCTGTGGGCCAGCCAGTGTTACCGAAACGGAGCGCAGCTCTTGCTGGCGCTTGGCATAATTGGCAACGAGCGCTTCGGTCAGCGGCTGTTCACCCGGACGGATGTTCAGCGTCGCGCCCAGAGCGGGTTGCTGGCGCAGCTCGGTCAATGCTTCAGGAATGGCGTGCGGAAGGGTAACTGCGGTCTCGGCGCGGGCCGGCGAAAAGGTAACGAGCAAAGTGAGCGCAAAGGCGCCAACGGCGAGAGCGGCTGAAAACGCTCGGGTCGAATTTTGCTGCCAGCTTTTCTTCAAAGCCCCGTCCTTATCCCTGAGCCCAGCCGGTCGTTGCCGGTGAGCCTTCTCCGTGTCCGCCTAAGCGGCCATCGGTCGTTGTCCTTACACTAGCCAAGGATGGCGCCCGATGGAAGTCGAAATTTACGGCTGCTTAACCATAGCAATTAGCAACTTAAGCTATAGTTAAAGGCCCGAAGGCCTTATGGAAACCTTTGATTTCGCTGAGTTTTAGGGATGCTGAATGAGGGCTTACGCTATTCGATAAAGATTTATCTATTACCGAAAATGGTTAATCCGGGCGACGCCCGGATTCCCCTTATTCGCCGTGGAATGCCGCACGATGAACGTGGTTTAGGCTTTCCATCACAGACACACCCAGCCTGTGGATATGTTCATCGGGGCCGACCATGTCCGGCACCATAATCGTCTGCATACCGGCTGCGTGGGCCGCGCGGACGCCAACATTGCTGTCTTCGAGCGCCAGGCACAGCGTCGGATCGACACCAAGGCGCTTGGCTGCAAGCAGATAGGGTTCTGGGTCGGGCTTGGGGTTCATGACATCGTCGCGGGTGACGATGGTATCAAACAGATCAATCAGCCCCGAGCTCGCCAAATGGTGGTGCGCATGCTTGCGCGATGAGGAGGTCGCGACCGCTGTTGGAATGCCGCGCTCGCGAATCTCACGGAGAAACTCGATTGCACCGGCCTTCACCGGCACCCCATCCGCGCCCATGACATCGATCATCTCAAGGCATCGGTTGTTGAAGGTCTCGTAAGAGAATTCCTTCCCATACGAGTGCTGCAACCACAGCTTGGTGTGCTCGTTGCTCGATCCAACCATGCCGCGATGGATATCATGGGTCATGACATAGCCAAGCTCATCGGCCACTTCATAGACGATGGTCTTAAAGAACATCTCGGTGTCGAGCAGGGTGCCGTCCATGTCGAAGATGGCGGCTTGAAAGGGCGTCAGGCGAATACTATCGAGATCAGGCATCATAGATTGCGCTATATGCTGAAATTTGCCGATACGGAAGCGACAGCTGTGCAAGCCCGACCTGCGTGTCGAACTCAACCCCTCGTGCGAGCATTGGTAGAGCATGACCCAGTTTAGACCCGTGCAAACGCACCAGGCCCTTGGCAATGCCTTCTTTGATCGCGTCGCTCCTGCCGATTTTCCAAAAACCATTCTGCGCCACCGCGATCAGCGGTGGGCCGAACGCATTGGCTTGGACGCACTCAGTGATTCCAAATGGTTAGATCATTTTGGTCGGTTTGAGCCGTTTGAAGGATCGTTTCCCGAACCCTTGGCGCTGCGCTATCACGGCCATCAGTTCCGGTCATACAACACCGATCTCGGCGACGGGCGGGGGTTTTTGTTTGCCCAATGCATCGATCCGGTTGATGGGCGCCTTCTCGATTTCGGCACCAAAGGCTCGGGCAAAACCCCATGGTCGCGCGGCGGCGATGGTCGCCTGACGCTCAAGGGGGGAGTGCGCGAAGTGCTCGCTACCGAGATGCTCGAAGCCCTGGGCGTCTATACGTCAAAAAGTTTCTCGCTGGTCGAGACGGGCGAGCAATTGCATCGCGGCGATGAGCCGTCCCCGACGCGCTCGGCAGTGCTGACACGCCTCAGCCACAGCCATATTCGCCTCGGCACCTTCCAGCGCTTTGCCTATTTCGACGATAAGGAAAATCTCCAGCGTTTGGTGGATCACACCATCGCCCACTATTATCCAGACCTCGCCGAGGCTGAAGATCGCGCGGCGGCATTGCTCGAACGCGTCGTCGCCGAAGTCGCGCGCCTTGGTGCGCAATGGACCGCCGCCGGCTTTGTCCATGGCGTTCTCAATACCGACAATATCAACATCACCGGCGAAAGCTTTGACTACGGCCCGTGGCGGTTCATTCCAACCTATGACCCCACCTTCACCGCTGCCTATTTCGACGAAACTGGGCTTTATGCCTTTGGTCGCCAGCCCGACACGCTCGCCTGGAATTTGACCCGTCTCGCCGAATGCCTCGTCCCGCTGTCGTCGATCGAAAAGCTAGAGCCCGCGCTCAACACCATCTGGCCGCAGTTCCGCGACCAACTGGGCCGTCAGGTGCTCCGCCGCCTCGGCCTAAAACCGCGTGACGTGGACGACGGCACTGCCTTCGTTGCCGCCATGTTCGCCTTCCTCACGGCCAGCAAAGCACCATATGAGCAATTCTTCTTTGATTGGCGCGGTGGCGTCTTGAGCTTTGATCGCGCCGCGGCCAGCCCCAGTGCAGATCTTTACGCCAGCGAGGCCTTCCGCCCGTTCGCCGATCTTTTGGAGCGCTATGGGCCATCGGATGATGTGAACCTCGGTCACGCCTATTTTGCCCAGAAAAAGCCGCGCACCATGCTCATCGATGAGGTGGAAGCCATCTGGGCCCCCATTGCGCAGAGCGATGACTGGTCACTCTTTCATCAAACGCTGCAAGACATTGCCCAGATGCGCGCCGCCTACAACGTCATCGTTTAGATCTGCGACGTACAAGCCCTTGTTGCGTCTTCCCGGACCTGCATAATGTGGTCAGGGAGGACTACAACAATGCCGATTTATGCACTTGATGGCGTCGCGCCCAAAATCGACCCTGAGGTCGCCTGGATCGCGCCAACTGCTGTTCTGGTGGGCGATATTGTTGTCGGGGCCGATGTCGGCATTTGGTTCGGCGTTGCCGCCCGCGGCGACATTGAGCGCATCACCATTGGTCGGCGCACCAATATTCAAGAGAATAGCGTTCTGCATACCGATACCGGTCATCCGCTGGTGATCGGCGAGAATGTCACCATTGGCCACGCTGCCATTGTTCATGGCTGCACCATTGGCGACAATTCACTCATTGGCATGGGCGCAACCGTGCTCAATGGTGCGGTCATTGGCAAAAACTGTCTCATCGGCGCCAATGCCCTCATCACCGAGGGTAAGATTATCCCTGACAATTCCATGGTTTTGGGCGCGCCGGGCAAAGTCGTTCGCGACATCGATGCCGAAGGCGTCGCCGCGCTCGCCGCATCGGCCGAGCGCTATGTGCAAAATGCACGGCGCTACGCCCAAGGGTGCCGCCCAATTTCACCCGACGAACCAAACTTCGAGCCCGCTTGACGTAAAGGGCAAGGGGGCTTGCCGCAAACGCATCAGTTCGCCGCTTGGGACCTGACCTTGGAGAGGTCTATGCTCAAGCAAATAGTTTTATTGCCGGAAGAGGAGCCAGCATGAAGACCCACGAAGTACGCACCTATAAATCGGCTGAGCATCTTCCTCGCGAGGACCAATTGGCGTGGAAGCTCGCCAGTGTTGCCACCGACCCGGTCGCCCTCGACGCCGATGTCATTGAGATGATCGGCAATCGTATCATCGACAACGCTTCTGTGGCCGCCGCCTCGATTGCGCGCGGTCCCATTCGTTCGGCCCGGGCTCAGGCCTTGGGTCACCAATCCCCGCGCGGCGCGCAGGTTTTTGGTCTGCCCGAAAATGTCAAAGTCTCGCCCGAATGGGCCGCTTACGCCAATGGCGTGGCCGTGCGCGAACTCGACTTCCACGACACCTTCCTCGCCGCTGACTATTCCCACCCCGGCGATAATATCCCGCCCATTCTCGCGGTGGCGCAGGCGAAGGGTCTCGATGGACAGGCTCTGCTGCGCGGCATTGCGGCGGGCTATGAAATTCAGGTCGATCTCGTAAAGGGCATCTGCCTGCACGAACACAAGATCGACCATATCGCTCACCTTGGCCCTTCGGCTGCTGGTGGCATTGGTGCGCTTCTGGGGCTCTCGACGGAAATCACCTATCAGGCGATCCAGCAGGCGCTCCACACCACCACCACCACGCGCCAGTCGCGTAAGGGCGAGATTTCCACGTGGAAGGCTTACGCCCCTGCCTTTGCAGGCAAAATGGCCATTGAGGCGGTGGACCGTGTCATGCGCGGCGAAGGCGCACCTTCTCCAGCCTATGAAGGGGAAGACGGCTTTATCGCCTACCTCCTCTCCGGCCCATCTGCGCGTTACTACGTGCCGCTGCCGGAAAAGGGCGAAGCCAAGCGCGCCATCATGGATACCTACACCAAGGAATATTCGGCTGAATATCAGAGCCAGGCGCTTATCGATCTGGCCAAGCGCATGGGCGCCAAGATTGCCGACTTCTCCAAGATCAAATCGATCCTGATCAAGACCAGCCATCACACCCACTATGTCATCGGCACGGGTGCGAACGATCCGCAGAAGATGGACCCGAAGGCGAGCCGCGAAACGCTCGACCACTCCATCATGTATATCTTTGCGGTGGCGCTCGAAGATCGCGGTTGGCACCACGTCAAGAGCTACGCTCCCGAACGCGCCAACCGTCCGGAAACCGTCGCTCTCTGGCACAAGATCACCACCGAAGAAGACCCGATCTGGACCAAGCGTTATCACGCCAAGGGCGAAGACATGGCCTATGGTGGTCAGGTCATCATCACCATGGAAGATGGCACAACGCTCGTTGATGAGCTTGGCGTCGCGGATGCGCACCCCAATGGCGCACGTCCCTTTAGCCGCCCGAACTACATCGAAAAGTTCCGCACTCTCTGCGAAGGCATCGTCTCGAAAGAGGAGCAGGATCGCTTCCTCGCTCTTGTCGAGCGTCTGCCGAGCCTTACCGCCGCAGAAGTGCGCCAGCTCAACTTTGTGGTGACGACGGACCAGCTCGGTCCTGAAGCTCCTGCCGGCATTTTCTGAGGGAGGACGTCATGGAAACGACGTTCAAACCGAAGAAATCCGTTGCTCTCTCAGGTGTTGCCGCTGGCAACACCGCCCTGTGCACCGTTGGGCGCACAGGCAACGATCTTCATTATCGCGGCTATGACATTCTCGACCTCGCAGAAACCTGCGAGTTCGAGGAGGTGGCGCACCTTCTGGTCCACGGCACTCTGCCAACGGTCTCTCAGCTCGCCGCCTATAAAACGCGTTTGAAGGCCATGCGTGGACTGCCTCTGGCCGTCCGCCAATCGCTCGAAGCCCTGCCAGCGGGTGCCCATCCCATGGATGTCATGCGCACCGGCGTATCGGTCATGGGCTGCACTCTGCCAGAGCCGAGCGATCACAACACGGCCGACGCTCGCACCATTGCCGATCGCCTGATGGCCAACCTCGGCTCGATCCTTCTCTATTGGTATCACTACGCCAATAATGGTCGCCGCATTGAGGTCGAAACCGACGACGACAGCATTGGTGGCCATTTTTTACACCTCTTGCATGGAAAAACTCCAAGCCAAGAGTGGGTAAAAGCCATGCATGTCTCGCTCATTCTCTACGCCGAGCATGAGTTCAATGCCTCGACCTTCACCGCCCGCGTCATCGCGGGCACGGGCTCAGACATGTATTCCTCCATCGCTGGGGCAATCGGCGCGCTGCGCGGTCCAAAACATGGCGGGGCCAACGAAGTCGCCTTCCAAATTCAAGAGCGCTACGCCTCGGCCGATGAAGCCGAAGCCGATATCCGCAAGCGCGTTGAGAATAAGGAAGTCATCATCGGCTTTGGTCACCCGGTCTACACCGTCTCCGATCCGCGCAATGTCGTCATCAAGCGCGTCTCCAAAGCACTCGCCGAGCAAGCTGGGGCGAAACGCCAGTTCGACATCGCCGAGCGTATTGAAACGGTGATGATGGACGCCAAGAAAATGTTCCCGAACCTCGATTGGTTCTCGGCCGTTTCTTACAATCTCATGGGCGTCCCAACGGCCATGTTCACCCCGCTCTTTGTCATCGCGCGCACCTCCGGCTGGTCCGCTCACGTCATCGAGCAGCGTCAGGACGGCAAGATCATTCGCCCTTCGGCCAACTACATCGGCCCCGAAGATCTCAAGTTCGTGCCGCTCAAAGATCGCAAGGAGGCTTGAACCATGCCTTATCTCATCAGTGCTGAACTCCCGCGCGAAAGCGCGGGGTCTCGCTTCCGCGCCCTCCTGGATCGTCCGCAGATCCTGCAGCTTCCCGGCGCACACAATGGCCAAGCCGCCATTCAGGCCCGTAACGCGGGCTTTGAAGGGCTCTATCTTTCGGGCGCGGCCATGACCGCGTCGATGGGTATTCCCGATCTCGGCATCATCACCGTCGATGAAGTCTCCTTCTTCATTCGCCAGATTGCTCGGGCCTCCGGCCTGCCGCTCTTGGTCGACGGCGACACGGGCTATGGCGAAGCGCTCAACGTCATGCACATGGTCCGCTCTTTTGAAGAAGCTGGGGCAGGGGCAGTCCACCTCGAAGACCAGCTGCTGCCGAAAAAATGCGGCCACCTCAACGATAAAAAACTTGCCGATGCCCATGACATGGCGGCCAAGGTCGCCGCTGCTGCCAAGGCGCGCCGCGATATGGTCATCATCGCCCGCACCGACGCCGCGGGCAGCGAAGGCCTTGATGGTGCCATCGCCCGCGCCAAGCTTTACGTCGAAGCCGGGGCCGATGCGATTTTCCCCGAAGCGCTCACCACCATCGACATGTTCCGCGACTTCGCCAAGGCGATGCCGGGCGTTAAGCTTCTGGCCAACATGACCGAATTTGGCCGTACGCCCTATCAGACTGCATCTGAATTTGAGGCTCTGGGCTATTCCATGGTCATCTGGCCGGTGTCGTCTTTGCGCGTCGCCAACAAGGCGCAGGAAAAGCTCTACGCCACCATCAAACGCGATGGCGGCACCAAGGCGATGCTGTCCGAAATGCAGACGCGTCAAGAACTCTACGACGTCATTGGCCTGCATGATTATGAAGCGCTCGACGCCTCAATTGTTAAAACCATCGTCCCGACAGCGCTCTAAGACCAGATGTGGTCCCGAGTTAAGTCAAAAATCCTTTGAATCTATTAATCTGATGATGACCTAATTCCCCACGTCGCTTTAAGCGGGGTGGGGAAATCTCAAGCAAAACCGGAATGAAATATTCCCGGAAGCTGATTGGTTGGCATCGCATTGTTGTGGTGCCGATCCTTATTGCTCTGGCACTTCTTGCTGTCTTTGCGTTTCTTATTGAACAGCAAAATCAACAGATTGCCGAAACGCGTATGCGCGCGGAATATATTTCAAAGCTCTCGGTCATTCGCACCAAGCTGGAAAGCAATATTCAGAGCAATCTCCAACTGCTCAAAGGCATGGCCTCCGCCATTGCAGCCGATGTTGAGCTGGACGAAAGCCGCTTTCGGCAATTGGCAGCGGCGACGCTCGACGGCAATAGCCAAATCCGCGCGGTTACCTTAGCCCCTGACATGGTGGTGCGCTGGGCCTATCCGCGCACGGGCAATGAAGACTCCATCGGCTTTGATTACCGCACCTCGCCCGAGCAATGGCCTGCGGTTCAGCGCATGCTCACCAGCGGTGAGTCCCATTTTGTCGGCCCCCTGGCTTTGGTGCAAGGCGGCGTTGGTTTCGTCGCTCGTTACCCCATTTTTGATCCCAATACGGCGCGTCTGTGGGGCATTGTCTCGGCGGTCGTTGATGGTCCAAGGCTGCTCATGGCGAGCGGTATTATCGAAAACCGCGACTTCGACCTCTCCCTCACGCTCTACACGCGCGAGCAGCCGAGCGGGCAGCGCATCTTTGGCCAGGACCTCTCCCCGCGCAATCCGGTCTATGCCGATGTAAACCTCACCGACGGCCAGTGGCGCTTTGCCGTCGTTCCCAAAAATGGCTGGGTTCCAAACCTTGCTGCCACATGGGCCTTGCGCTTCATGCTGGGCCTTGCTGGCGCGCTGATTTTGCTGCCCATTCTCCTCACCGGTCGCATGGTGCAACAGCGCCAAAACCATATTCGCGAAATCGCCGACCACGCCCAAGAGCTTGACGCCCTGACGCGTCGCTTCCACTTGGCCTTGGATGTGTCAAAGGTTGGCGTCTGGGAGATTGATCTCGAAACCGGGCTCGAGACCTGGGATGCCCGCACCAATTACCTCTATGGCACGCCCCATGATGGCAAGCCGCGACGTAATGAGGATTGGCTCGCGGCGGTTCACCCAGAAGACCGCGAGCGCGCCAGCAGTGATTTTAAGGACATGGTCTCCGAGGGGCGATCAGAGTCCACCTACCGCGTGATCCGGCCGGATGGCGACATTCGCTACGTTCGCTCGGTTGGCGCCTTCTTCCGCGAAGAAGGCCGGTCCGACGCGATTATCGGGGTGAATTTTGACATCACCGCCGACGTCGAAATGCATCAGGCGCTGCTCAACGCCAAGAGTCTCACCGAGGCGCGCAATAAGGATCTCGAAGCGGCGCGTATTTCCATCGAACACAACGCGCTCCACGATAGTCTCACCGGCCTGCCGAACCGTCGTTATCTCGATGACATGCTCAAGCAACATCAGCAGGACGGCTATTATGGCGCCGGCTCGATTGCGCTCCTCCATATCGATCTCGATCGCTTCAAGCAGATCAACGACACCCTTGGCCATGCCGCCGGCGATGCCATGCTGGTCCACGCCGCCGAAGTGCTGCGCTTCAACTGCCACGATACCGATTTTGTTGCCCGCATTGGCGGGGACGAATTTGTCATCGTCTCCAGCGCTGGCGCGAGCGATGATCGCCTCACCGCCATGGCTGACAAGATCGTGCACGAAATGCGCAAGCCGGTGCTGCATGAAGGGCACGAATGCCGCTTTGGTGTGAGCGTCGGGCTTGCCGTCAGCCGCTCAGCAAATACCGATGTGAAACAGCTGCTGATCAATGCCGACATCGCCCTCTATCGGGCTAAGGCGCGCGGGCGCAATCGCTATGAGTTCTTCACCCAGGAGCTACAGAGCGAGGTCATCAGTTCCAAGCGCATCGCCGACGAGATCCTGAGCGGCCTCGAAAACCACGAGTTTATCGCCTTCTATCAGCCGCAGTTCGATGCCCGTACTTTGGCCGTCACTGGTGTTGAAGCTCTGGTGCGGTGGCATCACCCCACCGAAGGCCTGTTAACGCCGGATCGTTTTATGCGCATCGCCGATGAACTCAATGTTGTCAGCGCGCTGGATTCTCTGGTGCTGCGTCAGGTGCTGGCAGATCTCAAGCGCTGGGACGCTATCGGGCTACACGTGCCCCATGCTTCGGTGAACGTCTCTTTGCGTCGCCTCAATGATGAGACCTTGGGCGATAGCCTCAAGGCGCTGGACATCGAGCCGGGGCGCATTGCCTTCGAGCTGGTGGAATCCATCTATCTCGATGAAAGCGACAGCGTCGTCTCGTTCAATATCGAGCGCATCAAGCAGCTCGGTATCGATATTGAAAGCGATGACTTCGGCACCGGATACGCCTCCATCGTCTCCTTGCAAAAGCTGCGTCCGCGCCGCCTCAAAATCGACCGACAATTGGTCGCCCCCATCGTCGACAGCCTGAGCCAGCGCCGCCTTGTTGACTCCATCGTCGACATCGGCAAATCCATGGACATCGATATCGTCGCTGAAGGCGTTGAGACCATGGAACACGCTGCGGTCTTGCGAGACCTCGGTTGCGATATTCTTCAGGGCTATGCCCTAGGCCGCCCAATGTCGCGCGAAATGCTGGAGAGCTTCCTGCGCACACCAGCGCTGCGCCACACTGGATAACGCCCGGCCTATGTCGGGATATAAACAAATCTTTATATCCCGATTGATCCGTGCCTTTCCATTCCGTATAGGAATGACAAAACCTTTCTCCTGTGGAGCCGACCCATGACAAACCCAGCGACTGAATATTCGGTCAAGGACATCTCTCTTGCAGATTTCGGCCGCAAGGAGCTCAGCATTGCCGAGATCGAAATGCCGGGCCTGATGGCCATTCGCTCTGAATATGCTGCTGCTCAGCCGCTCAAGGGCGCGCGCATTGCGGGCTCGCTGCACATGACCATTCAGACCGGTGTGCTGATCGAGACCCTCGTTGCTCTCGGCGCAGACGTACGTTGGGTGTCGTGCAATATCTTCTCGACCCAGGATCATGCTGCTGCCGCCATCGCCGCTGCTGGCATTCCTGTGTTCGCGCACAAGGGCGAAACCCTCGAAGAATACTGGGAATTCACCGACCGCATGATGGATTGGGGCAATGGCGAAACCCCAAATATGATCCTCGACGACGGTGGCGACGCGACCATGTACGTGCTCGTTGGCGCCAAGGCTGAAAAGGACATTTCTGTTCTCGACAAGCCAGGTTCGGAAGAAGAAGAAATCTTCTTCGCCACCATCCGCAAGCGCCTCGCCAAGTCCCCGGGCTTCTTCTCCAAGATCCGCGATGCCATCCGTGGCGTTTCGGAAGAAACCACCACAGGCGTTCTGCGTCTCAATCAGCTGGCCGCTAAGGGCGAACTGCCGTTCCCAGCGATCAACGTCAATGACTCGGTTACCAAGTCCAAGTTCGACAACAAGTACGGCACTCGTGAATCGCTCGTTGACGCGATCCGTCGCGGCACCGACGTGATGCTCGCAGGCAAGGTCGCCATCGTTTGCGGCTATGGCGATGTGGGCAAGGGTTCGGCTGAATCCCTGCGTGGCGCTGGCGCCCGCGTGCTCGTCACCGAAGTCGATCCGATCTGCGCGCTGCAGGCGGCTATGGAAGGCTTTGAAGTCGTCACCCTCGAAGACGCTGCGCACCGCGCCGACATCGTCGTCACCGCCACTGGCAATCGTGACGTCTTGATGGTCGATGACATGCGCAAGCTCAAGGACATGGCCATTGTCTGCAACATCGGCCACTTCGACAACGAAATCGACGTGCTCGGTCTGCGCAACTTCAAGTGGACCAATGTTAAGCCACAGGTCGATCTGATCGAGAAGCCAGATGGCAGCCGCCTGATCCTTCTCTCCGAAGGGCGCTTGGTAAACCTTGGCAACGCCACCGGTCACCCAAGCTTTGTGATGTCGGCATCCTTTGCCAACCAGACCCTGGCTCAGGTCGAACTCTGGACCAAGGGCGAAACCATGGCCAAGGCCGTTCACGTGCTGCCAAAGCACCTCGACGAGAAGGTCGCTGAATTGCACTTGGCCAAGCTCGGCGCAAAGCTCACCAAGCTCAACAAAACCCAGGCTGACTACATCGGCGTCGATGTCGACGGCCCATTCAAGTCCGGCGAATACCGCTACTAATTGTCGGTTCTGCCACCAGATATGAGAAAGCCCGCTTCGGCGGGCTTTTTTATGGGTAAGACATGGTAAACCTTATCTAAATTTTAAGCCGCAGTTGAAATGTCTGAGTGAGCGTAAGCCCCACCCGCCTCTCTCCCTGAGACTATCCATGTTCGATCGCCTTCTCGGCAGCATCTCGCGCCGAATGTATATCCTTCTTGCCCTGTTCATCGTTGGCTTTGTCGGCGTAATCGGGTTCCAGCTCAGCCACACCCGCACAAACCTCACCGAACTCAAGAAAACCGAAATTCGCAGCGTCGTTGAAGCGGCTGTTTCAGTGCTCGGCTCCTATGAAGCCCGCGTTCAGTCTGGCGAGATGACGCTCGAAGACGCGCAGGCGGAAGCGCTGCGCTCGGTGAGCGCCATGCTCTATTCCGGCGACGATTATGTCTTCGTGGTCAGCCATGACTACGTCATGTTGGCCAACTCCAATCCCAATGTCGTCAACACCAATATGCGCGACCGTACAGATTCGCGCGGCAAGCGCTTCATCGAGGAATATACCGATGGTGCGCGCCTCCAAGGCTCGATCTTCACCACTTTTGGCTTCAATCCAAACGATGAAGAAGGCGCAGAAGTCGATAAGCTGACCTATGTTCAGAACTTCGCGCCTTGGGGCTGGGCCGCCGGTACCGGCGTGCTCCAGACGGATATTGAAGAGCTTTATTGGCAAGAAGTCATCAGCAGCACAACCATCGCCCTAGCGCTGATTGCCGCCTCGACAGTGCTCGGCTGGTTGATCGCACGTAGCCTTACCCGTCCAATCAATCGCCTGTCTGAGCAGATGGTTGAGATGACCGATGGCAAGTTCGATCTGGTCATTGAAGGCGTGACGCGTCACGACGAGATCGGCGCTATGGCTCGCTCGGTGGAAGTGTTCCGCCAGAACGGCCTAAAAGTCTCGCAAATGACCGAAGCGGAGGCCGCGCGCATTATTCGCGATCAGGCTGCGCGTCAGTCGATGATGAGCGACCTGCAAATTGCCTTCGGCGAAGTTGTCGACGCAGCGGTGGACGGTGATTTCACGCGTCGTGTTGCGGCGAACTTCCCGGATCATGAGCTCAACATGTTGGCCGCCTCGGTCAATACGCTGGTTGAAAGCGTTGAACGCGGCGTCGTCGAAACCGGCGAAGTTCTCGCCGCTCTGGCCAACACCGATCTCACCTCGCGTATGCGCGGCGAACATCGCGGTGCTTTTGCCAAGCTCAAGAACGACGTCAACGAAGTGGCCGATAAGCTCACCATGATCGTCACGCAACTGCGCGGCACATCGGGCACCCTCAAGTCGGCGACCAGCGAAATCCTCGCGGGCGCTAATGATCTGTCTGAGCGCACCACCCGTCAGGCAGCGACGATTGAACAGACTTCTGCGGCCATGGAACAATTGGCACAGACGGTCACCGAAAACGCCACCAAGGCACATGACGCAAGCGCTAAGGCTGGCACGGTTTCTGTCGCCGCCGAACAGGGCGGTGCGGTTATGGGCGATGCCAATGAGGCCATGGCCCGCATCACCGAGTCCTCGGCCAAGATTTCCAACATCATTGGCATGATCGACGACATCGCATTCCAGACCAATCTTCTGGCACTCAACGCTTCGGTTGAAGCCGCGCGTGCTGGCGAAGCTGGTAAGGGCTTTGCTGTTGTCGCGGTTGAGGTTCGCCGCTTGGCCCAGAGCGCTGCAACCGCGTCTGCAGATGTCAAGGTGCTCATCGACCAGAGTGCCGCCCAGGTCTCCACCGGCACACGCCTTGTCTCCGATGCTGCCGCTAAGCTTGTCGGTATTCTCGATGGCGTTCGCGCCAACACAGTCCTGCTCGATGCCATTGCGCGTGCCAGCGGCGAACAGGCTTCGGCCATCGCCGAGGTCAACACCGCAGTGCGTCAGATGGATGAGATGACCCAGCACAATGCGGCGCTGGTTGAAGAGATCAACGCCTCGATTGAGCAGACCGAAGAACAGGCCAATGAGCTTGATCGGATCGTCGATGTCTTCCAGGTAGCCGGTGCAGACCCGGCGCGAAAGGCCGCGATGAACTATCTCGGTCATGCGGTTGAGCCGCGCGCGGCCCGTCCAAAGATTGCGACAAAACACACACAACGCGAAGCAACGAACGACTGGACCGCGTTCTGAACTCAGCTATAAACGCTGGTAGATCTCAGATTTTCCGGCGCTTAGCTCGAAAAATACATGTGAAAGCCCGGGTGATTTGCCCGGGCTTTTACGTTTCGTAAAGGTTTCTGTTTCGTTCACAGTCAAGTGCATTCCTTGCCATTTGCCCGCTCCTCACAGGCAGGAAGACTCTTTTGCCCGATTCCGACCACGGCTAATGTCAGGGTGATTCGGATACTTTGATTTTAAGTGTTCGGATCAGCGAGCGGCAGGAGAGCCATTCTCCGCGTAGGCCGCCGCCAAAGCAGTAAATGCATACTGGCCCCTGTGGGTCGGACCTTGGCGCAACGAACACATGAGGCTTGGCATGGTGCCGGAACGATTCCGGAAACACTTGGGATTCGCAGCACTTAGCGCTGCCCCTCTGTCTCTGCTCGCCGCAGCTCCGGCTGTCGCTCAGAGCGGTGTTCCGGTCAGTCTCGGCGGCATTGCGCCGGTGGCCGTTGTGCTCGGCGCGGGCGCTTTCTCGCTCATCGCCATGGCCGTTGTGCGCTCGATTTTGGTCGACACGCGCGCCGCGCGTCGTCGCGCCTCCTCGCAAATCGCTGACTTGCGCAACATGGTCGATGAATATGAGAGCCTGATCGCGGGCTCGCGTGAGTTGACCGTCTTGTGGACCGACGAGAGCGCGACCCCAGCCGAACCCCGCATTCTGGGCGATGCTTCGGCCGTTCTGCCCGTGGGCCGTCAGCCTCATAGCGTTCTTAATCTGCGCAGCTGGCTCGGTCCTGCAGAAGCCAATCGCCTGCAAGAGCTGCTCGACAATCTGAAGATGCATGGTCATCGCTTCTCATCGAGCCTTAAAACGCTCGATGGTCGTCAGGTCCGTTGCTCGGGTTGGGTCATGGGCGGCGCTATCGCCATGCGCTTGCGCCCCGCCTATTTAGAGCCGGGTGAGGCTGCAAGTGTTGCCGTGGTTGAAGCGGCCGATTGGCAATGCGCTCAGGCCATTATCACCCATATGCCCGAGCCCGCTTTCCTGCGCCTCGAAGATGGCAAGCTCGATTTTGCCAATCCAGCCTTGGTCAATCTGGCGCAAACGCGCGGTAAGTCGGTCGAGAACCTTGATCTCGATGCGCTGGCCGCAGCGGTCAATTGTTATGTGGTTGAGTTTGACGTGCCCGGTGGCATTGGTGGCTATCTGGCGCCACGCAAGTCCATCTCCAATCCAGCGCCGATCCCTGAGGCAGCAGTTGCCCCGATCTCCGGCCTGATCGACAACCTCGGCACCCCGATTGCCATCTTCAACGCCAAGCGCCAGCTGGTGCAGTACAACGAGGCCTATATCAAGCTTTGGGGCTTGGATCGTCTGTTCCTCACCCCCGGCACCGATGAGCGCGCTGTCCTCGATAAGCTGCGCACCGAAGGGCGTCTGCCCAATTCCGTTGACTACCACACCTGGCGTGCCAACCATCTCAAGAGCTACGAGCGCACCGAGCCGTTTGAGGCCGATCCTTGGCATCTGCCGGATGGTCGCACGGTCAAGGTCATTTCCGCGCCCGCCGGCGCTGAAGGCGGCGTCATCTATGTCTTTGAAGACATGACCGAATGGTTGAACATGGCGTCAACCAACAAGGCCTTCACCAACGTGCAGCGCGAAACCATCAATGCGCTGTCTGAAGCTGTGGCTGTGTTCGGCACCAATGGCCGCCTGACCTTGTGGAATCCGCGCTTTGAAGAGCTCTGGTCGCAGGTCAAGTCTGAGCTCGAAACCGCGCCCCATATCGACCAGATCGCCAGCCGCTGCGTGCAAGCGCTGCCCCATGATGGCGCCACCATCTGGCGTGATCTCAAGCGCGCCATCATCGATCTTAATCCGACCCGCACGGACCAGAAGGGCCGCATCACGCGCTCGGATGGCAAGCTCATTGATTTCTCGATCACCCGTCTGCCCGATGGTCAGTCGATGATGACCTTTATCGACGTCACCGAAAGCGCCAGCTATTCCAAGGTGCTCAAGGAGCGTAACGATGCGCTGGTTGCCGCTGATCGTCTCAAGGACGCCTTCGTTGAAAACGTCTCCTATGAGCTGCGCTCGCCGCTGACCTCCATCATCGGCTTTGCCGAAGTTTTGGCCGCCGACGAAAGCTCTCCGCTCACCGCGCAGCAGCGCGATTATATCTCCTATATCCGCGCCTCTTCGGTCAGCCTTGGCGTGCTCATCGACAATATTCTCGATCTGGCGTCTGTCGACGCGGGCATTGCCGAGCTCAATCCTGAGCGTCTCGATGTTCACGCGCTCATCGAAAAGGCCCGTGCGGGCATTTCGGCGACCATGCCCGAAGTCTCTGGCGTCCCGGCAAAGCTGGTGGTTGATATCGAGCCCAACCTGCCGTCTCTTATTGCTGACGGGACGCGCCTTGTGCAGGTGCTCTACAATCTTCTCTCGAACGCGGCGCGTTTTGCCCCGCCCGGCAGCGAGATCCGCTTGGCCGTCACCAGCCGCGACAATCGCATGCTTTTCGTCATTGAAGATGAAGGCCCAGGCCTCACCGACGAGCTGAAGTCGGCGATCCTGACCCGTCTGGATACGCCTGCCGCTGGCGGTCGTCAGCGCGGCGCCGGGCTTGGCCTTTCCATCGTGCGCACCTTTGTGAACCTGCATGGCGGCACCATCTCGGCCGAACGCCGCGAGCCCAAGGGCAGCCGGATCATCGTCAATCTGCCGCGTGATAGCGCCATGGCGGGTGTGGCCGAATAATGGACCTTTTCCTTCCTGACGACGCGGCTACGGCAGAATTTGGCGCAACCCTTGCGGCCGAGCTGCAACCGGGCACCATCGTGCGTCTTGAAGGCGACCTCGGCGCTGGCAAAACCGCTCTTGCCCGCGCCATTATCCGCGCTCTGGCGGGCGATCCGGAGTTGGAGGTCCCATCCCCCACCTTCGCCATTATCCAGCCCTATGACACGCCCAAGGGGCCTGTCCTGCATGCGGATCTTTATCGCCTCGCCGATGAAAGCGAAGCCGATGAATTGGGGCTGCTCGACGATCCCAGCGCTATCGTCTTGGTCGAATGGGCCGAGCGCGCCCCCGATATTGCCAAAGCGGCAAATCTCACGGTCACGCTCACCATTCCCAAGGGTGGGGACGGGCGCTTGGTGCGCCTCACGCTCTGATCAGAGCGCTTCTTGCGTCTCGATCCCGCTGGTGGGGT
The DNA here is from genome assembly GCF_014127105.1 of Devosia sp. MC521. Taxonomy (NCBI): domain Bacteria; kingdom Pseudomonadati; phylum Pseudomonadota; class Alphaproteobacteria; order Hyphomicrobiales; family Devosiaceae; genus Devosia; species Devosia sp. MC521. Next base: position 175,020 of record NZ_CP059902.1, read on the forward strand.
TGCGCACCACCATAATCCGCCGAAATTCGGAGCCACCATATTTGCGGCGTGGATCATTGCGATCCACCAGTTCGATCCGCCGCCTGTCTGGCCCAAAATATTTGGACGTCTGCACATACATCAGCCGGTGGTTCAGCTGAGCATTGAGCTTGGCGCGCATGAAGTCGACGCTGTCGACGAGGAACAGCACCTCGTCAAACCCCATCTCCACCAGCGGCACCACCTGATGCCGCGGCCCACCGGAGAGCAGGCACACCACTGGCGCAAACCGACGCATCACATCGGGGTGCGAGCGCAGGGCCCGAATAAGCCTGAACTTATTGGCGTCCGGGATCGATCCGTGCACAAGGACGAAATTGAGCCCCTTGGCCTCATTCTCGGCAAAGCGCGGATAATCAATAGTTTCTTGAAATCCGATCTTCTTGCCAAATTCGCGCATCAATTCGCTTGTCGCCTGACCGGCCGCAAAGGTCACAGCGTTGCATTGGGCAATTGTGTCGTCAGTCACTGTCATGATGACGTCCGTTCTCATCAAAAATCAATCAGTGCCCCAGATGGATACTGTATAATTTCTGAATAAAGAGACAGTGTTACGTGAATTTGTTGTTAAGCAGGTGTGATCATCTGCACAACTTGCGCCATTATGGTTGCTTTTGTGTCGTTTTTTCAACAGCGCGAAGCAGCAATGAAGGCAAAAGGCCTGAACAGCTGTCTATGCTGCCCAGGCCTTTTCAATGCTCAATAGGACTGTGCGCTTAGTGCGCCTCGTCCCAGTTCTTGGCTGCGTGCGCGTCCACTTGGATCGGCACGGTCAGGCGCACGGCGGGCTCCGAAGCGGTTTCCATCACCCGCTTGATCACCGGGATAGCCTTATCCTCAGTGCCCTCTGGAACTTCAAAGATCAGTTCGTCATGCACCTGCAGCAGCATGTCGGCCTCGATCCCGGCCTTGGCCAGTTCTGGCTCCATACGGATCATGGCGCGACGGATAATGTCAGCCGCCGAGCCCTGAATGGGCGCGTTGATCGACGCGCGCTCGACAAAGGCGCGTTCGGATGGATTACCCGATTTCGCATTGGGGAACTGGATTTTCCGGCCAAAGATCGTTGTCACATACCCGTCGGTTTTGACGCGCATCTTCTGGGCTTCCATATAGTCCTTGATGCCCGGGAAGCGCTCGAAATAGGTCTTGATATAGTCGCCCGCTTCGCCGCGCCCGATACCCAGCTGATTGGCGAGACCAAAAGCTGAAATCCCGTAGATAATGCCAAAGTTGATCGCCTTGGCGCGACGGCGCACGTCGCTCGGCATGCCTTCCACCGGCACGCCAAACATTTCCGAAGCCGTCATCGCGTGAATATCGAGACCTTCCTCGAACGCGTCCTTGAGCGATCCAATATTGGCGATATGGGCCAAAACGCGCAGCTCGATCTGGCTATAGTCGGCCGAGATCAGTGTCTTGCCTTCGGGCGCGACAAAGGCCTGACGGATCTTGCGGCCGTTCGCCGTACGCACGGGAATATTTTGCAGGTTCGGCTCGTTCGACGACAAGCGCCCCGTAAGCACGGAAGCCTGCTGATAGGAGGTGTGAACGCGGCCCGTCCGGCGATTGATAAAATTCGGTAGAGCATCGGTATAGGTGCTCTTGAGCTTGGAGAGCTGACGCCAATCCACGATGGTGCGGGCCAGCGGAATGCCCTTGGCGGCGAGATCTTCGAGCACATCCGCGCCGGTCGACCAAGCGCCAGTCTTGGTCTTGGTGCCGCCTTCGAGGCCCATTTTATCAAAGAGGATTTCGCCAAGCTGTTTTGGTGAGCCAAGATTAAAGCTCTGCCCGGCCAGCTCATAGGCTTCGGCTTCAAACGCGGCCGCGCGCTGGGAGAAATCGCCCGAAAGGCGCGCCAGCATTTGCCGGTCAACGCTCACCCCACGCGCTTCCATGCGCGCCAGAACCGGCGCCAGCGGGCGCTCCAGCGTTTCATAAACCGTCGTGGCGTTTTCTGCTGCTAGACGTGGCTTGAGCACATGCCAGAGGCGCAGCGTTACGTCGGCATCTTCGGCGGCGTAGCGCGCTGCGGCAGCAATCTCGAGCTGATCAAAGGTCTTCTGGTTCTTGCCGGTCCCCGCCAGCTCACCAAAGGTAATGGTTTTGTGCTCGAGCCAATGATCGGCCAACACATCCATGCCGTTATAGCGCGGACCATCGAGCGCATAAGAGATGAGCATGGTGTCATCAATCGGGGCCATAGCGATCCCGAGATTGGCCAAGATCTCCATATCGTATTTGCAGTTCTGCCCGATCTTGAGAATGGCAGGGTTTTCCAGAACCGGCTTGAGCATGTCGAGCACGGTGCGGATCGGCAATTGCCCATCAACAAGGCCGCCGCCTTCCAACAGGTCGCCAGCCTTGCTGTGACCAACCGGAATATAGATGCCCTCACCAATTTCGGTCGATAGACAGACGCCCACCAAATCCGCCGATTGCGGATCAAGCCCGGTAGTCTCGGTGTCGATCGAGACGAGCCCCTTGTCGATGATTTTTTCGATCATCGCGGCGAGCTCAGCTTCGGTGTTGATGATGCGATAGGCATCATAATTGACCGGAATGGCTTTTACCCGCGCATGCTCTTCAGCGGCGTGTCGCGCAGGGCCGGTGCCCGGAACCACATTTGCCGCAAGCTTGGCCTTGGCGACGGAGAGGGATTTGGATTTTTCTGGCACGCCTTCCAGCGGCGTGTCGCCGCCAGCCCGGAGCTCAGGGTCGGCCTCAAAATCATCTGGGTTGGCATCGAGATGGGCTGCCAAACGCTTGGTGATGGTGGCAAATTCCATCGCCTTGAGGAAAGGGAAGAGGTTGCTCGGCTCCATCGGCTGACGCACCAAGGCGTCGATGTCGAGTTCCACCGGCACGTCCTGCGAGAGCGTCACGAGGCGCTTGGAGATACGGGCCAGTTCGGCATTGTCGATCAGCTTCTGGCGACGCGCAGTTTGCTTAATTTCGCCAGCCTTCTCCAGCAGCGTTTCGAGATCGCCATAGGTATTGATCAGCTCTGCAGCCGTCTTCTGCCCAATGCCCGGCACACCGGGCACGTTGTCGACCGTGTCGCCACACAGCGCCTGCACGTCGATAACCTTGTCCGGGGTCACGCCAAACTTGGTGAACACTTCATCGGGGCCAATCCAGCGCAGCGGCGGCTGGCCGGGGCGGGCGATAGTGTCGAGCAAGCGGATCGAACCATCGGGCTCAACCAGCTGCATCAGATCCTTGTCCGACGAAACGATCGTGACCTTAAAGCCCTGCTCGCGGCCCATGCGGGCATAGGTCGCCAAAATGTCGTCGGCTTCCCAGCCTTCCATTTCAATGGAGGGGATGGAGAAAGCGCGGGTCGCCGAACGGGTCAGCGGAAACTGCGGCACCAGCTCTTCAGGTGCAGGCGGGCGCTGCGCTTTATACTGATCATAAATCTGGTCGCGGAAGGTCTTGCCCTTGGCGTCAAAGATTACGGCCATATGGGTGGGGCGATCGTCCCCCTCCATATCCTGGGTGAGCTTGAACAGCATATTGCAGAACCCCTGCACGCAGCCGACAGGCAGTCCGTCAGATTTGCGGTTCAGCTGGGGTAGGGCGAAGAAGGCACGGAAGATGTAGCCCGAGCCATCAACGAGCAAAAGATGCATGAGACGATTCCCGTTTCGAGATTGGGTCCAGTTTAACCGCGGACGCCTGACTTGGCACTGCTAAATGCCTAACCGTGTCAGTAAGCCCTATCACGTTGTAAAACAGGATGATTTTCCCATAGACGAAGAGCTCGGCCTCTCATAGGCTATAGGTCAGTGTGTTAGCCCTAATGCGCCGCAAGAGCGCGCATGGCTGAGGAGGGGGCGTTCACCTATGACGACGACTGTGGGGCAGGCTACAATTTTGGTGGCCGATGATGATGCATTGATCACCATGAATACGGTGGATCTGCTTGCCGAACTTGGGCACATCGCAATTGAGGCTTATTCTGGCGCCGAGGCGCTGAAGCTGCTCGAAGAACGCGCTGACATCAGTGTTCTGATGACAGACTATTCGATGCCCGGCATTACAGGCATCGAATTGGCGGAAGCCGCGCAAAAGCTCCGCCCGGGCCTGAAGGTTCTTTTGGTCACCGGTTATGCCGAGCTGCCGCACAACCAATCCAGCGATCTACCGCGCTTGGAAAAGCCCTACCAGCTCGACGAACTCGACACTATTCTCAATAAACTCTTGGGCCGCGAGGGCTAAACTTAACGCAGGCCAGCCTTTTCAACGAGGCCGAGACGCTTGGCGTCGTAGTAATAGCCCCGTGCATAATATTGCACCGACCGGTCAGGATCGCCACCAGCGGTCATGTAAGCCCCAGCCAGATAGCGCACGGCATAACGCATATTGGTTTCGGCATCCAATAGGCCTGCGGGTTCGCCTCGGTAGCCCATGCCGCGCGCGGTTGCGTGGCTAATCTGCATAAGGCCGTAATAGGGGCCATTGCGCGCTGCCGGATTATAGGTGCTTTCGCGCACGATCACGCGGTGGATCAGGCTTTCAGGCACGTTGTACTGGGCCGCGTAATGGGTCACCAGCGCATTGATCTTGCCGCGTGTGTCGGCATAGGCCATCACCACATCGGCAGGTGCTGTTGGAACCGCCGCCGCTTTCGGCACATGGCCGGCCGGCGTTGGCGTTGCCACAGCCTGCTCGAGTGCAGCAGCTGCAGTTTGTCCCGCTCGGTTCCCCGCCATTGGCTTAATGCCAGCAAAGGAGCACCCCGCCAGTACAGTGGCTAGGATCAAGGTGGCGGTGATGGTAAGCGGCCGTGCCGTCATTCGCATTCCCAGATTACCCGTCTGTAAAAATGCCGTATGCGCAAAACGCGGCGGCTTTGGGGCGGAGCCACGCGAGCGCAGCAAGTGTGATCGGACCGAGCATTCGGGCGCTTCTTGCGGCCACGATCTCGCCCAGAGTCTTGGATATGGCCAGTAAACCCTAATGGGTTTCATCGTTGCGAGCCATTGAACCTGCCCCGCCCTCTAGGGCCTTAGGCTTAAAGAGGGGTTAAGCGATAGGCCGCGACAGTCCTAAACGTTCCAGCCCGTCTGGAAACACTATACCGAAAGGCCGATCCATGAGCACACCTCAGACCGGCGATATCATTCGCATTCATTACACCGGGCGCTTTCCCGATGGGACTGTGTTTGACAGTTCCGAGGGGCGTGAACCTTTGGAGTTCACCCACGGGGTAGGTCAGGTTATTCCGGGGCTAGATCGTCACGTCGCGCAGATGCGCGTCGGTGATAAGTCCACCGTCACCATTCCGGCGGCCGATGCCTACGGTCCCCATCACGACGAAGCCGTTCAGGTAATGAGCCGCAACTTCGTCCCCGCTGGCATCCCCCTGGAGCTCGGCACGCAGCTGCAGGCCCGTGGTCCCGATGGCAGCCTCGTGACGATTACCGTGATCGATATGGATGATGAGACCATCACGGTCGACGCCAACCATCCGATGGCTGGCAAAGACCTCATTTTCGACGTCGAGCTGGTCGAAGTGCGCGCGCAGGCCTAATTAGGCTTGCCCAAAAGGCGGCGTCGAGCCGCCTTTATTGTCTCTGCGGTGGCAAAAACGCGGCGCGGGCCGCAGCTGCCTTTGCGCGGGTCACGCAGCCTTCATGATGGTCATTGACCAGCCCCATCGCCTGCATAAAGGCGAAGACCGTGGTCGGCCCGACAAACTTCCAGCCGCGTTTCTTGAGCGCCTTTGAAAGGGCAATCGCCTCAGCCGATGTCGTCTGGCTCTGCGGTGGGCTAAGCGTTTTCGCCTCATACTGCCAAACAAAGCCTGCAATCGAGCCGGCCTCTTTGATCAACTCCTGCGCCCGCTGCGCATTGTTGATCACCGCCTCGATCTTTCCCCGGTGTCGAACAATGCCGCTATTCTGCAAAAGGCGCTCGACATCGTCTTGGGTGAACTGGGCGACCGCGTCGATTTCAAAATTGGCAAAGCCGAGCCGAAAGTTTTCGCGCTTATTCAGGATCGTCCGCCAGGAGAGGCCCGACTGAAACCCTTCAAGGCTGATCTTCTCGAACAGCCTGCGGTCATCGACAACGGGGAAACCCCATTCATGGTCGTGATAGGGAAAGAATTCGGCGATTTCCCCGCACCAGCCACAGCGCGGCGCACCATCAGGGCCTGTCACTAGGCTCATCGCTTCCCTCGCATTCCATAAACACCTTGGTCATACTGCAGAAATTGGCACAAGCTGTCAGTAGGTTTTGGGGCACGTGGCCCGTGCTCGGCCATTCCGGGGCCAAGGCTCAGGCCCATAAAGGCCAGCCAAGTGCCAGAGATATGCCCCTCGGCGCCACGAGGTGTGGAGAGAACCCAAGGGGCCACATCGCTGGTTGCGAAAGCGCCATAGTTCCATTAGTTTGCCGCTCATTCATCGGGGTCTACCCCCCGATTCCGGCCTGCACCCGTAGCTCAGCTGGATAGAGCGCTGCCCTCCGAAGGCAGAGGTCACAAGTTCGAATCTTGTCGGGTGCGCCAACACAATCAAGCGGTTAGCTGATTTTCTCTGATCTCTATCTGCGGCAGTGTCACCACAGAGTCACCGTCAGCATGCGCGTGTTGAGCCGGGTCCGACGGATAGTTTTGCCGATGCAGGACGGGTGACGGGGGTAACGCGGTAGGGGATCGCGCGCGCAACAGCGCCTTGCAGCCAGCCCCGCGCTGCTTTCCAGACTTTGGAAGACGACCTTTTATTGCCGCCTACCAGCCCGGACATTGATGTTACCGCCGGCTCTGCCGCTAGGCCTAGAAGGCCGCCTCGGGAAAGTCGCCGGGCAGATAGCATTCTTCCGGTTGCGCAAAGCGGGTCCGTATTTCATCGATCATCAGCCGCCAGCGCACATAAAGCGGCGCCTTGCGACCATCGAGCGGCACGCCAAAGAGCCAGCTGACGGCATTGGAGCCGCCACCCACATGGGTGCTCAGCACTTGCGCGTCGGGCAGGCCGCCGCGGAATAGCAAAGTGCCAATCGCAACCTGCTCATTGTCCCACATGCCCGCGGGCGACCATTCTTGCTCGACCATGAAATCCATTCGATCGGACAGTTCTTCGGCATAGTCGCGCGCGACGATGAAATCGGCCGCGCTCATCATGGCCAAGCTGGTTCCCACCATGCGGCGCGGGAACTTGCCGATGCGCATGCGCTGGCTCAGATGATAGGTGGCGTAGAGACCGAATTTAATGCCGTCCAGATCGGCCGCCGTCACCTTGATCGTGCCATCGCCCAAGTCCTGGATCATCCGGCAGTGCCCGGCATCGATACAGATTAGATAATCTGCATCGGTTTCGTCGGTCGCACGCTTCATCATCTCAAGCTTGGACACGGAGCGCTTGATATGTTGACCAAAATCAGGGCCTTAGCACGCTAGCGCGATCCTTCCTCGCACTACTCATCGATCAGTAACATCGAAGGTGGGCCGAGGAGGCGATTGCAGTTAGTCCCGGTCCTTGTGCAGCAGCCAGGAATCGGGTGTCGGTGGCAGGGACTTGAGGCGGCGCCCGCTGGGTTTGTGCACGACAGGTGGACGGGCCCGGCCGCGGTTGCCGATTGGACGGGGTTGATCAATGGGTCTTGCCGGCGTCAGTGGCTCGGCCTTTGGCAGGACGACGGAGGCTTCAATCCAGGCCTCAATGTCCTCCGGGCGATAGAGGCATTTATCGGTCGGCTTGTAATAGCGCGGCCCCTTTCCGGTGGACGCCAATTTGGCCAGCGTGTGCGGCGAAATGGGGTAATGTTCGGCAACCTGTGTGCGCGTGAGATAGGTGATTGCCACTGACTGCTCCAAAGTCGACTCCATGACTCAAGAGTGGTCGAGACTGGGTCAGATGGCAATATTAAGCGGCTTCACACCGGCCCATTTTCATCGCATCGGCGTTGCGCTGCTGGGCCATTCGAAACCAAAGGATCCGAACGGCCTCGCCGAAACAATCTCAGTCGAACTGTGAAGGCTCCATACTCATCCAGCGTGAAGCTTCTGCATCGACTTCCGGCGGCGACAAGTCCGCCTTCGCGAGCCCCGGATGAGGTCGGTCCGGGGTGCGCACCGTACGCGCTGCTTCAACCGCCACGAGCGCCATGCTGCCCTTGCGGCCCTGCTGCCGAGAGCCATAGCGCTTTTGCGTTGCAGTGCTGGCATGACCGAGTACCATCGCGATGGCTTCTTTCGCATCGCCCCAAAGGTGCTTCAGTTGAGAGGCCAGATAGTGTCTTGCAATATACGCGCAGATGGGCGGCAAACCAGCTTTCTTCGAGGCCGCTGCCATATTCGCGTGAAACGTGCGTGGCTGACGCCTGACCTGCAGGATTCCGCCCTTTCGTGACGCTATTCTCCAAAGCTGACCTGCAAGAGGGGACATGTCGATGTCATAAGTTAGCTTGCGCCAGGGCTGGCCATTGGTGTCGGTGATCTTTGCACCACTGATAAAGATGCTTAGGTGCCGATCATCCACGACACTCACGGTCACACCCATGCCCAGCTCCTCGGGGCGACATCCAGACAGCAGCGACACCAAAACCGCGGGAAGGGCGGCGGTGATCGTATTGTCAGCAACGCTCTTCTGCCAATCCGCAGGGAGCTTTCCAATGCTCGCACGTTTGGATTGCCCTTTGCGGGTGAAAGCGTCCTTCGGCGGCTCTCGGTCAGCGCATCAGCTGATGCCTGCATCAGACCTGCGATCATCTGCCGATTGGCACTGAGGATCTTCTGAATGATAAACTTCCACAGCCCGTGAATTGTCGCCGACCGCGTCAACACGAACTGCCCGGGCGCGGTGAGCGCGACGTAGTCGATATACTCGACGATCCTCAACCCGGACTGGTTTATCAATTTCCATATCCTTCTATAGCGGTCCAGGGTGTTGGCCTTTTTCGGCTTGGCCAGATAATCTTTTGCTTCGCCGAAAATTCGCTTGATTTCGTGTGCCATTTCACTTCTCCGCTTGCTCCTGACCAAGCTAAGCGGAGTGCATGAAAACCGGAAAAGCGGCTGCCGAAAGGTGAGTTTGATGGCCTTCAAGATTGAGATGCTCTTGAGCGCTTCGCCTGGTCATGGCCGCCCGTCGCCGCTGACGCGGGCAGGGCGGCAGGGTCTGACGACCCATGACCACTCAAAGCGACGAATGCTCCTTTCGGCCCCCCTTCGCCCCATGAAGTGGGGCAGGGGGGCAAGCTCTCTTCGCGAGCCGAAAGGACCCTTCGTGGCAGCAGATCGAAAACGATCTCCTGCCTGCCTGCTGGTCAAAACCGACGCCCCCTCAATCCAAGTGGATCAGGGGCGCAAGCTCGCTTTGCTCGTCGATGTTCGCCAACAGGCCCTATTTCCGGAACCGCATGAAGCGCATCCGGAAATAGGAAAAGAGCATCTTACCCGACTGGGGCGAGGCCATCTTATTCGACAGGTGAGGAGCGGTTGGATTAGGATATCCGGAAATTTGAAACAAGCAGCGTAGGCCAACAGCAATTTCGCTTGGTGTCCGGTTAGTAGCGCTGCATCGTCTCATCAGAAGCTTTGTTGGGCTTTGGCACGAACGGAATTTGATGGATTAGTGGGAGTCCGCAGCAATCGCGAAATCAAATGAGAAAGGATAGCTGCATCGGTGAGTCACAGAGCCACGCAAAACCTTATCGACCCTCGCACATTCGTGCCATGTTTTTGGGCAGGATGCTGCTAAGTCCGGTGGCCGGAACATGGATCCGTCACCATGGCAGGAGGCGCTGCGGCAGCGACATGGCCACATCAGTACATCGGTTTCGGCATCGTAATTGATGACCACGAACTTGGGCACCGTAGGCAAATATGATCAGAGACAAGCGGGGAGATGAATGCACCGGGAACAAGCCGCCCGCTATTGCCCAGCACATTCCCCTGAAGTAGGCATATCTACGAGGTGGGCACAGCACCGTGGCAACGGCGGCTCTGATGCGCGTCTCCAGGCGGAAGGGGACCTTAAAGCGAATAGGCCCGCCGGTCATTTGATGCCTTTGGTTCTTGCACGTGCAACGGCGAAGCAACTCGTCCCAATTTTGACAGTCCCTCCCCGGGATATCCGTCTCGCCTCGCGGCTTAGAGACCGCCCAAGCAGCCTGCCGATAAAATTGTCAGGCAATTTGTGCTCGCTTGCCGACTGACGGGCGCGACCCGCCTTAAGGGCGCTAAGCCTGCCCATCAGCGTGCGGACGATGAAAAGCGGAGCCACCAGCGCCGAGAACAGATAGGATTGATACTGTATCTCAAAGCCCGCCTCGCGGAGGACCCTGGCGAGGCTCGCTCTGGTATAGCGGCGATAGTGACCGGCATCCACATCCTCGGGTGACCACAGCCATCTATAGGCTGGAACGGTCAGGTAGAGGTGTCCACCTGGGCGCAGCAACGCGTGTATCTGGGCCAGGGTAGCGCCATCCTCCTCGATGTGCTCGAGGACATCGAACATGCCTACAGCGTCGAGCGAGCCATTCTCGAGATCAAGGTCCTGCAGTGTCGCCTCTATGACGGGCACCTTGCGCCTAACGCATATCGCCGCCGCTGCGGGCCCCGGCTCGACGACGATCGTCGGGAACCCGGCATCGAGCAGCGCCATTGCAACCAAGCCGTTACCGCCGCCGACATCGAGGATCGGACCGGTGGACGAAAATCTCCCCACCGCGTCCGAAAGCACGCGATTGCGATGGCCGAACCAGTAGGAATGGGACTCGATCTCGGCAAGGCTTTCGTGCTGATCGAGGGGAAACGAGACGCTGGCTGCGCTCGGTGTCTTCTAGTGACCGGGACCGACCTGACGAAGCCCTGGAATTCGTGCACACCACGCGTCAAGGTCGCCAGCATCGGTTCGATCGTACATATGTCCTCGCTGCTCCGTCCCTTGCCTATCTATGGTGTTCTACCGCGACGCGCAATAAGCGCGCGGTGGCGCCTCCCTGGATCTCAATAGCACTTGCTTCCCCTAATAGAGCAACGTAGTGAACCGTGCTGTCCTGAACGACTGTGCTTAATGCCGGGTATTTTCCATGACGACTCTTTCCGACCCCGGGCCCCGTTCTCGTTCGATCGCGCTGATCGATGCACTCCATGTAGCCATGGTTGTCACGACAGGACTGCTGATTGCGCTCCTCGCCACCGGAACACCCATACTGCTTTCGATCCAAGTAACGCTCTACAGCGGATTACGAATTCCTCGGTCCGGTAGACTGGAATGACGACGCTATTAACGGCGGACTGAGCTTTCATTTGTTATCCTGAGTGCAGGCAATTGGCGGGCGGACCACATTTGTGTCACGCGACCCAGCACCGCCACCAGGCAGCCTCTGGAGCCATGTGCACGTATAATCTCGCCAGGGTCGACACCATGAACAGTGGCCATCTCTTTCAGAGTTCGCAGGGTGAATCAATTTATTCGCACTACGAAGCTAACGCGATCGCCTGTCAAAGCGGTACTGCTGTGCATGTCGACAATCGCCCGCCGCCACGCCACGGTGGCGATGGACGAACTGCTGTGGCTGTCGGCGCAGGGCTGGCGGGTACCATTGGCAGTAAGCGTCAGGGACGACGAGTGGTATAGATGCTTTCTCCGCCTGCGGCAGCGGAAACCTTCGTCTGCGTGCCGAGCATATTGTTGAGTTAGAAAAACCAGCGAGCTACTCAAATTTAACATTTGTGCAGTCCGCGCAACGGCCTCGAGACGGAAATAGAGCGGCAATTTTGCCTAGTCTTGAGCTCTTGACAAGCGGTTCCCCTGGGCTCGTTGAACTAAAAGATGATGGGTCGGCAGGCCATTGACCAGCTGCAGGGCGACAAAATTGCTCACTACTGCCTGTCTGACTTCACAGATGGATTTGCTGACTCGTCAGGGCTGGACGCGGCGGTGGAGATTTTGTCGCCAGAGCCCGCGCCGCGAGCGGTCTGAAGGATGATCTTGAAGTCGAGCAGCAGCGATTGCAGTTGCAGATATTCGTGGTCGCAGGTGGCCAGTCCTGCCGGGTCGCTCATGTCGATGCCTCGGACTTGAGCAAGGCCGGTAATGCCAGGCTTGATCTCGAATACGCGCCGGGCGCGGCGCTCGATGATCATGTTCGCCTGGTTGGGCAGACAGGGCCGTGGCCCGACCAGACTCATGTCGTTTCGCAGGATGTTGATTACCTGGGGCAGTTCGTCGAGCTTGGTACGCCGTAGAAAATGGCCCAGCGGCGTCACAGCTGCGGCGGGCACTTCATGAGTGCCAACATTGGGCGCTGAGACATACATCGTGCGGAATTTGAGGCAGGTAAAAACCTGTTCGTTGCGGCCGATGCGATCCTGCAGGAAAATGCCGGGACCAGGCGACTGCAACCTAATGGCCGCCCAAATGATCAGCATGGCCCACCACAGCAGCACGATGATCGACAGAGAAAATACTATGTCTATGAAGCGCTTGGCCGTTCTGTAAACGTTGTTGGCACTCTGGTCATCGGCAACGATGACCAGAGTGATTGCCGGGTTCTCGGTCTCTGGAAGGTCGAGAATAGTCTCAGTGATGCGAGCGATACTAACTGTCGGCTTGAGCGACCTCAGGCTGAGCAAGGCGAGTTCTTGTAAAAAGCCAGGCAATCGGCTTACCAACGCCAGTCTGCCCGCTAGTTCGCCACCAACGACCGCGGGCAGGTAGAGCCCCCACTTTTCGATGCCGGAAATGTCGGAAAGTCGCTCAACGGCCAGGCGCTTGGATGTGGCATAGTCAGAGCGGTTGGAATGGTCCAACGCATGGATCGAGGATACGAAAATGAACCGGCGTATACCAAGTGCGCGTGCCTGGCGGCAAAGGTCGACCGGCATGTCGACATTGACGCGCTGAATTTCAGTCGGATCGGCAGCCTGATCATTGTTGATGACCGCCAGATGAAGGAGACTGTCAAAGTCGGCTGCAGCACTCAAATCGGTATAACTGACCACGTTGCACTGCGGAAACGCCCGGCGTAGCGCTTCTGGGTCTCGACCGATCAGTAGGATCTCTACACCCTTATTCCGCAGCAACGGCACGAGTTGCCGCCCGACGAAGCCGCTCGCCCCAGTTATCGCAATTCGCATGCCGGTTGACCCTATGTTTGTTGATACCGGTCGCTCTTTGCGACCATGTCGAACAGGATATGCCGTGCGGCGCTTTCGTCAGTTCGGTCGAGCGCATCGCGCATCTGGATCAGCGCGTCATCCAGCGTTGCGACTGTCGAATTGGTCGAACGCATGATCTTCGGGTGACTTGTTCCCATGGCAGTTGTATCGTCGTAGAACAACTCTTCATACATTTTCTCGCCCGGCCTCTTGCCGATCACCACGATGTCAATATCTCCATCAGGGTTGTTGGTGGTGCGGACCTGGAGACCGGCTAGGCGAACCATATTTTCGGCCAAGTCGGCAACAAGTACTGGCTCGCCCATATCCAACAAGAATACGTCGCCCCCTTCTGAGAGCGAGCCGGCCTGAACGATCAATTCGGCGGCTTCTTTGATCGACATGAAGTATCGCGTCATGGCGCGGTCGGTCAGTGTCACAGGACCTCCCATAGCGATCTGTTCCTTGAACAGAGGGACTACTGATCCATTGGACCCGAGAACGTTGCCAAAGCGGACGGAGCAGAAACGTTGGTCAGTTTGAGCTTCAGCCGCCTTATTAGCGTTGTGCTGGACGATCAGTTCAGCCCACCTCTTGGTGGCGCCCATGACATTAGTTGGGCGGACGGCCTTGTCGGAGGAGATCAGAACAAAATTCTGGACGCCGAGGCGGAAAGCTGTATCGGCCACGATTTTGGTGCCAAAGATATTGTTCTTAATGCCCTCGAGAGCATTGGCTTCCACCAACGGCACGTGCTTATAGGCTGCAGCGTGGAATACAACGTCCACGGAATGTTCGACAATAGCATGCGCAACGCTCGCTTCGTCGGTTACCGACGCTAGAATGGGAACTATTGATAGATCGCCGCCCCTTAATTCGCGCTCGACACTGTAAAGAGCAAATTCATTGGCCTCAAATAGCACCAGTCGCTGCGGATGCCACTGCGCGATCTTGCGGCACAGCTCAGAGCCAATCGATCCGCCCGCGCCAGTCACCATTATGGTCCGACCGACGATCATGCTGCGGATCAACTCAAGGTCGGGGGGCACTGGTGAGCGCCCGAGCAGGTCATCAATCTCAATTTGACGAACTTGACTGACCAAATAATTGCCGGTGACTAAGTCCGTCATGGCAGGCAGAGATTGAACGCTAACGCCTACGCTCATGTTGCTGATCGCGGCAACGATTTCCTTGCGGCGGGAAGAATTGATGGCGGGCATGCAAAGGATAACCTGCTTTACGCCATAGTCTCGGACCAGCGCAGGAAGGTGACCTGGCGGGTGGACGCGCAGGCCGGCTACTTCACGTCGGTGTAGTCCCGGATTGTCATCAAGGAAGCCGGCGATCAAATGTGTCCCGCGTAGGGAAGTCGCCAATTGCATGCCAGCTTCGCCAGCGCCATAAACTACTACGGCAGGCAGGGTGCTGTTTACTGGCACACCGAGGATGCGCTTTGCAGCAAATCGGCTGCCAACAATGCAGACGCAGGCAAGTGCCCAATATATTATTGGAACGGAACGTGGTGTGACGTTGCGGCTGATAAACTGTAATAGAAAAGCGGCTACAACCCACAGTAGGACCGCGAAGGTCACTGCACCCAACATAGTCCAGAGTGCTCGCTCTGGAAGGTAGCGTACCACGGCACGGTAAAGACCCATCCGTACAAAGACCGGAATGGCAACGACTGGCCCGGCCAGAATGATCATCAGTGCTTCAAGGTTATGAGGCAGAGCCCAACGATCAAGACGAAGCGAAAAGCTAGCCCATAGACACAAAGCAAGAACAGCGAAGTCTGCAAAAATCAAAATTGCACGCTTCCACCCGCGTGGCAGTTCGATAAGATTAGATCTTACTTTTTTGATCATGTGGATTCTATGTGGTCCCCTCTTGCCCTGCGTTCTCATGAAACCGCCGTTGGGTCAATATAATTGTATCGCATTTGTCTTTGGTCCCGGAGGCATGGAGTGGATCCCCTTTCGCCGTACGTCGCCAGTTGGGCGACGGGCCTTAGGCATAGGAACTCCCGGGTGAGAGGAACTTGAGCCTGGAGTGCGGGTGAAGTCACAATATGGTACTTCGGATGACGCACGCGCTTTTTCAGCTCCGGAGCATCATAGTAGACTAGACCGCCGCATGCATGTCCTAACGAGCACAGAGGCGCCATCGGCGGTTACCTCCGCCTCGCACTGAAATGGCTTTTCTCTGGCCTCGGCCAAGCGAGGAACAGCTGTGCTGGCGCGTCGCAGGGATAGCAGTAATCCTCAGCCTTGCCGTTTGGCTTTCGGGCCGTCGCTGATAAATCGTCGTTCAGCTTTGTTGACCTCGAGGGGTGTTTTGGACATATACGTGGTCTGCTGATCCCGCGCTGTTGACAGTCTGGGTTGCGTTGTAGTCCCGCCCCCCAAAAGCGCTGTGGGCTCGCGAGAGGTGCTGCAGACTAAACAAGGGACGTTCATGCCCTCGATTTAGAGAATTGACAACCTGGGCTTATTCAAGTGCTTGTCTGGCCGTACTTAGTCGACTATCCATTCCGACCTAGAAGGTGGCTCTCAGCGCTTGGTGCCCAAGCAATGACTTTACAGCCGCCGCAGCGATCTTGGTCGCCTCAAACCATGGAATTAAAACAAGCATGTTCGAGGGAAAAACGCTTCTCATAACTGGTGGCACCGGATCGTTCGGCACCACTGTGCTGCGCCAGATGCTTGATACCGGCATCCGCGAGATCCGGGTGTTCAGCCGCGACGAGAAGAAGCAGGACGACCAGCGCAAGAAGTTTGCGAGCGACAAGCTAAAATTCTACATCGGGGACGTGCGCGACTACACCAGCGTGCTGTCGGCGACGCGCGGGGTCGACTACATCTTCCACGCGGCGGCGCTAAAGCAGGTGCCGTCATGCGAATTCCATCCCATGGAAGCGGTCAAGACCAATGTGATGGGCACCGAAAACGTGCTCGAGGCGGCGATCCAGAACCGTGTCGGCCGCGTCGTCTGCCTGTCCACCGACAAGGCCGTCTATCCGATCAATGCCATGGGGATTTCCAAGGCGCTGATGGAAAAGGTCATGGTCGCCAAGTCTCGCGACTTGGTCGGCACCGATACGGTGATCTGCGGCACGCGCTATGGCAATGTCATGGCCTCACGCGGCTCGGTCATTCCCCTGTTGGCCCAGCAGATTGCTAGCGGCAAGTCGCTGACGCTGACCGATCCGAAAATGACGCGCTTCATGATGACGCTGGGCGATGCTGTGGACCTTGTGATGTTCGCCTTCGCCCATGGCAGCAATGGCGACATCTTCGTGCAGAAGGCGCCCGCCGCGACGATCGGCACGCTGGCTGAGGCCATGTGCCAGGCGCTGCACGTGCCCGATCATCCGATCGAGGTGATCGGCACGCGGCACGGCGAAAAGCTCTACGAGACGCTGCTGAGCCGCGAGGAAATGGTCAATGCCGTGGATATGGGCGACTATTACCGCGTCCCGCCCGACCTGCGCGATCTGAACTACGCCAAATATGTCGAGCAGGGCGAAACGACCATTTCGCGCGCCGAGGACTATAATTCGCACAACACCCACCGCCTCGACGTCGCCGGCATGGGCGAACTGCTGATGAAGCTCGATTTCATGCGCGACCTGGTGGCTGGCCGTGCGCCCAGTCTGGAGGATTGATGACCAGGGTTGGCGTTACCGGAGCCAATGGCTTCATCGGCAAGAATGTCATGGTTCGGCTGCGCGAGGCGGGGCATGACCCCGTTGCCTTGCCGCATGATGCGGATGCGGCCGGCCTTGCCGCCTTGATGGACGGGGTGGAGCGCGTCATCCACCTCGCCGGCGTCAACCGGCCGCAGAACGAGGCCGAGTTCGACAGAGGCAATATTGGTATGACGCAGCGCCTAATCGAGGCTTTGACCGCAACCGGGCAGACGATGCCCCTGGTCTATGCCTCCTCGACCCAGGCCGAATTCGACAATCCCTATGGCCGCAGCAAGCGCGCGGCCGAGGATGCGCTGCGCGCGTTCGGCACCGCGTCGGGTTCGGCAGTGCACATCTGGCGCCTGCCCAATGTGTTCGGCAAATGGTGCCGGCCCAATTACAATTCGGTGGTTGCCACCTTCTGCCACAATATCGCGCGCGGCCTGCCGATCAGCATCAGCGATCCCGCAGCGCAGTTGAAGCTGGTCTATGTGGATGAGGTGGCTACGGCCCTGCTGGCCTTCGTGGCAGGCGACGCGCCGGACGAAGCCATTGCGGTGCAGCCGGTCTATTCTATCACACTGGGTGAACTGGCCGAGCGCATCCAGAGTTTCAAGGACAGCCGGGCCTCGCTGATGACCGGGCCCGTCGGCACCGGCCTGCCGCGGGCGCTGCACGCGACCTATCTGAGCTGTCTCCACCCGGCGGACTTCGCCTATGACCTGGTCGCCCATAGCGATCCGCGCGGCAGCTTTGCCGAAATGCTGCGCACGCCGGATGCCGGCCAGTTTTCCTTTTTCACGGCCCATCCTGGCATCACAAGGGGCGGGCACTACCACCATTCCAAGACCGAGAAATTCCTCGTGGTCAAAGGCCGGGCCCGCTTCGGCTTCCGCCACATCCTGACCGACGAGACCTTCGTTCTCGAAACCTCCGATGCCACGCCGAGGGTGGTCGAGACGGTGCCGGGCTGGTCGCACGACATTACGAATATCGGCGATGACACCATGGTGGTGATGCTGTGGGCCAACGAGGTCTTTGACCGCGACAAGCCCGATACGATAGCTGCAAAGGTACTGACCACATGACGACGCGCCTAAAGGTCATGACCGTCGTCGGCACGCGGCCGGAAATCATCCGCCTGTCGCGCGTGCTCTCGGCGCTGGACGAGCATTGCGAACACCTGCTGGTGCACACCGGCCAGAATTACGACTACGAACTCAACGAGATATTCTTCAACGATCTGGGCGTGCGCCGTCCGGACATTTTCCTCGATGCGGCCGGCGATACGGCTGCGCAGACCATCGGAAATATCATCGGCGGGTTTGACATTGTGCTCGCCAAACACAAGCCGGAAGCGCTGCTTGTGCTGGGCGATACAAACAGTTGCCTCGCCGTCATTCCGGCCAAGCGCCGCAAGGTGCCGATCTTCCACATGGAGGCGGGCAATCGCTGCTTTGACATGCGTGTCCCCGAGGAGATCAACCGGCGCATCGTCGATCATACCGCCGATATCAACCTGACCTATTCCGACATTGCGCGCGAATATCTGCTGCGCGAGGGCCTGCCGCCCGACCGGGTGATCAAGACCGGCTCGCCCATGTTCGAGGTGATCAATCACTATAGCGCGGCAATTCAAGAGTCAGACGTGCGTCAGCGCCTTGGCCTGACCGACGGTGCCTACACCGTGGTCAGCGCACATCGCGAGGAGAATGTCGATTCCGAGGTCAATTTCACCAAGCTGGTGGCGGTGCTCAATGGCGTCGCCGAGCAGTTCGACCAGCCAGTGATCGTCTCAACCCATCCGCGCACCAAGAAGCGGATCGAGGCCGCCGGCGTCAGCTTCCATCCCGAGGTGCAGCTGCTCAAGCCGCTCGGCTTTTTCGACTATGTCAATCTGCAGATGAATGCGCGCGTCGTGCTGTCCGATAGCGGCACTATCACCGAGGAATCGTCAATCCTCAATTTCCCGGCGATCAACCTGCGCGAGGCCCATGAGCGGCCCGAGGGCATGGAAGAGGCGTCGGTCATGCTGACCGGGCTCGATCTGGCGCGCGTGCTGCAGGCACTCTCCCTGCTTGATACCCAGAAGCGCGGCACTGAACGCACCTTGCGGCCGGTGGCGGATTATTCGATGCCCAATGTGTCCGATAAAGTGGTGCGGATCATCCACAGCTATCGCGACTATGTCATGCGCACCGTCTGGAAGCAGGATCCCTGATCATGCGGATCCTCGTCGTCTCGCAGTATTTCTGGCCGGAAAGCTTTCGTATCAACGATCTGGTCGTTGAACTGGTGGCGCGCGGACATGAGGTGACCGTGCTGACCGGCCAGCCGAACTATCCGAGCGGCACGCTCGATGCCGCATTCGCCAGACAGCCGGAAGACTTCGACCGCTATGGTGGCGCCGATGTCGTGCGCGTTCCCCATGTGCTACGCGGCGGCCGCGGGGTTCAACTGATGCTCAATTATCTGACCTTTGCCCTGTCGGCCTCGGTCATCGGTGCTTTCAAGCTGCGGGGCCGCCCGTTCGACGCGGTCTTCGCCTTCGAGCCGTCGCCAATCACCATCGGCATACCGGCCATCGTGCTGAAATGGATCAAGCGCGCACCCATGGCTCTGTGGGTGCTCGATCTGTGGCCACAGACGCTGCAAGCCGTTGGCGCGGTCCGCTCTCCCCTCGTGTTGGGGTCGGTAGATAGCCTAGTCCGAATGATCTATCGGCATTGCGACGCGATTCTGGCGCAATCCCGGAGCTTTATCCGCACCATCCAGAGCCAAGTGAGAGAGCGCGACCACGCCAAGATCATCTATTTTCCCTCTTGGGCCGAGCCCGCGGAGCAGGTGGACTCCGTTCAGCCGGCCGCCGAAATCGCAAGCCGTCCCGATCTTTTTACTGTGCTTTTCACCGGCAACGTGGGCGAGGCACAGGGCTTTGAGGCCGTGCTAGCAGCCGCCGTGCTACTGCGCGATAAACCGGTGCGCTGGGTCATTATCGGGGACGGCCGCCGGTCGGACTGGCTGCGTTCAGAAGTGATCAGGCTTGGCCTGAGCGCGCAAGTGATGATGTTGGGGCGCTTCCCGCTCGAGCGCATGTCTTCATTCATGGCGCATGCCGATGCGCTTTTAGTCTGCCTGCGCGATGAGCCGGTCTTTGCACTGACAATTCCAGGAAAGGTCCAGTCCTATCTGATGGCTGGACGGCCAGTACTGGCAATGCTGAATGGTGAGGGCGCAAACGTCGTTGCAGAGTCCGGCGCCGGCATTGCTGTTGCTGCTGGCGACGCTCTGGGTCTGTCTAATGCAATAACACAAATGTTGACGGCCACCGAGACCGAGCGTGCCGTTATGGGACGGGCTGGGTTAGCATATAGCGAGGCAAATTTCGATCGATCCACGCTTATCAGCCAGCTTGAGCACATACTCTCAAACCTAGCTTACACCGCAATAGCACCGGCCAACTTCTAGCTGGACACCCGCAAAAACTGGGTCGTTGAGTATGCCTCCACGGTGACGGTCGGCCGATGTCAGCGTTTGGTCGATTTTCGGCCCGTGTTTGACCTTCTGCGGTGCCCGGAAAGGGCGTTTTTCCCGTTTCCGGGCAGACACATGGCGTGACCGCGCGCTTCTCGTGGAAGACAAGGCGGTCGAAGTTGTAGGCCAGATTGGCCAGCGTCAGGTTCGCCTCGGCCCGGGCAATGCCGATGGTGCGGCTGAACAGACCGAACCGGGTCTTCTGATGCGCGAAGACATGCTCGACCTTGGCCCGGATCGATGATTTGACGGCATTGGCCCGCGCTGTGGCGATCGGCATCGCCTTGCCCTTGCCCTTGGGCTTGCGCCGATGGATCCGGCTGGTCAGCATGCTATCCCCCAGCCAGGCCTCGTTGCTCTGCGACCGGTAGGCGCTGTCGGCCCAGACCTCGCTGCCGGTGTTTTCCCGATCAATGACCTGGCGCAGCATCCGGCCATCGGGATGGGAAGCCGAAGTCACCGCCGCGGCGCGAATGAAGCCATAGCGCCGGTCGATGCTGATATGGCTTCTGTAGCCGAACACCGCGGTGGCAATCATGGGCAGCGGCTTGCCGTCTGACCGGTATCGCACCTTGCCGCCGATCTTGAGGGTCCAGCGCGTATCGGTATCCTTCTGTGCCGCTTTGGCTGGTTCGTCTGGCCATATCTCCTGAGCCGACTTGCCAGCCTTGATGGCCTCCCGCTCACCGTCGGTATTGCGCTGCTTGGGCGCAGGGACCAGTGAGGCATCAATGATCTGGCCCGACATCGGAATGTAGCCCTTCTTGTGCAATTGCCAGTCGAAGGCCTTCATCACCCGCTTGAGCGTGCCGGTCTCGGTCATGCGGTTGCGGAAATGACGAATGGTGTTCTCATCGGGCGTACGATCGCCAAGCGAGAACCCCAGGAAGCGCATCCAACTCAGGCGATCACGGACCATGAACTCGGTGCGGGCATCGGAGAGATTGTGCTGGGCCTGCAGGAGCAGGATCTTGAACATGGCCACTGGATCGAATGGCGGCCGGCCACCCTTGCTGCCATCGCTATATCTCAGACCCTCAACCAGCCAGGACCGGAAATACTCAAAAATCCACCGTCTGCCCCAAAACCTCGAGTGGATCGCGATGCTGGCTCAAAGCTTCAAGGTGATCGTTCAGGCTGAAAAGCGAATGCTGGTCCATGATGACGCTCCATGATCGGGCACCATCAGTGAATCATGACTGCACCAAAGGTGCGAGGGTTTTTGCGGGTGTCCAGCTAATTTTGCGGTACGCAATCTACGCGCATCTCAACAACACCAATATGCAATCCATTGCTGGTGTCGAGATGCCGAAGGGGCTGATAACGGCTGTGCAGGCCTAACTCGGCTTGTTCCGAATGCGCCCTAACTGTCGGTCGAATTTGCAGCAGAAATTCTGAGTGCGATTGGCCGATCCGGCGGGTTTCTAAAGGCCGCAACCAGGAGGCCAACCAAGACTAAAATCAAGACATATCCAGCTCTATTGGCTGTTATCGTCGGCCCTCCAACCGAGGCCAACACAGAGAACGCAATAAGAAATAGACTGAGAAACCTCGCCTCCCCAGTGAGATGGCGAAAAGAAATCCAAATAAAGAAAGCAAAAAACAGCAAATATCCCGCTAGGGCAAGAAGTCCACCTTGATAGGCATACTCCAAGAATCCGCTGTCAAGCGGCATTTTTGAACCTAATCCAAAGCCCAACAAAACGTTGCTCCAGCCAGCACTAGCCAACTCAGCCGCCATCTCGGAATTGCCTGCTTGTTCAACACCAAAGCGGCCCGCTGAAACGGCAGCTATTGGCCCGCCAGCGTTCAATAGCGCCAGCAACGACTTGAAGTACGAGCCTGAGGGATTCAAAAATAAAGACGATGCACCAATCCAGATCGCAGACGAACTGAGAATTAGAAGGGCCAGCCATCGCCTAGCAAAAAATGCATAAATCATCGCCAATCCAACGCCAAGTACAAAAGTTTTGGAAAGAGAAACACTTCCTCCAATTAAAGAAACAACGAGAAACAATGATGCGATCGTTATATTTTGATTTCGTTCCCTAAATTTATAAACAAAGATAATTGCTGTTATTCCAAAAAATAATCCGGCCTCCAACGGTTGATTGAAAATACCGGGCTGACGTCCGACTGCTCGGCTAGCGCCCCAAACACCGTCCTCCATGACGAACGGATGCAGAAAATGAGCTACAGGCGAAAAAATACTGAGTACCGATATTCCTCCTATGATCGCTGACGTCGTGGCTACAGCGTCTGCTAAGCGCGTCAGCTTTATGTCTTCCCTAGAAATAATGAAAACAAAGGACAAAAAAAGTAACGGAGCCAGAAATATCCGAACGAACATATTTACAATGCCCGCTTCCGCACCCGCCGTACTGAACATCGACGAAGAGATAACTGTCGCCACCACGCCACCTGCGAGGCTGGCCACTGGAATTAGGGTAGTGCGAGATGGTTTTTTTGTTTGCCATATGTATCTTAGCGAAAATACTGAAAAAAGAATCGCCAAAATATGCTCTGCCCTAAATCCATATGGAAAATAGGGAAGAAATGGAACAGTCAGCAGTGCGAATAGGACGCAGTCACCGTTGAGAGTGCGCTGAGAATGACTGGTTTCTTCTATCACCAAAAGATGGTTCCTTTTGAGTTTTTTCCAGAATGGCCGTTTCAATAAGGAAGAAGGCCAGCAACCATAGCTTCATAGATTTTATTCGAGGCGGGATGAAATCACGGCCTGATAAGCGCATAATCCCGGAAACAGTCTCATCAATAGAAAATCTCTTTGCCTTGGCTTTGCATTTGTTACCAATCTCATTTGCCAAATTAAAGTCACTTAGTACTTGCGCGATGCACATTTGCATCTCTAATTTGTTATATTCGTCAATATATTCGTTGTAGGACAGCCCAGGAACATCGCATAGAAATCCATATGTTTGCGGCTGTGCGATGGATTCTATGCCGATCAGCGCGGGGATGCCTAGCGACGCCGCCTCGAGCAGCGCCGTCCCGCTGCCAACAAAAACCGACGCCTCCCCCACGACATCATTGAACTCTGCATAAGGTATCAGTCCCTTGATTTGAACCTGTTTGCTCACATCAAGCTCGCGGATAAGGCTTTCTAGCCGATCATGAGTCTGGCCGGTGCCGTATATGTGGTAGGAAATGTCCGGAAATTGGACGCGTAGAGAAGCTACGATCCTTATAACGTGCTCATTGTAGGTCTTGAAGTCGACCAGATTGCCAACCGAAACAATTCGGAATGGTTTGCGTCTGGCCGACGGCGTGTGGTTTTGTATATCGATACCAATCGGGACGACCGCAGCTTCCGAATAGTCTTTTGAAAAAAAACGCTCGTAGTTTTCCTTGGTGCTTTCGTTGAAAAACACAATGTTCCTGCTTGGCACATCTCGGAAAATGCGCTGCGCTTCTCTAGGGAAGAGGCGTCCCTTAGAGTCATAGAGAAATTCGTTCTGGTGATAGACCCCCACGCTGAGAGTCGGGGTCCTGACGACCTTGCCAAATAGTCTATAGGCGAACATTAGGCCAAATACGCCCATCACATGGACATGCTCGGAGTACTGATCTAGATCGGCAAGGAGCTTGCGCCATTTGATCGGTCCAAAGGTCTGTAGTCGCGAAGGCAGGACTTTGCCGAAACTTGGGACATATTTCCAGAGATAGAAGACTGTGGCATGCTTCTTGAGCTCCTCGTGCAGTTCTTGATCCATATCGTCAAACATCACGAGAACAGCCGGGCGTTTCCCTAGGGTATGCATACGGCGGCAGATTCGCGTCAGGAAGGTGGTGCCGCCATTCATAGATAGCACGTTCGCGATAAATATCACTGGAGTTGGCTCCGGTTCAAAAATGCTGTCCCGCAAATGAAAAAGAAATAGACAAAATACGCTGTGGCGTAAAACCCGCTGAGTGTGTGCAAGTCTGTTCGAGTTGCAACGGCAATATAGCCAGAAACGACCCATAGAGCCATCTGCACAATTTCAGCGGTAATATAGAGGCGAGACTTACCTTTTGCCACAAACAGAAAGCCAACTATGTAGGATGCTAATCTAAAGCCGTCGCCAACAAGCTGAAATGCCAAGATATCGGAAAGTGGTAGGAATTCCTCCGAGAGCAGCGCCTGCAACACCATATCGCGTAACAGAAACAGTGCGACGCAAAACAACAAAAAAGCCGGTAGGGATACCGCCAATTGGCGTAGCATGACTTTGGCTATTCCGGAGCCATAAGTGCGCGCGAGCAGGGGCAGATAGCGGGCCGCCAGATAGACGTTGAAAAATCCGAGATAGGCGGACGAGAGTCGCGTAAGCGCCTGCCACAGGCCGGCCGTTTCAATACCCATGGTCTCGGTGACTTTTGCACGAAGCATTGTTTCCGCCACCGGAAAAGCAACGGCCGAAGCCAAGAGCATCAAGCTGTATTTCGCTAGATTGGAGAAGTCCGCAGCGGTGGATTTGGTCCCAAGGATTTGGACAAAGACGCCCTGCCTGTGCAGGACAAACAGTGCGGGGATGCCCGTTGCCGTCACCGAAAGCCCTAGTGACAGTGCGGCGCCGGGAAGTCCGAAATTAGCCACGAGCCCGAAGGCAATCGGCATCATCACCAAATAGGTGGGGATGGTGATTACGCCGAGCAGGTCAATCCGGCGCAGGCCGTTAGCGATTCCTACCGCGATAACGCCAAGCGAGCCGGCAATCTGGAGGAAGCCTATGATCGGCACGAGCCACCAGTAATCCGGTGAGCCGAAGATCAGTCCGGCCAATGGGACGGCAAGGACGACGCTGGCCAGCAGGATGATCGTCGCAAAGGCGAGGCCATAGACGCTTGCGGCGCGCAGGAAGCTGTTGAGGCGCGCTTTGTCATCGCTGAACTCGGCAACGAACTTGGTCACGCCATTGGCAATGCCGCCGCCGGCCAATATGGCCATGGCGCTAGTAATGCTCATGAAGTTGCCAAGCTGTCCGAGCCCAGCCGTACCCAGATGCACTGCGATGGCCTTGATGATGACAAGGCTGAGGAGCATTCGCAGGCCATGCGAGGACATGATGACCAGCGTCGCAGCTCCCGCCCGAAGCAGACGCGCGACTATACTGTTCCCTGCCGGGAACCTAGCGCCTGGCGTCATAGAACTTTATGACGTGATCGGTGACGTATTCGGTTTCTACCGCTGTCATTCCTGCGAAGAGGGGCAACCTGAGCAGGCGATCTGTATAGCGTTGGCTGTTGGTCAGGGCCTGTCTGGTGTGCAGCGATGAGAAGTAGCGGCTCACTTCAAGCGACAGATAATGCGTTGCCGACTGAATGCCCTGGGCCTTGAGATGCTGCATCAAATCCGTACGTTCGTCTTCGCTCCTACAGACCAAGTAGAACATGTGGGCATTGTTGGTGGCCCAATGCGGAATATGGGGCAGGGCGACTCCGTGGAGCGTCTCTGCGGCGGAGAACCTGTCATAATAATGGTTCCAGGCACTGATGCGCTTGCCCTGGATCGCATCGACATTCTCGAGTTGTGCCAACAAGTAGGCGGCGATCAGTTCGGAGGGAAGAAAGGATGAGCCGACTTCTACCCAGCCGTATTTGTCGACTTCGCCGCGAATGAATTCCGAACGGTTGGTGCCCTTTTCACGGATGATTTCGGCGCGTTTGAAGTCATCAACGTTGTTGATGATAATGGCGCCCCCCTCCCCGGACACAATGTTTTTGGTCTCGTGGAATGAGAAACATCCAAACTGGCCGATACTGCCCAGCGGCCGGCCCTTGAAATAGGAGTCGATGGCTTGAGCGGCGTCTTCAACTACTGGAATGGTATGCGCGTTTGCCAGTGCCATAATGGCATCCATGTCGCAGGCTGTGCCGGCATAGTGCACGACGACAATGGCGCGGGTTCGCGGCGTGATCAGCCGAGCAATGTCGTCGGGATCCACATTGGGATTGTCGGCGCCCGAATCGGCAAAGACCAGTTTGGCACCGCGTAGCGCAAAAGCATTGGCGGATGAAACGAAGGTATAGGATGGGACGATGACCTCGTCACCTGGAGCTATTCCCAGCAAAAGGGCAGAAAGCTCAAGCGCATCCGTGCATGAAGTGGTCAGCAAGACCTTTTTGAACGCGTAGCGATCGACGAGCAGCGCCTGGCATTTCGCCGTGAATGGACCGTCGCCGGATAGCTTGCCTGCAGAAACGGAAGCGGCGAGATAATCCATTTCCCTGCCCGTCAGATAAATTTTGTTGAAGGGAACTTTCAAAGCCGGTTCCTCTGTTGTTCAAGGTATTTTTGTTCCAGCATGAGCAGGTCCTTTTTTCGGTCTTTCAGCCGCCGGGCGGGGACGCCAGCGTAGATGCCCCAAGGCGTGGTGCTCTTGTTGACAAGGGACATGGCTCCCAGTGCCGTCCCTTCGGCGAGCTTCACGCCGGGCAGCACAGTCGAGCCGGCGCCCATGATGACTTGACGCCCCGCATGCACGGGCAGAAAAATCTCCCTCTTAAACTCACGGTCAACCATGGAGTTGACCATGGTTTCGCCGCTGTAGTCATCGGACTGGGCGAAAATCTTCACGCCATAGGCCAGGGTGCAGAAGTGATCGAGGAACACACCCGGTATGCCACCGGCAATTAAGCACATGGCTGTGATGTGGGAATAGTCGCCAATCGTGACAAGTCCTGAGATGACGCAGAAATCGTCGACCCGGCTGTGGTTGCCGATAGAAATCTTTTCAGGATTGTAGATGCAGGCCTTGTCGCTGATCAGCACGCCGGTGCCGACACTCTTCAGCCCTAGCCCAAGAACCTGTTGCTCGGACAAATAAGCCATGTCAGACCGCGAAGCCGCCAACCAAACTCAACATGTACTGGCCATAGTCATTGTTCTTCATTACAAGCGCCGACCTGCGCATCTGCTCGGCCGAGATCCAGCCTTTGTTGAAGGCGATTTCTTCGAGGCAGGCTATCTTATAGCCCTGACGGTGCTGGATCGTCTGGACGAAGGTCCCAGCCTCGATCAGGCTTTCTACGGTGCCGGTATCGAGCCAGGCATAGCCCCGCCCGAGCAGTTCTACTTCAAGCCGGTTTTGCTCAATATAGATCTGGTTGACCGTGGTTATCTCAAGTTCGCCACGCGCCGATGGCTTGATCGACTTGGCGATCTCGACGACCGAGTTGTCGTAAAAATAAAGGCCGGTCACGGCGAAGTTTGATTTCGGTTCGGCGGGCTTTTCCTCGATGGATACGGCGCGCTGGTTTTGGTCGAATTCTACAACGCCAAACCGCTCCGGGTCCTTTACAGAATAGCCGAACACCACGGCGCCCGAAGTTAGAGCGCTGGCATTAGTGACCTTGGCGGTGAGACCCTCACCATGAAAGATGTTATCGCCCAGAATCAGGCAGACCGAGTCATTGCCGATGAATTCCTCGCCGATGATAAAGGCCTGAGCCAATCCGTCGGGAGATGGCTGTTGGGCATAGACCAAGTTTAGGCCGAAGCGGCTACCGTCGCCGAGCAAACGGTGGAAAGAGGTTGCGTCCTCTGGCGTGGTGATGATCATGATATCCTGGATGCCTGCCAGCATCAGGACCGACAGCGGATAATAGATCATCGGCTTGTCGTAGATCGGCAGGAGTTGCTTGGATGTCCCCTGCGTCAGGGGCAACAACCTGCTGCCGGCACCGCCGGCCAGTACGATACCCTTCACTTTGCCACTCTCGCGTTTTGGTCCGCACCAACAATGCCCGCCTGAATCGTAGCACACCAGTCCAGATTGTCGATGTACCAGCGAACCGTCATTGCCAAGCCGGTCTCGAAGGTCTCCTTCGGATGCCACCCGAGTTCAGAGCATATCTTGCTGGGATCAATCGCATAGCGCCTATCGTGCCCGGGACGGTCGCGAACGAAGTGAATCAGGCTTGCATAGCCATCGGCAGGCGCCCGATGGGGCGCCTGCAGTGAAAGCTGGGCGCAGATCGCGTTGACGATGTCTATATTGGTCCTTTCGCACTCGGCTCCGACGGCGTACGTCTGCCCGACCGCACCAGTCCGCAGCACTCGGACCAGCGCGCTGGCATGGTCTTCGACATACAGCCAGTCGCGAATATTTTTACCGTCGCCGTAGACAGGAAGCTGCTGGCCGTTCAGCGCGCGAGAGATGGTTAGCGGAATGAGCTTCTCGGGGTGCTGGCGTGGCCCGTAATTGTTCGAGCAGTTGGTGATGAGGATGGGTAGCCCATAGGTGCGGTGCCAGGCGCGAACCAGATGGTCCGAACCGGCCTTGCTCGCCGAGTAGGGCGAACTCGGTTGGTAACTGCTGTCCTCGTCAAAGCGAGGGTCGCCCGGCTCAAGGTCGCCGAACACTTCGTCGGTCGAGACGTGCAGAAACCTGAAGGCTGATTTCCGTTCCGGGTCCAATGTAGACCAGTAGGACCGGGTTGCCTCTAGCAGGTTTGCGGTGCCCACCAGATTAGTCTGGATGAAAGCCAGAGGTCCATCGATCGAGCGATCGACATGCGATTCTGCGGCTAGATGCATGACGGCACTGGGTGAATGGGTTTCGAAAATGCGAGTAAGGGCAGCGCGGTCGCAAATGTCATGGTGTTCGAACACGTAGCGGCCGGTGGAGGTCAAGCCTTCTACAGAAGCGACGCTGGCGGCGTAAGTTAGTGCATCAATGTTAACGACTGATATTTCGGGGTCAGCTAATAGCTCACGAATGGTTGCAGAGCCAATGAAGCCTGCGCCCCCAGTCACCAATACAGTTCTCGTTGTCATTAAACTACCAGGCCTAAAATTCCAGAGTCCACAATTCTGGTATGAAAGTCCCCAACCGAGATCCACCAGACTGCCAGAGATTAACATCTCGGTCGCAACCTTTAACCCGGGGCGATTTTGCGAGCAATAGCGCCAGCCACCGAAAAGGCAGCTACCGGAAAGGCGCGAAGCGCGGGGCGAAAGCACCGATGACTTTGAAGGGAAGGATTCAGCTTGGTCAGAGACCGCGAGTGGGAGACAGCGCCACCTATTTCGCGATGCTTCTCTGAAGTTTTTGCGAGCAAACTTCTATAAACTGTTCGCCCTCAGTCCGGCCACTGCATCCCTCCTCAAATGCCGCTGACTTTGCACCCGACCCGCTAATGCTGGGCCGGGGAACCAATATTGCGATCGCTGCGCTGCGCGCGCATTGGAGAAGGGAGCCTGGCGGCGGCCTTGACCCAGAAGCAGGCCGCGGACGCCTTCGGCGTTGCCCCAGCGCCGAAGGCCCTGGGGGGGTAATGATACGCGGCCTGTTTCTGCGTCAACCTCGTGCTCGGTTGTCTGGATAAGGACAAAGGGCTTTCCACCACGCGTCCTAATTCGCCTTCTTCTCTGCCCCTCCC
Organism: Devosia sp. MC521; assembly: GCF_014127105.1. Lineage (NCBI taxonomy): Bacteria > Pseudomonadati > Pseudomonadota > Alphaproteobacteria > Hyphomicrobiales > Devosiaceae > Devosia > Devosia sp. MC521. The sequence goes on from NZ_CP059902.1 coordinate 204,791, forward strand.
TTACGGTCATTGAAAAGAGACGCCCCTTGGGCGGCCACTCACTTGGCGGAGCACTTAACCCGAGCTCTAGCGAGCGGAGTAAGTGGCCGCCAGCATGGCTGGAACTCGGAGGGGACGCCATGCCTCGCTTCTTTTCGACTAGGCGCGGCTTGCTTGCAAACGCATCTTCGGGCCGAACTTCGGGGCCTTCATCAGCAGCCGGCGCCCGAGCCAGGGGTAGAGTGCCGCGATCATCCCGGCATACAGGCGGAGCAGAGGGCGCACCTTGTCCGTGCTGGTGAGCAGGGCATTGAGACGCGCCATAGTGGTAGCGTCCACCGCCGCCTTGATCGACGGCAGAGTGCTGAACACCATCAGCACCAGCGGCGCCCAGTGCAGAGCGTGGCGGCTGGCCAGCAGCGGGCCGAGCCGGCGCTGCAGCTCGCGTTCGATGCTGGGACGCGAGCCAGACTGGTGGGTGATGAAGACCTCCACCTGCGCTACGAAAGCCAGCACCTTGCCGACATCGCTGGCGATGGCGCCGTCGATGCCGGGCCCGCGGATAAAGCGCGCCAGGCGCGTCCAATGTAGACCGACGGGCGCCATACCATGATCCATCGCCGCGGCCTGGCAAATGGCCTGGCGCTCGGCGCTCAGGCTGGCACTGACCTGGGCCGCGAGTTCACGGCGATACCGGCGCTCCCCTTCTGCCCTGCGCAGATTGGGGGGGCATCATGATGACGTCGGTCCCGACCGGCGCCGCCTCCCAGATGTTGTGGATCGGCCGGTCTTTGACTGTCCGTCGTCAGATGTTTTGGCTCAGATTTGCGCTTTAATTAGCGGAGAGCACTGCTCGTCGTTCGGTTGATGTTATGCGGCAAGCCTATGGTGCATCAAGCGTCGATGCTGGATTGTTTTGCGCTTGATGTTTTCACGCCTTTTGATGATGGCAGGTGCTCTGCCGAAGTAGCATCTGCGGGTGTCACATTGTCGAGGCTTTCGTGATAGCGCTTATGATTGTAGTGCTCAACGAAGGCCTCGATCTGGCTTTCGAGGTCCTCGGGCATGAAGTAGTTCTCGAGTAGAATGCGGTTCTTGAGCGTCTGGTGCCAGCGCTCGATCTTGCCCTGTGTCTGGGGATGAAGCGGCGCGCCTCGCACATGCTCCATGTCATTGGCTGCGATATAGTCGGCTAGATCCTGGGCGATGTAGCTGGGGCCATTGTCACTCAGCAAGCGCGGCCGGTGCCGCACATGCGCCTGATCACACCCTGAAGCTGCTAATGCTAAGTCCAGAGTGTCGGTGACATCCTGAGCCCGCATGGTCGTGCACAGTTTCCAGGCAATGATGTAGCGGGAGTAATCGTCCAGCACCGTGGAGAGATACATCCAGCCCCAGCCGATGATCTTGAAATAGGTAAAATCGGTCTGCCACATCTGGTTGGGACGGCTGGTCTTGGTGTGGAACTCATTGGCCCCCTTGATCACTACGTAAGCGGGGCTGGTGATGAGATCATGGGCCTTGAGAAGCCTGTAAACGCTGGCTTCTGAGATAAAATAGCCCCTCTCATCGGTGAAGCGAACCGCCAGTTCGCGCGGGCTCAGCTCGGAGTGCTCCAGAGCCATCTCGATGACTTGGTCTTGGATACCGGTCGGGATACGGTTCCAGACCCGGCTTGGTGCCGAGGATTGATCCTCCAGCGCCTCAGGGCCACCGTTCAAGTAGCGATCGTACCAACGATAAAAGGTTCGCCGCGGAATACCCAACCGGTCCAGCGTCTGTTTGGTGGGGAGATGCGATTGCTCAACCAGTCGGATAATCTCGAGCTTTTCTGAGGCTGGATATCTCATTCGATATCCTCCCCATCCCCGATCATGCTTTTTTTAAGCAGGCGGTTCTCGAGCGTCAGATCCGCAACGCATTCCTTGAGCGCGCTTGCTTCCCTGCGTAAATCCCGAACCTCATCATTGGTGGCGGCACGAGTTGTGTCACCAGCCAAACGTCGCTTGCCAGCTTCCATGAACTCCTTTGACCAAGAGTAATAGACGCTCTGGGCGATGCCTTCACGTCGGCACAGCTCAGCAATGCTGTCCTCGCCACGCAATCCGTCGAGCACGATCCGGATCTTGTCCTCGGCGGAAAAGTGTCGTCGTGTCGCGCGGCGAATGTCCTTCACAACCTGCTCTGCGGATGATTTCGTCTTCGTTGTTTTCGTCGTCATTCTGGGTCTTTCGTCACTCAGACGAGACCAGAACTCTCCTCAAATCGCAAACCCATTTCTGAGACACAGGTGCTGATGCCGAACAATGCGATGACTGTCCGCGCCAAACTGCAATGCGACGTGTTTCGAACACGATTGCGCGGAGCTGGCGGTATTTTGGCAAGCAGCCAGTAAGTCGCCCGAAAATAGGCGAAGACGACTGTCAGGTCGACAGAACTCGCTATTCTCTTGCGACAGGTCAAGCAAGTCGTCCGGGCGGTGACGGGCGCACCGGTGTCGAACAGCCGACCCAAGGTCTGATGGTCCATCGTCGACGGTTGGTGGGTATGGAGTGTACGGATTTTCGGTCTGACCGATTGTGCCATCACATTGTTGCAACGCTCCTGTAGGTGATCGAGTGCCGTGCCTTAGTGATAGGCATGGCCGCTGGGCATGCCAGCTCGCTTAATGAACCTAGTTTGGCGAGACTGTTCTTGCAGCCTGTTGCTGAAAAGGGTTTTGCATACAGGCCTACGAGTGGTGCGTGTGCACGAAAGATTGCGCGCACCGAGAACTTGCAGCGCTGCTCGGCAAGCTGCGGCCACATCTGTTCTGGATGTTTATATGACGTTTTTCTTGGTCGCCTAAGCTTTCAGTACCAAGTCGCGAGAATTGGTCGGCCCTGATTCTAGATTCTATTTATTATGAGTGCCGTAATTACGCATTTCGTATGGGCGCGTGTGCATGATTGGCAGTGGATGTCGTTTGGCTTGTTGTTTTGTCATTTAGGCGCCCATGTCCATGCGGATTTATGCATCGGCAGATCTTACTGGATGTTGCCTAAACGCACCTAAGTTCAGTAAGTTATTCTGACCGACTAACTTTAGACTCTCCTTTTACTTGCTTACTATTTCGTTCTGTCTAAGTTAACGCCCTGTTAACCGCGAACTAGCGGCAGCGGTAATCGGGGGATTGCCTTCCACCCTGGGACGAAGTGGAGGCAAGGAGAGAGACAATGAATCGCTATGCATTAATGGCTGGCGTGGCAGTCGTTGCCTTGGGCGCAACCGGTGCTCTGGCGCAGGACGCTACGTCCAACAACGCTTTCGTCGCGCAACGCGACTTTAGTAACTTTGCCTACCTTGCGCAGGTCGCACTGAATAATGCCGAGGGCAACGACGGCTTTGTGTATCAATATGGTACTCGTAACGTTTTCATGCCGCTGACGAGTAGTAACCTCTCTGAGCCCGGTGTGGCGCAGGATGGCAGCAACACCCTCGGTGTGATGCAGTTCGGCCACGAAAACTTCATCGGTGGTAACTTCATTCAGCAAGGCTCCGATCAGGTCGCGGGTCTGGCCCAGTTTGGCAACCGCAATTTCGTCGGCAACTTCGTTCAGGCGGGCTCAGGTCCTCAACGGGCCTCAATTTTTCAGGGTGGCCACGCCAATGCTGCGAGCAGTACGCAAATCGGCGGTGCTAACAACGACGCTGGCATCTTGCAGGTCAACGGCAATAACAACGCTTTAGGCAATATTGCATTCAACACCCAAATCGACGCCAATGGCTCCAATGCGGGCATAATGCAGGGCGGCTCGAAGAACCTTGCACTCAACGCGCAGATTGACACGGTTAACAGCGACGCGATGGTGTTGCAGCTCGGCTCGGACAATCTGGGAGTGAATAGCCAAAAGGTCTCCGACGTCTACCCGGTCGTGGATAGTGAGGCGTCTATCCTACAAGTTGGCAGTGAAAATAAAGCGTTTAACTTACAAGCCGGTGCTGCCAATAGCGAAGCGTCAATCGCGCAGTTTGGCGTAGACAATAAGGCCACAAACTCCCAAACGGCGCCCACTGATGCAGTGGCCACCATTGTTCAACTTGGACGCGGCAACGACGCGACCAATACGCAAGTGAGAGGTGGCTATACTGGGCACGGCAACGAGGCTTCAATCTTCCAGGCCGGTGTCGAAAATGTCGCCCAAAATAATCAGACAGACGGTGCGCCAAATCAGGCTGCCATAGCGCAGCTGGGCGTTCGGAATGAAGCTATCAACACCCAGGCGGACGGTGGTGCCGATAGCGCAGAAATTTTCCAGGCAGGCCTGGGCAATATCGCCTCCAATAGCCAGAATTCGGGCTACAATCCGGCTGGTCCGCTGAGCGGTGGACCTGGCTCTCAAAACTCCGCCAATATTCTCCAGCTGGGCGTCGAGAACGAGGCGCACAACACACAGGCTGGTGGGACAAAAAATCTTGCAAATGCTGCACAATTCGGCAGCGAAAACTACGCCTCCAACTCGCAGGTCGGCGGCAGCACCAGCGCTGGCAACATTCTGCAGGTCGGCGCTGACAACGACGCGGAAAATTGGCAGCAACAGGTCTTCTACTCAAATGCCAGTATTGCTCAGCTCGGCATTGAAAACACTGCTAAAAATATTCAGGACGATGGCTCAAACTTGGACGCATCCGTGTTCCAGGCGGGCGCATTCAACACGGCTGAAAACAAGCAGGTCGGCACGTTCCACGGTGGAGATTACAACGCTGGAAGCGAAGCAAGCATCACTCAGCTTGGCATTGGCAATCGGGCCAAGAACACACAGGACGATACTGTTGATCAGCTAAGCAACATCTCTCAGTTTGGTGTGGCCAACACGGCTGATAACCGGTCTGAGTGCGGGACCAATATTACAAAGGATATCACGCAAATCGGTGTCGGGAACGACGCGGCCAACTACTCTTTGCAGGGCGGACGTAGCGATCCAGACAAACGAAACACCGCTGACATCACTCAAATTGGTGCGTTTAATACCGCCGATAACGTTCAGCGGGACGAATTTGGCAGTGAGGCTTCTATTGCCCAGTTTGGTGCATTTAACACGGCGATCAACACACAAGACGGCGACAACGAGCCCACGAACAACACGGCGGCAACTTTGCAGATTGGCGTTGGCAACAGCGGCACCAACGCGCAAACCGGTGTTGAGAACAGTGTTGCGACTATTGCTCAGATCGGTCTGGGCAATACGGGCCGGAATACCCAGGACGCCAACTCGACCGAGGCAACCGCAACTATTCTGCAGGTTGGCGCTTCTAACAACGGAACAAACTCGCAGAATAATGTCGATCCGACCTCCGCGACCATTGCCCAGTTCGGTTTCAGCAATGCGGCCTTGAACGCTCAAAGCAATGTCAACGACACCGATGCGTCCATTCTACAGGTCGGTGCCAACAATTTTGCCGTCAACAATCAGCAGAATGTCGGAGCCGAAGTTGAAGGCCTTGATGCGTCGATCATCCAGCTTGGCCTCGACAATTTTGCCGCGAATAGTCAGGTCTCGGCAGAAGGAGCATCAGCGTCGGTGCTTCAAGCTGGAGCCGGCAACTTCGCTGGCAACTTCCAGGAAGGCGCGAACCTCGAAGCCGGGATTCTTCAGGTTGGTGTCTCGAACTTTGCTGGCAATTTGCAGACGTCTAACGATGTAGAAGCCAATATTGCTCAGTTCGGTGAGATGAATGTCGCTGGCAATACACAGAACGACGCGGCAGGCAGTTCGGCGGGCATCCTGCAGGTTGGTTCCTCTAACTGGGGCTTCAACAGTCAGGACGATGTCAGCGACGCTACCGGCCTGATCGCCCAGTTCGGCGTGGGCAACTTCGCCAGTAATCTCCAGCAGTACGAGAGCTCGGGTGTTCTCGCAGGCATCGTTCAGGTTGGTAACGGCAACCGCGCATTCAACGTCCAGGGTGAAGAGCAACATGTTTCGTACACCCTACGGGAGGGGGTGGTTTCAACCGGGAATATCCGTTGGACCGATTGGAAGGGTGAAGTAGCATACGAGTTCGTTGCAGCGGGTACCGACAGCGCTCCTGCTGTATCGTCCGCGGCTGCTGCCTTTCAGGTCGGCAATCAAAATTTGGCAGTAAACTCACAGACAGGAAAGGTTATCGTTGCTGAAGGAATGCAGGTCACGGCTGACACCGAAGTTGTGATCCGTCGCCGGGATAACGGGCAAGTTGTGAACAGGTCCACCTTGAGCAATGGCAGCAAGGTTGCGTATGATGTAGCGAAGGGCGTTTTGGGGCTGGGTGTCAACGCGGTTGTTTCTCCTCTTCTCCTCGTTGCCAATGCGGTGGCCGAGAGTACGCCTGCGTTTGTAATCCCCACTGCCGCTTCTGCTGCCGGTATTGTTCAAATCGGCGATGAGAACTTCGCCGTTAACTCTCAGACCGGCGCCACAGCCTCGCTCGCTCTGGACGTCCAGGTCGGCGACGGCAATTTTGGCATGGTTTCCCAAGAGCTGACCGTCGGCACCATTGGTGCCAATGTGCAGTTTGGTGACGACAACGGTGCCATCGTTCGTCAGGACGCAGCTCTTGCCTCCGCTGCTGGCAACATCCAGGTCGGCGACGGCAACTTCGCTCTGACCAGCCAAACCGGCAATCTTGATCTGACCGAGGTTAGGAGCCTTGAAGATCTGGCTGATCTAACCATTGTCGCCGGGAACCTCGCCCTCACCGCTCAGATCGGCAACGAAAACTTTGCCGTGACGACCCAGACGGCGTCGTTCAGCACTGCAGTGACCATCCAGGCTGGCAATGAAAACTGGGCCGTTACGTCACAGTCTAGCGAAGGCAACAACTCGCTGATCGTCCAGGCGGCCAATAACTCTGGGGCACTGATCCTCCAGGGTGGCACAGGGGGGCACGCGTCCAATGTTGCCCAGTTCGGCGACTACTCGAACGCCTGGATTGTACAGGGTGGCGAGAGCAACGCGTCGAGCGTGATCCAGAACGGCACGGGTGCTGGTTCGGCTCGTAACCATGCCTTCGTTGCTCAGTCGGGAATGAACAACAATTCGCTCATCCTCCAGGCTGGTCGCGGCAACATGGCAGCCGTTGTCCAGTCGAACTAACCGAACTTCTGCGGGGCGTCGCTTCGGCGCCCCGTACACTTCGGAGGACGCAATGTGCGGCCTTGCCCTCGTTCTCCTGACAATCCTCGTTTCCACCAGCACAAGCGAAGCTTCGATGAGTGACCGCATCATAGAAGGTGACATCCTCGACCCGCGCATCTCCGCATGTGGCGTGGCGGTAAATCTCGGCTCCATGGCCTCCTTGAGGTCATTCATCGAAACCTCGTCGGCGCTGTCCGGCACAGTGCGGCTTAGGATTGCGAAACGCTCGGCCAGTGGCGCCAGCCAGACAAGCCAGAGCTGGGGTTTCTCCAGCGGCACACTCGGCACGTCCCGGGTCGACGTCGATCTGCCAGCTCGCTTGTTCCTGCAACTCGATGTCGCCGACAGCGCTGGGCACAGCCTGTGCCGTCTCGAGCAGGAATTGGTGCTCGACATGAATTCCATGCCTGCCTGACACCAAGAATGGGGATGAAAACCATGGTGAAAAAAATTCTGCGTACGCTAGGCGGTGCTGCCCTGATGACGAGCGTTGCGCTTGTTGCGGTTCAGGCCGAACCGCTGACGACAGCGGCTATCGTTGGAATGCCTAACGGGATCTATCCCGAAGGCAGCCAGTATCTAAGTACTGACCCTTCGGTCATCGGTCCTCTCCTTCTTCCAGTCCAGGCTCTTCGCCCGGACACTGTCGGGTCAACGACCATGATTTCCCAAATTGGCGAAAACAACTTTGCCAATGCCGCGATTGCTGGCGCCAACAATGCGGCGATCATCGCTCAGTCAGGGAGCAATAACCGCGCAATACAGGCCATTCAGGGCTCGAACTCGGCCATGTTGCTGGTGCAGTCGGGCAGCGGCAACAACGTGCTGCAGGCGAGCGTGGGTACCAACAATACCCAGTTACTTGGCGTCAGCGGTACACGAAACGACGTGGCGTTCCTCCAAGTTGGCGATGATCTCGGTGGCGCAATGTCCGTCGGCGGCCAGAATTCAGCGGTCGTCGCGCTGCAGGCTGGCGGCCACAACTACATGATGCCAACCGGCATTAATGGTCTGAAAAATCAGGTGGTCGTGATCGTTCCCGGCCGCATGTACGTCTTTAACAAGCCAAATTAGTGTTCAGGAGTTCAATCATGTCGCGACTGATCAAAACAATCGGTCTTGCTGCAATGGTCGCGCTGGTCGCGACGCAATATTCCGCTGCTTCACAATTGATCTATCGACCAATAAATCCCTCGCTTGGGGGAGATCCCATTAATGGGAACTGGCTGCTTGCTTACGGTCAGGGCCAGCGCAAAGGTGGCAGCGATAGCCCTGGGTTCTCAATCGATTTTCCGGATTTTGGTGACCTAGGTCAGGATTGGTGTCACAGATCCTGACGTGCTGCCGCCGGCCGATCAGGTCGGTCAGTAGCTCCAGTGTAGTGGTGGTGTCCTTCGCGGACGCCACCATGTTACCGCTGCGAGATGATCGCAACGTTGCCGATACCTTGCTGCGCAACAAAGGCACTGTGGTTGTTGCCCATCTGGCTAACAGAGGCCATGTTGCGATAGCCGCTCTGCAGTACCATTGCGCTATTGCCTGATCCCTTTTGCAACAGGTTGACGTTATTCATCATGCCCGTCTGCATGACTATGCCGAGATTACCCGCGCCGGTCTGATGGAAGTCAGCACGATTATCGTCGCCGTTTTGCACCAGCAGAGAAGCAGATGACGTCGTATTGCGAAACTGGCTGCGTACACTGCGCATAGAGTTCGCAGCGCCGGTAGCCACGTCACTAACATCCTCTATCGACACCATCTGGTTGCTCGATAGTGGCAGGAGATTTTGGCCAAGTTGATCGACAAAAATGTCAGATGCAGCATGAGCCGAACCAAAAACAAGACTGAAGGCTGTAGCGTATACGGCGAGCTTGTTATTCATCAGTGTCCCCATATGCAGCATCAGTGCTGCTCTCTTGTAAGTGACACTGGCAAGGAAAAAATAACGTCTAGATAAGGCGTTAGGACAATTTAATTTAGAAAATTTCGATAAAATTTTATCTTTTTTGCTTGAGCTCTGCCCTTCATGCGTTAGCGGGATGGTTCACCAATTTTGTAGCGCCACGTCGTTTCATACGCTTGAGCCCACCGGCCGTTTCGGCTCTGTAAAGTGGTGGCCAGTCTTACCAAGTGTTGTCTATGTGAGCTATGACGTCCGCCCTCCTGACTTGTCTGCGCGCGCCGTGCACGTCCTGCCGTCCAAGCGTGTCACGACAGTGTCACGCTTCCGGTGCTACAGTGGGTGCGTGCGCGGTTTCCTCACTGCCGCCTGCCTTTAAAACCGTTGATATCACGGCGGTCAGCCGCGCTGGATCGAATTTTCACGCGCTTTTTTGGAGTAGTCTGGATCAAGTTTTTGATCCGCCCGCGAGAGCAAAATGGCCTCGTGAGAATCTATGCATGATTGGATTTCAATAGAATTATCAGAGGGTTGTTCGGAGAATTCCCACTTTTTCGGTCCATTGCTCAGACTTGAAAATCCGGTGTCCAGCAGAGAAAACCTAGTCGGCCGCTTCAGGTTAACGTTTTGTCAATACCCTCGGGGGTGAGGCCAAGACGATATTGCAGAACATGGCATGCGCTAACGTGCGATAATTCCCCTCAGGCTTTGTCATAGCCGATGAGAGGAATATCGACATGCGTCGCACGTCATCCATTGGTGCAGCAACAATTGCTGCTATCGCACTTTCCCTGACCGGTGTTCTCGGCGCCGCTGCTCAGGACGCTGCTATTTCGGGTACCACGCTCACCGTGTACACCCCGAATGAAGAAGGCATGCTGGAAAGCCTGATCCCTGTCTTTGAAGAAAAGTCCGGTGTTCAGGTCCAGATCATCACCGCAGGGACCGGCGAACTCTACCAGCGTATCCGTTCGGAAGCGTCGAACCCACAGGGCGACGTGCTGTTCGGCGGCGGCGCAGCTCAGGCTGCGGCCCACACTGAATTCTGGGCCGAATATGTTTCGCCAAACAATGAATTCATGGTTGAAGCTGGCAAGAACGCAACCGGCTTCTTCACCCCATACCAGGCTGACGGTTCGAACCTTCTGGTCAACACCGAAGCGACCGCTGCTGCGGGCATCGAAATCAAGTCCTATGCAGACCTGTTGCAGCCAGAGCTGAAGGGCAAGATTGCCTTCGGCGACCCAACTGCATCCTCGTCGGCCTTTGCTCAGCTCACCAACATGCTCAAGGCTGTTGGCGGCGACTACGAATCCGACGCTTCGTGGGATTTTGTTGGCAAGCTTGTTACCCAGCTCAACGGCATCACCATCGGTTCGTCCAGCCAGGTGGCTAAGGACGTTGCTGCAGGCGAATATCTCGTTGGCCTCACCTACGAACCGCTTTCGCTCAACTTCGTCCTCTCGGGCGCGCCGGTCGAAATCGTTTACCCGTCTGAAGGCGCAGCCTTCCTGCCGGCAACGCTCCAGGTCATCAAGGGTGCACCAAACGAAGCTGCCGCCAAGGCCTTCGTGGACTTCATCATCTCTGAAGAAGGTCAGACCATTCTGGCGGAACAGACCGCCGGTCGTCCGCTGCGTGATGGTGTTGTCAAGCCAGGCCTGCCAGCGCTGGCCGACATCCCGACCATTCAGGAAGATGGCGCCTACGTAGCGGCGAACCGCGATGCGATCGTTGCGAAGTACCGCACGATCCTCGAAGCTAATTTCTAAGAACGTTTAACAACCAATAGGAGCAGCCCGGTGACCAGCATCGCGCTGCGCTCTCTGCGCAAAGAGTACAACGGCCAGGTCGCGATCCCAAATCTCGACCTGGACATTCATGAAGGTGAATTCTTCACGCTTCTTGGCCCCTCAGGCTGCGGCAAGACAACCTTGCTGCGCATGATCGCCGGTTTCAATTCCATTGAATCCGGGACGATCTCTTTTGACGATGTCGTCATCAATGATCGTTCGCCAGCGGCGCGAAACATCGGCATGGTGTTCCAGAGTTATGCCCTTTTTCCGCAGATGACTGCGGCGAAGAATGTTGCCTTCGGGCTGCAGACTCGCAAAGTCGAGAAGGCGGAGGCCGCTGAGCGTGTCTCCGTCGCCCTCAAGCAGGTCCACATGGACCATCTTGCGGATCGTCTGCCGGGCCAAATGTCGGGTGGTCAGCAACAGCGTGTGGCGCTTGCCCGTGCTCTGGTGATCAAGCCCGCCGTTCTGCTGATGGACGAACCGCTGTCCAACCTTGACGCCAAGCTGCGCGTTGAGATGCGTGACACTATTCGGGAAGCGCAGCGCGCTTCCAAGATCACCACCGTTTACGTCACCCACGACCAGGAAGAAGCCATGGCCGTGTCGGATCGTATCGCGGTGATGAACCAGGGTGTGGTGCAGCAGTGCGATACGCCTGCAGAAATCTACCGCAACCCGGCAAATCGGTTCGTTGCTGAGTTCATCGGCAAGACCAACCTTATCGAGCGCGAAATTGAAAAGCGCGGTGATCAGACCGTTGTCGATCTCGGCGACGGCGTTGTGCTTGACGTGACCAATCGTATCCAGCCAACGGCAACGGGCAAGGTGCAGATTTCTGTACGTCCAGAAGCCGTGCATGTTGGCGAAAACGGTCTGCCAGCTGAGGTCGTTGAAGAAACGTTCCTCGGCTCCCATTCGCAAATCCGCGCGCGTCTGAGCACTGGCGAAACCGTAGAATTCCTTGAATTCTCGATCCGTGACGCGCTCTGGCAGCGTGGCGACAAGGTATCCTTGGTCTTCAAGGACGACGTTTTGACCTATTTTGATGCCGTCACCGGCGTTTCGATCACGCGGAGCAAGTCCAAGTGAGCGCAACTCGGCAAAAGTTCGACGGTTGGACCACGGTCGCCGTCGTTCTCACCGCTGGCTATTTGTTGATGGTGATCTGGCCGTTGATGACGGTCATGTTCAACAGCTTCAGCGCCGACGGTGAGTTTTCGCTGGCGGGCTTTGAGAAGTTCTTCTCTTCGCGCCTTTACTATTCCACCCTGTGGAACAGCGTTCTCGTCACGGTCTGCGTGACGGTTCTGGCGCTCGCCGTGGCTTTCCCGCTCGCCTATTTCATGACCATGTTCCGCGTCCGCGGTTCGGGCATCATCCAGATCCTTATTCTGGCCTCCATGATGTCGCCGCCGTTCATCGGCGCTTATTCTTGGATCCTCATGCTGGGCAACAACGGCATGGTGACCCAGCTCATCCAGGATGTATTCGGCGTCAAACCACCGAGCATCTATGGCTTCCCGGGCATCATTCTCGTGCTGACCCTGCAGCTTGTGCCGCTGATCTTCACCTATCTCATGGGTGCTTGGCGCACGGTCGACGTGTCGCTGCTCGAGGCGGCTGAAAGCATGGGTGTTACGGGGCTCCGTCGCGCCGTCCAAGTTATTGCGCCGCTGCTCTGGCCAACGGTTCTCGCGGGCTCGCTCTTGGTTTTCGTGCGTGCCTTTGCCGATTTCGGCACGCCAATGCTGATCGGGCAGGGCTTCCGGACGGTTCCAGTGTTGATCTATTCGTCCTTCGTCGGTGAAGTTTCGACCGACCAGAGCTTTGCCGCTTCGGTCGCCGTCATCGTCATCCTCGTGACCATGTCGATCTTTCTGTTCCAGAAATATCTGGCCAGCCGTCAGAAATTCTCGATGACGGCGATGCGCACCATCGAGCCAAAGCAGATCAAGGGTTGGGCAAACTTTGGCGTTCACGCCTATGTCTATTCCTTCCTCTTCCTCGCGCTCGCACCTTTGGTGGTGGTGGTCATTTCCTCCTTCCGCAACACCCTATACGGCCAGTTCGTCGATGGGTGGGGCTTTAAGAACTATGTCGGCTCGCAGCGGGATATCTGGCGCTACATCGGCAACACTTTTGGCATTGGCCTCACCGCCCTCGCCATTCTGGTGGTGATCGCTGTTCTGGTTGCCTATCTCGTTGTGCGTCGTAAAGGCTGGCTCAGCAATGTGCTCGATACCATGACCATGGTGCCTTATGTGGTGCCGGGCTTGGTTATCGGTATCGCGCTGATCACTGCGTTCTCGACCGGCCCGCTGATCCTCACCGGTTCGGCGCTGATCATGGTGCTGTCACTGACCATCCGTCGATTGCCCTATTCGGTGCGCTCGACGACCGCGCTCATGGGCCAGCTCAACCCAGCCATTGAAGAAGCGGCGATGAGCCTAGGCGCGTCCAAGTGGACAACCCTCACGCGCATCATCGTTCCGGCGCTCGGCCCGGGCATTCTCTCGGGCGCGGTTCTGAGCTGGGTGACCATCATTACTGAGCTTTCGACAACGCTCTTCCTTTACAACACCAGCACCCAGACCTTGGCGCTCGGCATCTATGCTGAGGTGATCCGTGGTCAGTTGGGCACGGCCGCAGCGCTCTCGACCATTCTACTGGTCCTGACCATGGCCTCACTCTTCCTGCTGATGAAGCTGGGGAATAAGGACATCAAGATCTAAGCCAAACGCTTATCGAGACTACAAAAACAAACCGGACCATCGCGAGGTGGCCCGGTTTTTTCTTGCGTCGATGCAGAGGGAATTAATCCCAAACGTCGGTCATAGCTTGCGCGACATAGTCGAGATGCGCCGTCATCGCGGCGCGTGCAGCGTCCGCATTCCCGGCCAAAACGGCATCTGCAATAGACACGTGGTCGGAAAGAATATGCGCTCGAACGGCGTCGATATCGCCAAGGTGCCGGTGAAACTGCTCGTCGACCGCTCCCGTCCGCGAGGCCCAAAGACCTTCCAGCGTTTCGCGCAAAACGCTATTGCCGGAAGCTTCAGCCAGCGTCATGTGCAAAGTACGGTCGCTGTCGGACGACCATTGCCCGGATGCTGTCTCTTCGCCCATGCGGATGAGCGTTTGCTTGAGACGTTCCCGACCGGCAGGAGAGATGCCTTGGCTGGCCAAGGCCGCCGCTTCCGGCTCTAAAAGACGTCGCACGGCCATAATTTCAACGGGCGATGCGCTCTGCTCGGGAAGATCGGTTTCGCGGGCCAAAGGCCCTTTAACGAAAGCGCCGACGCCAACACGCACCTCGACCAAACCGGCGACTTCCAGCGCGATCAGCGCTTCCCGCACTGTCGGGCGCGATACGCCCAGGCTTTGGGCCAAGTCGCGCTCTGAAGGCAGCTGTACGCCGGGCGCGACCGCGCCAGCCGCGATCTGATCGCGGATCTGATCGGCAATCTGGATATATAGTTTTCGGTTTGAAACGGCCTGTAGTTTCATGACCACCTCCACAACACACCATAGGTATTACCGGTCAACCTGTCTACTGGTCAGACCACTTGACAGGCGTACTAACATGTTACTATGGTCGGGGCAGGGATAGCTGAGGAGCCTCCCTGAGGAGGACATCACTGTGGCGCAAAATCCGGCTGGGAACGTGAACGCGACGCTTGTGCCGCTGGTCGAGATGACCGGTGTCGACAAGTCGTTTCCCGGCGTCCGCGCTCTCTCCAATGCGCAGTTTCAACTCTTGCCCGGTGAGGTTCATGCTCTCATGGGAGAGAATGGCGCGGGCAAGTCCACGCTGATGAAAATCCTTTCTGGCGTCTATTCTCGCGACGCTGGCAGCGTGCTTGTTAACGGCGCTCACACTAACATCAGCTCGCCGCGCGAGGCCCAGGCGAACGGCATTTCCATCATTCACCAAGAGCTGGCACTGATGCGCGATCTCACTGCTGCGCAAAACATTTTCATCGGTCGCGAGCCGCGCAAGTTCGGCATTCTGGACGAAGCCAAGCTCAATCGCGATGCGGCCGAAATTTTCGCGCAGATGAATTTGAAGCTTGAGCCAACGGTGAAGGTCGAAACCCTTACCATCGCCAAGCAACAGATGATCGAAATCGCCAAAGCGCTGTCTTATCGCAGCCGTGTCCTCATTATGGACGAGCCGACCGCAGCGCTCAACGACGCCGAAATCGCCGAGCTGTTCGCCATCATCAATCGCCTTAAGGCGGACGGTGTTGGCATTGTTTACATCTCTCACAAGATGGACGAAATCAAACGCATTTCCGATCGCGTTACCATTATGCGCGACGGCGAATACGTCGGCACTGTTCCGGCTGCCGACACGCCCATCGAGACCATTATCTCGATGATGGTGGGGCGCGCGTTGACCAATGAGGCGTTGGTCATTCCGGACACGTCAAACGCGCCAGTGGCGCTCGATGTCCGAAACTTCTCTCGTGGTTGCGAAATCCGCGATGTCAGCTTTACCGTTCGCAAGGGCGAAATTCTCGGCTTTGCCGGGCTGATGGGCGCTGGCCGCACCGAGGTTGCACGCGCGATTTTCGGCGCGGATCGTCGTGACGGCGGCGAGGTATATATCAACGGCAAGCGCATCACCATTAATTCTCCCAAGGACGCTGTCGAAGCGGGCATTGGGTATCTCTCTGAAGACAGAAAGCTCTTCGGTCTCGCCACCGGCATGGATGTGCGCAACAACATCGCCCTTGCCAGTCTCCAGCGCTTTACGCGTGCGGGCGGCGTGCTCGATGAGGGCGGCATGGCGGAAGCGGCCAAGGGCTACATTCGCCAGCTCGCCATCAAAACACCGAGCGACGGGCAAGAAGCGCGTCTGCTCTCGGGGGGTAATCAGCAAAAAGTGGTCATCGCCAAATGGCTGCTGCGCGATTGCGATGTGCTGATTTTTGACGAGCCGACGCGCGGCATCGACGTCGGTGCGAAATCTGAAATCTATAAATTACTCAATGCTTTGGCGGCTGAGGGGAAGGCGATCATCGTGATTTCCTCCGAGCTGCCGGAAATACTGCGCTTGGCTCATCGGATCGCTGTCATGTGTGAAGGTCGCCTCACGGGCATCCTTCCCGGTGGCGCGAGCCAAGAAGAAATCATGCGCCTGGCAACCATGCGCGACGGCATGGAGCTCAAGCGCGCGGGCTAAGCCTCCGCGCCAATTGAGGGGGAGAGAAAAACTATGACAGACGCCGCCGTACCCGCACAGAAGTCAGGCATTCGCATTTCGGGCGCCTTCCATCGACTGCTCGCCTTCTCAGGGCTTCTTGCGCTGATCATTGTCTTCTCTTTGGCCTCGCCCAATTTCATGCAGACCCAGAATATTCTGGCCATTCTGCAAGCGACTTCGGTCAATGGTGTTCTCGCCATCGCGGCGACGCTGGTCATCATCACGGGCGGCATCGACCTCTCGGTCGGAACGCTCATGACCTTCTGTGCCGTCATCGCAGGCGTTTTGCTCACCTATCTCGGCTTGCCCCTGCCCGTTGGTGTGGTTGGCGCCATTCTCGCTGGCACCTGCGCCGGTCTTGTTTCCGGCACGGTCATTGCCAAGCTCAAAGTACCACCCTTCATCGCCACTCTTGGCATGATGCTGATCCTAAAGGGCCTGTCGCTGGTCATTTCTGGCACGCGTCCAATCTATTTCAACGATACGCCCGGTTTTACGCAAATCGCGCAGGGCTCATTGGTGGGCGCAGTCATTCCTGCACTGCCCATTCCCAATGGTGTGCTCGTGCTGTTCGCTGTTGCGATCGTGGCTGCCTTCGTGCTGAGCAAAACGGCCCTTGGTCGCTACACTTTTGCTTTGGGCTCGAACGAAGAAGCTGTGCGCCTCTCCGGCGTTAACGTTGATCGCTGGAAGATTGCCGTTTACGCCACGGCAGGTTCGATCTGTGGCGTTGCAGGCATTCTCATTGCCTCGCGCCTCAACTCAGCGCAGCCCGCTTTGGGGCAGGGTTATGAGCTCGACGCGATTGCGGCGGTGGTTATTGGGGGCACTTCGCTGTCTGGCGGCCGCGGCACCGTGCTCGGCACGCTCATCGGCGCGCTTATCATTTCAGTTTTGGCCAATGGCCTGCGCATCCTTTCGGTGGCGCAGGAATGGCAGACGGTTGTCACCGGCTGCATCATCATCTTGGCCGTCTATGCCGACATACTGCGCCGCCGCACCCTTTAGTGGCGACGCTTGTATCGCGCCCCCATCTGGGCGCTGACGACCGGCTCATGTGAGCCAAGACGTGAACACTTGGGAGGAGAAACCCTATGCTTAGACGTACTCTGCTCGGCGCCATCAGCGCACTCGCACTTGTCAGCGCTTCCGGCGTGACCCTTGCGCAGGATCAATATGACATCGCGCTGGTCTCGAAAGGTTTCCAGCATCAGTTCTGGCAGGCCGTAAAGGCTGGCGCAGAAAAGGCTGGTGCAGAGCTTGGCGCGACCATCACCTTTGAAGGCCCAGAAAGCGAAAGCCAGGTTGACCGTCAGCTCGATCAGCTGGCTGCAGCCCTATCGCGTAGCCCAGACGCTATCGGCTTTGCCGCTCTCGACAGCCAGGCCGCCGTGCCACTGCTCGAACAGGCTAAGGCCGCCAACATTCCGATCATCGCTTTTGACTCTGGCGTCGATAGCGACATCCCGCTGACCACTGCCACCACTGATAACCTTGCCGCTGCCGCTCTGGCTGCCGACAAGATGTCCGAACTCATCGGCGGCGAAGGCAAGATTGCTGTTGTTGGTCACGACCAGACCAGCGGCACCGGCATTCAGCGCGTTGAAGGCTTCGTCAACCGCATCAAGGAAGCCCATCCAAAGATCGAAATCGTCACCGTTCAATACGGCGGTGGTGACCATCTGCAGTCGACCGAAGTCACCAAGTCGATCCTGCTGGCAAACCCAGATCTCAAGGGTATTTTCGGCACCAATGAAGGCTCGGCCATTGGCGTTGCCAACGGCAAGCAGGAGTTGAACTCCCAAATCGTCGTCATCGGCTTTGACTCCGGTGCCGCGCAAAAGGGCTTCGTTCAGTCCGGTCTCGTCAACGGCGCGATCACCCAGAACCCTGTGGGCATTGGCTACGAAACCGTCGCCGCCGCGATCAAGGCACTGAAGGGCGAAACCCTGCCGAAGGTCATCGATACCGGCTTCTACTACTACGACAAGGACAACATGGCCGATCCAGAGATCGCAGCCGTTCTTTACGACTAAGATTGTTATGGGGGGCCGGACGAGGGACCGGCCCCTTTCCACTTCATCAGGACCAAAGACATGGCCGATATTTCAGGCAAAATCGTACTCATTACGGCGGCGGCTCAAGGCATTGGCGAAGCCTCCGCGCGGGCCTTCGCAGCGGCCGGGGCCAAGGTTATCGCCACCGATATCAATGCGGCCAAACTGGCTGAGCTCAACGGCACTCCAAATATCACGACGCGCGTCCTCAACGTCCTTTCGGATGCTGATGTTGCCGCTGCAGTCGCCGAGATTGGCCATATCGACGTGCTCTTCAACTGCGCCGGTGTCGTCCATTCCGGCTCGGTTCTGGAGATGAGCGACGCCGATCTCGATTTCGCGCTCGATCTCAATGTCCGCGCCCAAATCCGCACCATTCGCGCCATTCTGCCCCAGATGCTCGAGCGCAAGGACGGAGCCATCATCAATATGGCAACTGTCGCCTCATCCATCAAAGGCGTGCCCAACCGCGCCGCCTATTCCATTTCCAAGGCCGCAGTCATTGGCCTGACCAAATCCATTGCGGGCGACTACACCACGTCCAACATCCGCGTGAATGCGATCTGCCCCGGTACTGTGGAAAGCCCGAGCCTGCACGACCGTTGGCACGCTACAGGCGATTTCGAAGGGGCCAAAAAAGCCTTCATCGCGCGCCAGCCGATTGGCCGTATCGCCCAGCCCCAGGAAGTCGCCGATCTCGCCGTCTATCTCGCGGGCGCCACCTATACGACCGGACAAGTCCACATCATCGACGGCGGTTGGACGGGCTGACCCCACCTGCCCATCGCCACTCAAACTCAGAGCCCCACCTCTCCCTTTGGGGGAGAGGTCGCCGCTAAGCGGCGGGTGAGGGGGCCTTACTGGATCGGTGCAAAATGAAGATCACATCGCTCTCTACCCATGATTTGCGGTTCCCCACTTCGGCCTCGCTCGACGGCTCGGATGCGATGAACCCCGATCCAGATTACTCCGCCGCCTATGTGGTGCTGGGCGCCGATGGCGCGTTGGAAGGTCACGGCCTCACCTTCACCATCGGCCGTGGCAATGAAGTTGTAGTTGCCGCCATTAAGGCCCTTACCGATCGCGTCGTCGGGCTTGACCTTGCTTGGATTGCGGAAGACCCCGGTCGCTTCTGGCGCCATGTGACCGGCGATAGCCAGCTGCGCTGGATTGGCCCTGACAAAGGCGCGATGCATCTGGCAACCGGTGCGGTGGTCAACGCGGTCTGGGATCTTTTGGCCAAACAAGCCAATAAGCCGGTCTGGCTCTATGTCGCCGAAATGAGCCCTGAACAGCTCGTTTCCATCATTGATTTCCGCTACCTCACCGACGCTATCACCCGTGAAGAGGCCCTAGCCATCTTCCGCAAGGCCGAGGCGGGGAAAGCCGAGCGTATCGCTACCCTGCGTAAGGAAGGCTATGCCTGCTACACTACCTCGGCAGGCTGGCTCGGCTATTCCAACGAAAAGCTCACGCGCCTCGCCACCGAAGCGGTCGAAGCGGGCTTTAGCCATATTAAAATGAAAGTTGGGCGCGATCTTGCCGACGATATTCGTCGCCTCGAGATCGTCCGCTCCATCATGGGGCCAGATCGCTATCTGATGATCGACGCCAATCAGGTTTGGGAAGTCGATCAGGCGATTTCATGGGTCAATGCGCTCCAGCGCTTCAATCCCTATTTCATCGAAGAGCCGACCAGCCCCGACGACGTCGAGGGCCATCGCAAAATCCGCGAGGCCATTGGCCCGGTCAAAGTCGCTACCGGCGAAATGTGCCAAAACCGTATTTTGTTCAAGCAGTTCATCACGCGCGAGGCCATTGATATCGTCCAGATCGATGCCTGCCGCATTGGTGGTCTCAATGAAGTGCTCTCGGTTCTCCTCATGGCAGCCAAATATGGTAAGGCCGTCTGGCCACACGCTGGTGGCGTTGGCCTTTGCGAATATGTCCAGCACCTCTCAATGATCGATTATCTCGTGGTCTCGGGCACCAAGGACGGGCGCGTGATCGAGTTCGTCGATCACCTGCACGAGCACTTTCTTGATCCATGCGTGATCCAAAATGCGGCCTATATGCCGCCTGAACGCGCTGGGTTCTCTATCGAGATGAAGCCGTCCTCCATCGCAGAAAACACATTTCGGGGCGCTTAATGGATCTCGGTCTTAAAGACAAAGTCGTTATCGTCACCGGCGGTGGCTCCGGCATTGGCGCGGCCATTAGCTTGGGCCTCGCTGAAGAAGGGGCTATTCCGGTCATTGTCGCGCGGTCGGAGCTGTCGGCAGAGTTCTCCGCCAAAATGTCAGCCCTCGCCCCGAACTACGGCTTTGTCAAAACGGAACTCTCAGATGACACGGCCTGCCAGCGTGCGATCGAAACCGTGGCGCAAAAGTTTGGCCGCATCGAAGGCCTCGTCAACAACGCCGGTTTTAACGACAATATCGGCCTTGAAGCTGGCCCTGCGGCCTTCCGCAAATCGCTCGATGCCAATCTCATTCACTATTACAACATGGCGCATTTCGCCCTGCCGTGGCTGCGGCTGTCAAAAGGCGCTATCGTCAACATTTCCTCCAAAACTGCGATCACGGGGCAGGGCAATACGTCCGCCTATGCCGCCGCCAAAGGCGCACAACTGGCGATGACGCGCGAATGGGCGGCGGCCCTCTTGCCGGATGGCATTCGCGTTAATGCCGTTATTCCTGCCGAGGTGATGACGCCACTCTACCGCCGTTGGGTCGATAGCTTCGATAATCCCGAGCAAAAACTGGCCGATATCACCAAAGCCATTCCGCTTGAGCAGCGCATGACCACCTCTGAAGAAATAGCATCCGACGTGGTTTTCCTGCTCTCCAATGCAAAGTCCGGGCACACGACCGGGCAATGGCACTTCGTTGATGGTGGCTATACCCATCTTGATCGTGCGCTGAGCCTGTCGTGAGTTAAAAATGCTCATTGAGATCAAGTGCTAGGCGCAATCGTGGGTGGTGACTGGGGCTTCGCAAAAATGCTTGCATTCGCCCCCTCCGGCGTGTGACCAATCGCCCATTGATCAAGGAGAGAGTGATGATCGAACGTTTTGAAGCTGGCCCACGCATGAGCCAGGCTGTGTCCTACCCTGCTTCCGGCAAGGTCGTTGTCTTGGCCGGTCAGGTTGGCAATCCAGCAACCGCCGATGTGGTTGAACAGACCAAGGAAGTTATTGCCAAGATCGATAGCCTTCTGGCTCAGGCGGGTGCAGACAAGACCCAGATCGTTTCGGCCACCATCTGGCTGCGCGACATTTCTGACTTCGCCAAGATGAACACCGTCTGGGACGTATGGGTCCCACAGGGCCACACCCCAGCCCGTGCTTGCGTCGAATCCAAACTGGCTCTGCCAGAGCTGCTGGTCGAAATTCAGGTTACCGCCGTCGTTCTCTAAGAGACTAGCTTTGGGCCGGCATTGCTCCGGCCCAATTCCCCTTCCTTCTGCAGCGACAGATATATTTGTTGCGCCCACTGTTTCCGATCCCCTTGAGGCAATGTTCAAGGTCGATCCGTAGATGTGCCCCCAATGTGAGGGCGCTTCCCCCGCTCTATTTTTTATGTAAAGTACCAGTGTCGCTGATGTCAGCGCACAGTTAAGTTGTGACCTAACGTCTTTTCTGTTCGGCCGCACAGTGGTCGAATAACTCGTCAGCGCACTACCTATACACTTGTCATGTAAAGAAAAACCGTTCGAATATGTTCATTTAACGCGTTGTTAAACATCGTTAAGTGTGTGTTTCGGAACGAAAAATTTATTGGTAAGTGGCGCTGGGACGGGATTTGTTAGCATCTGCTTAACTGCGCTGATTAATATTTAGCGACAGAGGGTTCCGGGGTTTGGGTCGCTCGGCACTTTGGTGCGTTTAGACTATGTTCACGTATGGAAGGCCGGCAAGAATGCTGAGTGCGGCACGGCGCAGGCTCACAGTTAAGATATTAGCGTCCATTGGTATGGCGGCGTTTCTAGCTGCCTGTGCGACGACCTCTGAGCTGAAACCCCACGAACCGATGGTGATTGCTCCGGCGCAGTCCATCGTTGTTCCCCCTCCGGGCGGTCCGGCAGTGGTGAGCGTGGTGCAGACGACGTACCCCAATGCCGTCAAACATGACATTTTCCTCGAGACCACGGCCCGCACCACTGGCGAGAATAAAATCTCGGTTATCCGTTTCGTGGGTAAAGGGAGCGATGGGTCCGACGCTGGTTTGAGCGACATTCCGTTCACCCGTGTTAACCTCACCGAAGAAGCGCTCGCCGCTTGGCCCAATTCGGGCATGGCGGTATCGCCCTTCTTCGTGCAGAACAATTATGGTCCCTTCGGCTACGCGATTGCCAAGCCGAGCAATGGCGACGTCTGCATCTATGCTTGGCAGCGTATCGAAGCCACCTTGCGCCCCTCCGGCGCGGTGGATCGTGGCTCCATCAATGTCCGCCTTCAACTGTGCCGTCGTGGCGTCACGGAAGCGCAATTGCTCGAAGTTATGTATCAGCTGCGCCTGAACACCGGGGTGTTCCCTCCAGGCAAGGCCCCTATGCAGATTGGTGCCACCCTGTCGCCTATTCGGCCTCTGGGTGTTCAAGGCTTTGCCGAGGTCATCCCGACCACACGTCCTGCCGCGCAGGCACAGACCGCTGCGCCAGCACCCCAGCCAGCGGCGACGACACGACCTATCGTGCCGTCAATTTCTGGGCCAATTATACCAAGCCCAACCGATAGACCAAGTGGCGTCGGGCCAATGGTGCCGCGTCCACCTTCTGGGACATCGGCAACTGGTTCGACTAACACAGCGCCATCCGCGCCGAGCGTGTTCGTCCCATCCCCTCCAGCAAGCACTCGATAGAGTCTGTGAGAGCGCAGGAGACTAAAATTTCGAAGGCCCTCACAATTTTTGCATGGCTGGCAATCGCGATTGCCACGCTAGCGCTCATTGCCATCCCGGTGAGCCTACAAGTTCACCTGATCATGGCGGTGCTGCTCCTGTCGGCCATGCTTGTCATCAAGCTTTTGAACCTTGGGGGCAATTGGCGGCTGCTGCTGCTGACCTTCGGTACGATCATTGTGCTGCGCTATGCCTATTGGCGCACAACCAGCACCATCCCGCCCTATTACGAGATCGCCGATTTTATTCCCGGCCTGATCCTGTATCTGGCTGAGATGTACTGCATCGTCATGCTGTTCTTGAGCTTGTTTGTCGTGCTCAAGCCAATACCGCCACGCGGCTCGGTCCGTCTTGGACCCAATGATCGTGTACCAACGGTCGATATCTTCATCCCCACATACAATGAAGATTATGAGTTGTTGGCGGGCACTTTGGCCGCTGCCAAGGCCATCGACTATCCAGCAGACAAAATGACCGTCTGGCTGCTCGATGATGGTGCCACCGATGCAAAGCGCTCGCATCCCGATCCTGAACTCGCCGTTGTTGCCCAAGAACGCTACACCCAGCTGCGCGCCTTGTGCGAGGAGCTCGGCGTGTCCTATCTGGCGCGTCCAGCCAACGAGCACGCTAAAGCTGGCAATCTGAACTACGGTCTGTCGCAGTCTAAGGGCGAATTCGTCGCCGTTTTTGACGCTGACCACGCGCCAGCGCGCGATTTCCTTCAGGAAACCGTGCCGTATTTCGATCGCGACCAGCGTCTCTTCCTGGTGCAAACCCCGCACTTCTTCCTCAATCCAGATCCGCTTGAGCGTAACCTGCGCACCTTTGAGGTGATGCCGTCTGAGAACGAAATGTTCTACGGCATCATTCAGCGCGGTCTTGATCGCTGGAATGCGTCGTTCTTCTGTGGTTCAGCAGCGCTGCTGCGCCGTGAAGCGCTTGAACATACGAACGGCTTCTCGGGTCGCTCGATCACGGAAGACTGTGAGACTGCCATTGAGCTGCACAGCCGTGGCTGGAACTCGATCTACATCGATCGTCCGCTGGTTGCGGGCCTGCAGCCAGCAACTTTTGCCAGCTTCATCGGCCAGCGGACCCGTTGGGCGCAAGGCATGATGCAGATCATGTTGTTCAGCTTCCCGCTGTTCAAGCGCGGTCTCAAGATCGAGCAGCGCATCAGCTACATGTCTTCGACCATGTTCTGGCTCTTCCCGCTGTCGCGCATGATCTTCCTGTTCGCGCCATTCTGCTATCTCTTCCTCGATCTGCAGATATTCACCGCTTCTGCCGGTGAGTTCACCGCCTATACGCTGACCTATTTCATCGTGAACTTGGTCATGCAGAACTCGCTCTTTGGGCGCTGGCGCTGGCCGTGGATTTCCGAGCTCTACGAATATATTCAGTCGGTGCACCTGTTCGGCGCGCTGCTGTCGGTGGTGCGCAATCCATCCAAGCCTTCGTTCAAGGTGACGTCCAAGGATGAAAGCGTCGATGTCTCGCGCTTGTCCGAGCTGTCGCGTCCCTTTTACATCATCTTTGTTGTGCTCGTCGCCGCACTGGCAATGACCATCTACAAGATCACCACACAGCCCTATCAGGCCGAAGTGACCATGGTGGTGGGCAGCTGGAACATCTTCAATCTCATTATCGCCGGTTGCGCTTTGGGCGTGGTTGCCGAGCGCCGCGAACAGCGCGCCAGCCGCCGCATCAATGTTGATCGGCGCTGCGAAGTCCAAGGTACCGATGGCACATGGCTGCGTGGCAATATCATCAACGTCTCGACCGGTGGCCTTGCCATACGTTTGCCCAATTCCTCGGGCTTGGGCAGAGGCGCTGGTGCGGTGGTGCGGTTCACCCCTCTCTCGCAAAGTGAAGCGCGAGAGCTCCACATCTTCGTGGCGTCGACAAAATCTGAAGGCAAAGCGGTGGTGTTGGGTGCGCGCTACATGCCCAAGTCTGGCAAGGACTATGAGCTTATTGCAGATTTGCTCTACGCAAACTCTGGCACTTGGCTGCAGCGTCAGAAGCAGCGCCAAATCAATATTGGCCTCATTCGCGGAACACTGCGCTTTGTCGGCATGGCGCTTTATCAAACCGGACGCGGTCTAGGCTATCTGTTGCGGTTTGGGTCGAGCAGGACAAATCCATGAAAAAGCTCATCCTCCTCACCACGGCGCTCCTGACCTCCACCTTGCTCTTAGTTGGGGCGCAGGCCCAGTTCGACATGTCGCCGGAAAGCGATCGTGTCGTGGCAGCACCAAGCCCTGCCGTGCCGCTCCCGCCGACCAGCACGGATGCTGTTCTCGCGCCGGTCAATGTCAGCTTTTCGCGTCCCATTCTGCCAGAACGCACGTTCAATTTGGCAGGCGAAGAAGTGCGCCGTTCGGTTGTCGTCTATCTGACGGCTGAACAGGCCGCGGCCCCAGCCTCGCTCGATCTGGCCTATCTCAATGCGGTTGTTGTCGCCCCTGAGAACAGCTCGGTGAAGCTGCGCATCAACTCGGTTGAAATCGCCCAGTCCCCCATTGCCTCGCCCTCCCAGCCGAGCGCACTGAGCTTTGCTGTGCCGCAAGGCATTCTGCGTCCGGGTCCAAACGTCATTGAATTTGCCGCCAGCCAGCGTCACCGCACTGACTGCACCATCGCCTCGACCTATGAGTTGTGGACCGATATCGAAAGCACCAGTGCACGTCTGCGCTTTGAGGGTGCCAACGTCGGCGTCATCCGCCAATTGTCCGATCTCGGCGCTGTGGGTGTCGATGAGAACGGCACGACGACCCTCCGCGTTATCACAGCGGATCATACTGATAGTCGTGCCCGCACGGCGCTCTTGCGTCTGACCCAGCAATTGTCGCTGGCCATGCGCGTGCCAAGCTTGAAGGTCGAACGCGCCACCGAGCTTTCAGCCCAAGCACGCCCCGGCGTTCTCGATGTTGTGGTTATGCCTGCCGAACGACTGCCTAGCGCGGTTGCCGGCGCAGCACCTCAGGCGACGACCGGTCCCGTTGCCGCAATGATTGCGGTGCAAAGCCAGGCCAATACGCTGGTTGTCTCCGGGCCGGATTGGCAGGCGATCGAACGAGCTGGCGAAGCCATCGCGATCGCGGCGCCCGGCGGCGCCAGCCGTCCGCGCATCGACTTGGCGACACCGCATCCGCGCCTTGAAGGTGGCATGGAAATCTCGCTGAGCGAATTGGGCGTCGAAACCATTGAGTTCAATGGGCGCAATTTCTCGACCAGCTTGCAGTTTGATCTACCGGCAGACTTCTACGCCTACCGCTACGGTACGCTCGATCTGGTCCTTGATGCGGCGTTCTCGGCCGATGTGGAGCCGGAGAGCGAGATCAATATCTACACCAATGGCCAGATCGCCTCGGCCACGCCTTTGCTGCGCACCGATAGCGGCATCCTGCGTAATACGGTCATGCGGATACCCATGACCAATATGCGCCCAGGCCGAAACGTCGTCGACATCAGGGTCAATCTGTTGACGGCCTCCGATGCGGTCTGCCAGCCAGGCTGGACCGGCCAGGCCCCCACGCGTTTCGTTCTGTCCAATTCCACGCTCCTGCGCATGCCAGAGTTTGCGCGCGCTGCCAGCTTGCCAAATCTTGAAGTCTTCACCGGACTTGGCTGGCCCTATTCCGAGCAGCCCACAGTCCCGGTTGTGGTCAGCGATGGCGAAACCGATCTCACCGCAGCCATGCAGCTTCTCGGCCGCGTGGCCGCTGCCGCCGACACGATCTTGCCGGTTGAGGTTATGTCCCAGTCGGCGCTGACCCCCGACAAAAACGCTATTCTTGTCATGCCGCTTAGCGCCATGCCCGTATCCATTTCCGGTCGCACCGGCATTTCGGGCGTATCGGCTCCGGCCCAATCGCCCAATGAGCGGGCGCTCGATCAGTTCGCGACCCCGCAAGCCGAAACCTCGGCTTGGCGCCGCCCTGCCGATTGGCTATCGCAACGCTTGGGTCTGAACTTGGATGACCTGCGCATCCGCGCCCTTGATAACGGCCCGCGCACCATTTCCGCCAATTCTGCTGCGCTCTCCCAAGTGCGTCAGCCAGAGGGTGGCATTTGGACGGTGCTGACGGCCGCCGATAGCGCGGTCCTGCTCGAAGGCTCTGAGCGGATGTTGGTCGTTGACAACTGGCGAAAAATTTCTGGCCGCATCAGTGAAGTGGCCCGCAATGCCGATGGTGTCCAAGTCGTTCCGTTGAGCAATCACACCCTTGTGAACACGCAGCCATTTTCTTTCGCTAACATGCGCCTTGTCGCTGCGAACTGGTTCTCTGGCAATATTCTGTTCTTTGCCGTGGCAATCATGGCCATGGGCGTCTTGCTCATGTTCGCAACGTCGTTTGTTCTGAATGCCGTAGGACGCCGAGAATGAAGTGTCTGCCGCTCGTTGTTCTGGCTTTTCTAGGACTTGCTGTCATGCCAGCCGTCGCTAAAAGCCCACAAATCCACGCCGACGAATGGCGCCTGTATCTCGATAGTTATGTCGAGCAGAACGGCCGCGTCATTGATCGCGCCAATGGCAGTATCAGCCATAGCGAAGGGCAGGGCTATGGCATGATCTTGGCGGTCCTCGCCGATGATCGCGCCAGCTTTGAACGGATTTGGTCCTTCACCGATACCGAGTTGCTGATCCGCAATGATGGCCTGGCT
Organism: Devosia sp. MC521; assembly: GCF_014127105.1. Taxonomy (NCBI): domain Bacteria; kingdom Pseudomonadati; phylum Pseudomonadota; class Alphaproteobacteria; order Hyphomicrobiales; family Devosiaceae; genus Devosia; species Devosia sp. MC521. The sequence goes on from NZ_CP059902.1 coordinate 232,464, forward strand.
GCATGGCGCTGGGAGCCGACCGCCGATCCGCATGTCTCGGACACCAATAATGCCACCGATGGCGATATTCTGATCGCTTATGGTCTGCTGCTCGCCGCTGAGCAGTGGTCGGACGACGCCTATCGCCAACGTGCGCTCGCCATCATACAAACGGTCGGCCGCACGATGATCGTGCCGAGTGAGGCCGGTCCTGCCATCTTGCCGGGTCAATATGGCTTTATCCCTGAGGACGGTTCGTCTCCGATCCTAAACCCGTCCTATTGGGTGTTTGAGGCGCTTGATCTCTTTGCCAAGGTCGATAGCTCCACCGATTGGGCCGCAATCTCCAAGGCTGGTCTTGATATCCTGCGCCGTGCCGCGGTGAGCAAAGCCGGTGTTCCCGGCGATTGGATCCAGCTAAAAAATGGTGGGGTGGTGCACGCACCCAACCATCCGGCTGAGTTTGGTTACAACAATATCCGTATCCCGCTCTATCTGATCCGCGCTGGTGCCAATCCCGGTTTTCTCGGCCCCATTCGACGCAGTGCGACAGGGGACACGCTGAATAAAATCAACGTCATTAATGGAGCGGCTGTGGAGCCAATTGGCGAGCCAGGCTATCGACTGATCGTTGCCGCCATTGATTGCGTGACAGCGCGCAAACCCATTCCGGTCGAATTACGCAGTTTGCAGGCAACCAGCTACTACGCTTCGACATTACAGTTGTTGCTGCTCGATCATTTGCGCCGCAATGAACCCTTATGCCTGGGCGGAGGCTATTGATGCGTTTTACTATTCCGCTTGTCATTATCGGGCTCATCGGCGGCGTTAGCTATGCTGTCGTGGCCGAGCAGGGCAAGCAGCGCCTCCCGCATGCCGATACACCCGTCCAAACTGTCGTTGCCCAAGCCGAGCCTGTGCCAATGCCACAGCCGAGCGCCGCCCCGGTCCCGCAAGGTCCGAAGGTCGATGAAACGGCATTGCGCTATTTCGCTCAGCAGGGCGACACCGAGCGCATGAACCGCGAAATCGAGCGTCTGCGCGCGCTTTATCCCAATTGGGAGCCGCCCGCAGACCCCTTGGCTCAAGACTTCTCACCAGATCGCGATATTCTTCGCATGTGGGAGCTGTTTAACGCTGGCGATTACGCGGGCACACGCGCCGCCATTGTCGCGCGTCAGGCGACCGATCCAAGTTTCGAGCCAACCCCGGACTTGCTCAAAGAGCTCAATCTGGCCGAGGCGCAGGTCAAGCTGCGCAACGCGTCCGATGTCGGTGAGCACCAGATTGTCATCACCGTGGCGGCCAATACCCCAGAGCTTTTAACCTGCGAGCGCATCGACAATCTTTGGCGCCTAGCTGATGCCTTTGTCGCCACCGATGCCGATGACCGCGCCATCGACGCCTATAAATACATTCTCACCAATTGCACATCTGCCGAAGAGCGCCTGTCGACCATTCAAAAAGCCAAGGCGCATTTTGACATTGCTCAGTTGAGCCCCCTTTTCGAGCTCGAAAAGAAGGACGCCAACGGCGTTGGCGAGTTTGAACCGCTGCGCCTTGATCTGGCCCGTGCGGCCATCGCCTCTTCGCTGGAAGTCGGCGGCGTACCGGTCTCGCCCGCCGACGTGGCTTTCTTTGAACGCTCTATAAATGAGCAATCCTCGGCAGAAGACCTGCGTCTCTTTGGCTTCTACAAGCTCGAACGCGCCCGCCCGAACGAAGCGCGCCGTCTGTTTGAACAGGCGCTCGAAAAAGACCCCTCAGAAGCGTCGGCCCAAGCGCTCGCCGCGGCTCTCTTGCAATTGCGCGATTATCGCGTCGCCGAGGAAATCCTCGCGCCCTATTCCGATCTCAGCGATGAGATGTCGGCCATGTATCTCGACGCCGTAGCTGCAGTGCTGTCGCTCGAACCCCGCGTGTCGCTCGATAGTGATGCTCTTGGACGCATGGTTGATGCCATTTCCTCGACCCGCAATGCCAATGCGGCGCAGGAAATGGGCTGGTATGCCTATGGTTTTGATCAGGTCACGACAGCCATCGAGTGGTTCACCCTCTCGCTGCGCTGGCAGCCAGATCTCGAAAAAGCCGCTTATGGTCTGCTCGTTGCCTCCAATGCTGCCGGCGACCTCAATACGGTTCAGGCGATCAAGGCCCAATGGGGCAACCGTTCTGAGCGCATTGCCGCATTCCCGCGCGTCGTCGACGGTTCGCGCCCCGATACGCAAACGGCGCCGGTACAGGACGTCGTCGCCAAACCGGTCGCTGCGCGTCCTGCCGCAACCCCAAGTTCTGCGCCGCGCACCGCTGCGTCTGGCACGTCCGGCTCCGGTGGTGGAGGCTCTCGCTCCTGTCAGAACCCAGTGCCTGCGGCGTCCCTTTCCCCCGGTGCAGCGCTTAGTCAGGCGTGGTGCCTGATGGGCCTCAACCGTCCGGCGCAAGCCGCTGAAGCCTTTGCACGCGCGCTCCAGTCTTCCGCTGCTGCCACACGCAGCGATGCCGCTTATGGTCAGTCGCTGGCCTATATGCGTATGGGACTGCCCGATAATGCCGCCGTTGCCGCCGCCTCAGCGCCGCTTCCAAGTGCCCGCGCTGTCGAGCTCGAAATCGGCATCATGACGCAAAAGGCCCAAACCGCTTATGCGGCGGGCGACTATGTCAAAGCGATTGAATATCTCAACCTGCGTGGCCAATACGCTCCAGAGCGCAATGACCTTCTGACCCTGCGTGCCTGGAGCTACTACCACATGAAGCTCTACCGCGAAGCGCGCCGCATTTTCAAAGCGGTGGCAGCCACAGGCTTTGGCGACGCTTCCGAGGGCCTACGTCTGTCTGAACAAGCCCTTATGATCTACTAGTTCGAGCGCAATTGCGTCTCGATCACTGTCACCCCCGCCTCCGCGCACAGCTGCCGGATTGCAGGGGGGCAGGCGTCCGTGATGAAGCTATGCGCTTGGCTCAAATGCCCAATTCTCACCGGCGCAGTGCGGGTGAACTTGGTCGAGTCGGACACCACGATGACATGGCGCGCATTGGCGATAATGGCTTGCGCGACCTTCACCTCACGATAGTCGAAGTCCAAGAGCGAACCGTCGCTATCGATGGCCGAAACGCCGATGACGGCAAAGTCGACTTTAAACTGACGGATAAAGTCGACCGCCGCTTCCCCCACGATGCCGCCGTCGGACGGGCGAACCACGCCACTGGCGATCACCACTTCAATGCTGGGCACAACCCGCAAGCGGTTGGCTACGTTGATATTATTGGTAATCACCATCAGCCCGCGATGCTCGCTCAGCGCTTGGCTCACGGCTTCGGTGGTCGTACCAATATTGATCAGCAGCGACGCATTGTCGGGAATGAGCTTAGCAGCAGCCTCCCCGATAGCGCGCTTTTCATTGGTCGCGATTTGTCGCCGCGCCTCATATTCAACATTCTCAACGCCTGAAGGGTGCATCGCCCCGCCATGAGTGCGCTTGAGCGAGCCTCTGTCACACAGAATATTGAGGTCTTTGCGGATCGTTTGAGGGGTCACGCCAAACGCTGCGACGAGGCTTTCAACGGTCACTTCACCCAGCTCGCGCGCGAGTTCTACAATTTTCGCTTGTCGCAGTGAGGGTGTCATCGGCGTGGTGTCCTTCTTTCGTTTTCTCCTTAAACGAAACCAACCGCTCCGTTAAGTCGATCTGTGCTTGCTCTCCTCTTCAGGTCATGAAATCCTAGTACTAGGAGGATGTTGAAATGACCGAAGTTGCGCACCGAATAGCTGTGTCTACATGGTCGCTCCATCGGCTGTTGGGCACCACCTATCCCCACGACCTCGATAGTAATGAGGTTACGGGGATGGCCGAAACATATGGTTCGGGCACCGAAACATTGCTCGGCCTGCCTTCGGTACTTGCCAATCATGGTTATAACCGGCTCGAGATTGTTTCATTTCATTTGCGCAGCCGAGACCCCATCTACCTTGCTGAATTGCGCGATCAGCTCAACATCGCCAAGGTCACGTTACAAACCCTGCTCATTGATGCAGGCGACATGACCGACCCAATCCATCACCAGCGCGATACCAATTGGATTGCCGGATGGGTGGAAGTGGCCAATGCTTTGGGCGCGCAAAACGCACGCGTCATTGCAGGTAAGCAAAAGCCTCGCCCCGAAACATTGGCGGCCTCATTGGCAGGCTTCAAAAATCTTCTCAAAGCCAACAGCGGCGAGACGCGCATCGTCACCGAGAACTGGTACGATCTGCTTTCAACGCCAGAAAGCGTCCACACGCTTCTCGATCGGCTGGATGGCCGTGTTGGCCTCTTGGCAGACTTCGGCAATTTTACTGGCCCCAATAAATACGCCGAACTCAAATCCATCTTCCCACGCGCAGAGTTGTGTCACGCCAAGGCCGATTTCATCGATGGCGTGCTCAATCAAGACGACTACGCTCAGTGCATCTCAATTGCTGAGGCAGCGCGATATCAGGGGCCCTATACACTCATCTTCGATGCGCGTGAGCCTTCGGAATGGCACGGCCTTGCTAAAGAGCGCGATTTCATCCTTTCCAGGTTGGAATGAGCGACAGTCATGGTACCGCCACATAGGGTTTTACCTGCCGCAGCCCAGAACCAGTGGATGGATGGGGCCCTGAGGGACGCAGTGCGTATCTTTGATCACCAGCCCTTCGGGATGATGCTGATCGAGGCAAGCGGTGCCATCGTGCATGCCAATCCCGCCTGTGCCGGCCTCCTGGGCCGTCAGTCATCAGATATGGAGGGTCGGAACCTGTCCGATCTCGTCCATCCCACTGACGATACCGCGCTAGGCCTACAGTTCGAGAGCTTGGTGCGCGGGGAAATATCGTCCCTGCATGGAGAACATCGCCTCAGCCACGCCGACGCCAACCCGATATGGGTTCTGGTCGCCGCACAGCGCTTTGAGGCGACATCTAAGGTGGCGTTGTTCATCCTGCAGCTCGCCAGTATCGACGTACAGAAAAAGGCCGAAGAAGCCCTCATCTATACCGAAAGGCGTTGGCGCTTTGCCCTCCAGAGCGCCCGTCAGGGCGTCTGGGACTATGACTACCGTACTGCCAGCATTTTCTATTCCGCCGCTTGGCGTCTGATGCGCGGCCTTGGTCCGGACGAATGGGTCGACGGCGCCACGGCTGCTTGGCATTCCCGCATTCACCCGGACGATCTGCCTGCGGTGAAAGCCAATATCGACCGTCAGGCTCAGAGCGATGAAACTTTCCAGGGCCTCGAATATCGTGAGCGCCGAAAGGACGGCTCCTATGTCTGGATTCTCAGCCGCGGTCGGGCCGTCGAATGGGATGAGGCCGGCGCGCCGCTGCGGACCATCGGTACTGATACCGACATCACCCATATCAAGATGGTCGAGCAGGAACTGGCTGAGGAAAAGGAGCGCCTGCGCATCATATTGGCCTCGGTGGCCGATGGCATGATCTCGGCCGATGCCGAAGGGCGGGTGGACTTCATGAACGCCGCTGCAGAGCATCTCACCGGCATTAGCGCTGCGGAAGCGCGCGGCCTGCCCGTAGGCGACGTGCTCAACCTCCAGGATCACGCCAGTGGTATGAAGATGGAATGCCCGGTGCAGGCCTGCCTTAAACCAGGCGCGGCCATCCGGGTGGAAGACGATGCCGAGCTCATCGGAACTGACGGCACGCCCCGCGAAATCCGCTGCACCGCCGCCCCCGTCATCGGTAGTGCCGATCAAGTCATTGGTGCCGTGCTGATTTTCCAGGATGTAACGCATAGTCGCACGCTGCAGCGCCAGCTGGCCCATACTGCCAGCCACGACCCACTGACCGATCTCACCAATCGCGCCGCCTTCGAGAAGGCGCTGGCCCGGTCGATTATTGCAGCGCGTGAGACCGAAAAACCGTCCTGCCTGATCTTCATTGACCTCGACCATTTCAAGCCGGTCAATGACACGGCCGGACACGCCGCCGGTGATGCGCTGCTGAAGATGGTCGCCAAGACCATTCGCGATTGCTGCCGGACCCATGACACAGTGGCACGCATTGGCGGCGACGAGTTCGCCATCATCCTCAATGGCTGCTCAAGGGAAAACGGCCTGCGGGTCGGCGAGAAGATCATCCGCGCCATCACAGCGCTTGCCTTTGAATGGTCAGGGCAGGTCCATCGTGTTTCAGCCAGCGCCGGTCTGACACTCATCACTTCGGGTCCCGCATCGGTGCTTGGCTTCATGGGCGAAGCCGATGCCGCCTGCTACGGGGCGAAGGCCGAGGGACGGGGCCGTATCGTCTGCTATGAGGACGGTTTGCCCGCTCAGCCGTAATAGACCGAGATCAACTGCCCGCCAATTTCGTGCACATTGATATCCATTTCATAAATGGGGTTGAGCACTTCCGGCTTGATGATCTCTTTGACCGTCCCCTGAGCGGCGACCTTGCCCAGCTTCATGGCGACGATATGGTCTGAGTACCAAGAGGCGAAGTTGATGTCGTGCAACACCAAAACTACTGTTTTGCCAAGGTCATCAGCGGCCTGACGCATTAGCTTCATCATGCCCATGGCATGCTTCATATCGAGATTATTCAGCGGTTCGTCGAGCAGCACATAGTCCGTGTCCTGCGCCAAAACCATCGCCACAAAAGCACGCTGCCGTTGGCCACCAGAAAGTTCATCAAGGAAACGCCCTGAGAGTGCCTCTAGGTCCAAGTACTTGATTGCGCGGTCAATATGCTCTTTGTCCTGCACATTAAGCCGCCCCTTGGAATGCGGATAACGTCCAAATGACACGAGGTCATGAACGGTCAGGCGCGCCGTCATGTGGTTGTCCTGGCGGAGGATCGAGAGCCGCTTTGCCAGATCATCGCTCTTGGCCGTGGTCACGTCCAATCCGCCGATCGTCACGCTGCCTTTGTCCATCGCCATCAGGCGCGAAACCATGGACAGAAGTGTCGACTTACCCGCCCCATTGGGGCCGATGATGGAGGTCACGCCACCCTGTGGCAGCTCCAGTGTAACGCCGTCGACGACGCAGCTAGAGCCGTAATTCTTGGTGACTTCCGACGTAATAATCATCGGGCGGATCTCCTCAGCACGAGGGCAATAAAGACAACACCACCAAGGAATTCGATGATGATCGAAAGTGCAGTGTCAAATGCGAATACGCGTTCGAGCAGGGTCTGCCCGCCCACCAGAGCAATTATCCCAAGCAGCACCGAAGCGGGAAGCACAAAGCGGTGAAGTGAATTGCCAATGAGCGAGTGCGCAAGCGTCACAACCAGCAGCCCGAAGAAGGTGACGGGGCCGACAAGTGCGGTCGAAACCGAGACGAGGATCGACACTAATACGAGGATGATGGCGATGGTGCGCTTATAGTCCACGCCCAGATTGATAGCGTGCGCGCGGCCCAGATTGAGCACGTCATAGACATGCATCATGCGGAAGCCGACCACACTGACGACGCCGACGATGACGCAGGAAATGCCCAGAAGCGCAGGATCAGTCGTCGAGAAGCTGGCGAACAGCGTGTCCTGCAAGACGTTGAATGCGCCCGGATCCATCATGCGCTGCATGAGATTTGCAAAGGATCTGAACAGCGTACCGAAAATTATCCCAACCAGAACCAAGAGGTGCAGGCTTCTCTCTTCGCCGAGGAACAACCAACGGAAGAGCAGGCCGGAGAAAGTGACCATTGCGACGAGCGAGAAGATGAACTGCAACTCGCTTGAGATCGATGTCAGAGCGCCGACGCCGAGGAAGAAGACAATCGAGGTTTTGATCAGCACGTAAAGCGCGTCAAAGCCCATGATTGAGGGGGTCAAAATTCGGTTATTGGTCACTGTCTGGAACAGCACGGTCGAGACGGCAACCGCATAGGCCACCAACACGAGACCGAGCAGCTTCTTGCCGCGGAACGGCAAGATGAAGCTCCAGCTGCCTTTAGCCCCAAGGGTCATGAACAGCACAACGGACGCAACGGCAAGAACCGAAAGAATAATAAGGACCCAGGCAGGCCGCGAGAGCCGCGCTAGGGGATTGGTCGACATGGCAGCGGTGCTCATTTTGCACCTCGCGGCGTCCGGAGCAGCAGGTAGAGGAACAACACTGCGCCAACCACACCCATAACCACTGAGATTGGGATTTCGTAGGGATAGCGGATGATGCGCCCGACGATATCGCAGGCCAGCACCATGCCCGCGCCGCCAATAGCGACCCACGGCACCGTGCGGCGCATATTATCGCCGATCAGCATGCTCACAAGGTTCGGAACAATCAGCCCAAGGAAGGGAATTGACCCGACCGAGACGAGGACCACGGCGCTCACCACCGAAACAATCAGCAGGCCGAGGAACATCACATGCCTATAGTTGAGCCCAAGATTGGTGGTAAAATCCTTGCCCATGCCTGCTACGGTGAACCGATCTGCGGCGATGTAAGCGAGAACGCATCCGGCCAACCCGAACCACAACAGTTCATAGCGGCCACGGATCACGCCGGAGAAATCGCCCATGTTCCACGCCAGTAGCGAGCCCATGAGATTGGCGCGATAGGCGATAAAGGCGCCAAGCGCGCCAATAATGCCACCGAGCATTATGCCCACCAGCGGTACTAGCAGCACATCGCGCAGTGGTATGGCGCGCAAGACACGCAAGAAGAGAGCCGTGCCCCCCAGTGCAAACAGCGCTGCGACGGCCATTTTGGCCATCAGCGGCCAACCGGGCGCTAAGAGGGTAACGGTAAGGAATCCGAGCGTCGCGCTCTCGCTCGTACCCGTCGTGCCTGGTTCGACAAAACGATTGCGCACGATCATCTGCATCACAAGGCCCGAGATCGCCATAGAGGCGCCTGCAAGGACCAAAGCAATGGTGCGCGGAATACGGCTGATCAGCAGCACTTCGCCCGGACGACCGTCCATCCCACCAGACAACAATGACGTCAGTGAAACATCACTGACGCCAACAAATAAACTGACGATCGCCAAGGCGATCGTGACAAAAAAGGCGGCGATAAGAGCGGGCAATCGGCTTTCCGTTCTTCCGTCTACTGGAAATAGAAAAGGGCCCGACCGGTCTAACCAGTCGGACCCCTGAATGCAAAGCTTAACCGTTGAGGCCAGACAAAACCTGATCCAGCAGCAGCATTACTGCCGAATAGCCATTCATGGTGATGTAAGCGGCCTGTGGGTCAACGTAAACGATGTTGCCTTCCTTGGCAGCAGTGGTCTGGTTGAAAAGTTCGTTGTCCAGCAGAGCCTTCGCGCCACCTTCGTTACCAACACCGGCGTCGCGGTCGACAACGAAGACCCAATCAGGATTGGTTTCGAGCAGGAATTCAAAGGTTACAGCGTCGCCACCGTGGTCGCCGTCATTGACCGCAGCGAGAGCAGATGGCATGCCGACTTCATTGTAGAGCCAGGAAACGCGGCTGTCTGGGCCATATACGCCGAGCTTGCCAGCATTGGTGACGACAACCAGAGCGGTGCCCTTGCCTTCAGCAGCGGCCTTCACTTCGGCGACCTTAGCGTCGACGTTGGCGATCAGCTCAGCTGCCTTGTCCTGCTTGCCGAAGATGTCGCCAAGCTTGGTCAAATTGGTCTTGAGGCCATCGATGATCGCGCCATTGTCGACCGACAAGTCAACGGTTGGAGCGATTTCCTTGGCTGTTTCGTAAGCGTTACGCGAACGAGCGCCTACGATGTAAAGGTCGGCTTCGAGAGCTGCGATGCCTTCAAAGTCTGGCTCCTGCAGCGAGCCAATCTTGGCCGCGTCAGCAGGAATGCTCGGAGCAAGGTAACCAGGAGCGTTCGAGCCCGGAATGCCAGCAACGGTAACGCCGAGAGCGGAAAGATTGTCAAACGCGGCCCAGTCCTGAACCAGTACCTTTTCCGGAACGCCCGAAATAGTGGTTTCACCCTGTGCGTGGGCGATAACCTTATCCTGAGCGATAGCCGAGGTGGCCATCGAAAGAGCGCCAGCAAACAGCGCGGCAGCTACGGCAGTGGAACGGAACAATGTGCTCACGAGATCGATCCAATCGAGGTTGAGTGAACTGAACACCCTTTGTTGAGAGTGCTTGTCCGGTTTCCTAGACTCGCTTTTTCGGCGAGTCAAAGGAAAACATGAGATCGATGTTCTTATTTATGTGTTGGGAAGGTAAGTCTCTCCAGCCAATGCAATAAAGCTTTTCATGGCCGCTGAAAGAGGGGAGGATTTGCGGCGCGCGACCAGCAATTGCCGCATTGCCCAAGGCTCAGCCAAAGGTGCACAGACCAGATCTGTACCAGCCAATAAATGGAGGCTCGTTGAGCGCAAAAAGCCGATGCCAAATCCCGCTTCAACCATGCGTACGAGCGCCGGGAAGCTCTCAACCCGCAGAGCCTCGTTTAGGGTCTTTCCCTGTTCTTCTGCCGCTTCACTCAACAGACGATCAAGCGAGCCGGTCCGGTGGATGCCGACGATTGGATAAGGAAGAGCGTGCTCAAATGCGAGGGCTTTGCGCGGCTCGATCTTTTCCGCGAGGGGATGTTCTGGTGGTGCCAATACCCAGACGCGTTCGTCTTCAAAAGGCCGAATATCAAAACGCGTAAAGTCATAATTGTCCGAGACAATAGCGACATCTGCCTGACCTTCGTCGAGCGCCATCAGCGCCTTGGCCGCGCCCATCTCGCGAATTGCAATTTCAATGCCCGGATACTTGCCGGCAAACTTGGCCAGCAACTCAGGCAACCGCCCAGTTAGTGCAGAGCCAGTACATGCCAGCCGCAGGCTACCGCGCGACCCCGAGCTGAAATCGGCCATGATGGCGTCAAGATCCGCGATCGATCGTAGAACGGTCCGACACCCATCGGCATAGGCCTCACCTGCTTTTGTCAGCTTCACGCCATGAGCGGAGCGATCAAAAAGCACAACGCCAAGGCGCGCCTCAAGGTCCGAAACTCGGCGGCTAACCGCTGAAGATGCAATACCTTCCCGCTCTGCAGCGCGGCCGATAGAGCCGGTCTCTGCCAAGAGCAAAATCAGTCGTGCGGTTACGCTGTCGAATGGTGCCATGGTGTCTCCCTAAGCCACCATAATCCAATGCCATCAAATGTGTGAACCGCTTTTAGCAAAATCCTGTAATCCCACAGGAAATCAGACCCCGCCAACCATCATCAGGCCGCGCACCAAATAATAGAGGCCAATGGCGGTAACGATGAGCCGTGTCCACTTGCGGAATCCCGCGTCCGTCATGCGCTGCAGGATGTGATAGCCCAGACTGGTCCCCGCAAATGCGAAGGGCGCAGCGATCAGCACAATGAGCCAGTCGCCCATTCCCATGGCCGCAGCGAGACCCGAATAGAACACCACTTTGGCCGCATGGGAGATAACCTGCGACGCGGCTTTGGTCGCAATAATCCGGCGGCGGTCCATCTGCGTGCGAATAAAGAAAATGTCGATGGTTGGCCCGGCAACACCAACTGTGAGGTTAAGCCCGCCACCAAGGAAACCAGCGAGAAAGGCGTGAAACGGTTTGCTGGCGTCAAGCTGCAGCCATTGATTGGGGATCCAGACCAAAATCGGCAAAAGCCCAATGACGATGTAAACCGTTGCCAGATCGGGCATGTAGCGAATGGTGAAGAGGATGACGCCAACGCAAAATAGCCCCGCGCAGATGATCGAGAGGATGCGCCAGTCGATATGCTCACGCGATAGCCATGCCCGCGAGCCATTCGCTAGAATTTGGATTGCGCCTTGAACAGCAATTGCTGTCGCTACGGGCAGCAGCGTGAGCAAAAGGGCCAGTAGGATCAGCCCTCCCGCCATGCCGAACACGCCTGAAATAGTCGATGTCGTTAAAACAGCGACGGCGATCAGGGTGATAGTGGCAAACGCGGGCATTGAAGTTTCTCCTCACGCCAAGCCATGGCGCAGCGCAATCTTTCTGGCCATCGCTGCTTAGGCATGGGGCCATGCGTGACCAATATGCCGTCATTCTCCAACAATGCGGAAAAACAGTCATACTTTTGCGCTAAATGCATCTTGAATGGTAAGTCTATTCGGCCTCTTATAGAGAGGCGAGTTGATTTGCCCGATCGTTGGTCGCCGGTTTCCGCCTCCCCTTCGGGCCCCACACTATTTCTGGATTAGTCCCTTGATTACCCTCAAGGCTGGCCGCGAACGTTCACGCGGTGATGCACGAACTCATGTCGCTGCGGCCCATAGTGGCAAGGGGCAAAGCCCCCTGTTGCGTATCGCGATCTATTCTCTCCGTCACTATTGGCAGGCCAGTTTGGCGATCGGCGCGACGTTGATCGCCGCCACCCTGCAATTGCTGATCCCTAGGCTTTTGGGGCAGGCCATAGATCAGGCACAACATGTGCTGACGGTGGCGGGCGAGGGGGCGCAGGAGGCGCTGCTTTGGACAGCGGTAACTTTGTTCGTTGTCTCTGTGCTGCGCGGCCTGTTCACGCTGGTTCAGAACTATTACGCCGAAAGCGTCACCCACTATGTCGGCTATGAGCTGCGCTTGGCCTTTTACGAAAAGGTCCAGCGGCTTTCCTATTCTTATCACGACCGGGTCCACTCCGGCGACTTGATCACCATCGGCCTGCTCGATCTTGAAGGCATCCGCGTCTTTTTCTCGACCGGTATTATCCGCGTCTTTCTGTTCTGCGTGCTGCTCGGGATTGGCGCTTACATGCTGTTCTCGACAGATCCTCTGCTGGCGGTATTGGCGCTGAGCTTCGTCCCGTTCGTCGCCTGGAACTCCTCCATCGCACAGCTCACCTTGCGCTCCACCTGGCTGGTTCTGCAAAAAAAGCTCGCGGTGATGACCCGCGTCATGGAAGAAAACCTCGGCGGTATCCGCGTCGTCCGCGCCTTCTCCGGCCAAAAATACGAAATGGATAAATTCGACACGGCCTCAGCCGAAGCGCTGGCCTTGGCGCATGACCGCGTGAAAATCCGCGTCAAATCCACCTCGGCGATGAACCTGTCTTTCTTCATTTCCATGGCGCTTGTGCTGTGGTTTGGCGGCAATAAGGTCATCGCAGGCGAGATCAGCATTGGCACGCTGGCCAGTTTCCTGACTTTCATGACCATTTTGCAAATGCCGGTGCGCCAGCTTGGCATGATGGTCAATTCCTTCGCCCGTGCCTCCACATGCGGCGAGCGCTTCTTCGGCTTCCTCGATGAAGCCATAGAAATCAAAGACTTGCCCCACGCGACCCCGCTCAAGGTTTCCAAGGGGACGCTGCGCTTTGAAGATGTGCATTTCACCTATCCGGGCATGACCGTCCCAACCCTCAACGGTGTTTCCTTTGAAGCGCACGCAGGTCAAACTGTCGGTATCGTGGGAGCGCCGGGTTCAGGAAAATCCACGCTCGCCCATCTTATTCCGCGCTTTTACGATGTCACCTCTGGCCGCGTCACCATTGATGGGCAGGACGTGCGCAAGGTGACTCTCGAAAGTCTGCGGCGTTCGGTAGCCGTGGTTCAGCAGGATAGCTTCCTCTTCACGACCACGATTGAAAACAACATCGCCTATGGCGACCCGTGGGCCAAGGAGCGCAAGATCGAACGCGCTGCTGAGAGCGCTCAATTGCACAATTATATCGCGGGCCTGCCTGCCGATTACGACACAGTCGTCGGCGAGCGTGGCGTGTCCTTGTCTGGCGGCCAGCGCCAGCGCCTCTCCATCGCCCGCGCCCTCGTATTGAAACCGGCGGTTATGGTGTTCGACGATTCAACCGCCGCTATTGATGCGGGGACCGAACACCGTATTCGCAGCGCTATCCGCCGCTACGCTTCTGATCGTGTCACCATGATAATCGCTCATCGCCTTTCCTCGCTCATGCATGCCAACCTCATCCTCTTCCTTGAAGATGGCCGGATTGTTGAACGGGGCACACATGATCAGCTGCTGGCGCTCAACGGGCGCTATGCCGCCCTTTACGATCTGCAGACCCGCCCCACCGAAGAGTTGGAAGGGGCCGTAGAATGAGCGTCATTGAGACCGACGACGAGCGCGATACCGCCACTTTCCCCGGACAGCGCCCCCCTCGCGCTTCGGTTGGCAGCCATCGCGTCGAAGAAGAAGTGTTTGGTAAAGCCTATGATCCGCAAACCGTGCGACGCATCTGGGCCTATGTCCGGCCTTACAGGAAAAAGATCTATATCTCGGTGGCCTCTGTGCTGGTGTTCACTGGCTCCCAGCTCGCTATCCCACTGATTATTGGCAATGCCATCGACAGCGGCATGAGCGCAGGTGGCAATACCAACAATCTCATCTCCGCCTTAGTGGCTTTCTCCATTGCCATTTTGGTGAACTATGTCGCCTCCTATACGCAAGAAAAGCAGGTCGGTGACGTAGCCGAGAATGTCCTTTTCGACATGCGCCGCGCCATGATGGCCCAGCTACAGCGCGTCTCGCTGAGCTATATGGATAAGACCGAGGTCGGTCGTCTCATGTCGCGCCTACAGGGCGATGTGAACTCGATGCAGGAGTTTCTGGAAACCTCCATCATTTCCGTCGGGGACATTGTTCTGCTCTTCGGCATTGTCATCGTGCTGCTGACGCTTGATCCATGGCTGGGGCTTCTGACGCTTGTCACTATGCCGATCCTGTTTGTCGTCCGCCTCTTCTGGTTGCCTCCGGCCAAACGCGCTTTCTGGGCCGCGCATGAGACTAATTCGACCACAGCAGGCGCTATGGCCGAAGGCATCAATGGCGTTCGAACTGTGCAGAACCTTGATCGTCAGCGGGTCAATTTCGACCTCTATGACGATAAGGCCTATGCCAATTTGCGCACTCAACTGACCGGCTCGAAATATGCGCAGGTCATGGTACCAATCGTGGATAGCCTCACCGGCATTTCCATGGCGACTGTTATCGTCGTCGGCGGCGCCATGGTCCTCAATGGCAATTTGCAGGTCGGCGTCATCGTCGCCTTCCTGTTCTATATCCAGCGCTTTTTTGATCCGATCCGCTCGCTGACAATGCAATATTCCATCATGCAGCGCGCCATGACGTCAGGGCGTCGCATTATGGAAGTCATCGACTTGCCAGTGGTCATCGACGACAAGCCAGATGCCAAAACCCTCGGCGCTGACATGGATGGCTCAGTCGAATTCCGCAACGTCGTTTTCGGCTATGATCCAAAGCGCCCGGTGTTGAAGAACGTCTCGTTCAAGGTCAACCCAGGCGAAACCGTTGCTCTCGTTGGCCCAACGGGTTCTGGCAAAACCTCGGCCATGTCGCTCGTTCATCGCTTTTACGAAGTGCAGGACGGGGCGGTGATTGTCGGTGGTCACGATGTACGCGACGTGACCCAAGAGAGCCTTGGGGCGCAGGTGGCCATGGTTTTGCAGGAGCCCTTCCTCTTCACCGGCACCATTTTCGAAAACATTCGCTACAACAAGTTGACGGCTACCCGTGACGACGTCATTGCCGCTGCCAAAGCCGTCGGCGCGCATGATTTTATCGCTCGTCTTCCTGAAGCCTATGACACCCCGTTGGAACAACGAGGCTCAAACTTTTCACTCGGCCAACGCCAATTGCTCAGCTTTGCCCGCGCGCTAGTGGCCGATGCGAAAATTCTCGTCCTCGACGAGGCGACCGCCAATATCGACAGCTACACCGAACGCCAAATCCAAAAGGCGCTCGAAATCTTGCTCAAGGGTCGCACAGGCATGGTTATCGCCCATCGCCTTGCCACCATCCGTGGCGCTGACCGCATCATCGTGTTGCAAAACGGCGAAAAGATCGAAGAGGGTAATCACAACCAGCTCATGGAGTTGGGTGGGCTGTACTCAAAGCTCTACAATATGAACTACGCCAGCTTCGACGACATTCCCGACGAACTGGTCGCTTCCGCCAATGCCAAAGCGGCAAGCACTTAGCCGCCGCGAACGTCCCGTACCGCCCCGCCCCCTCAACCCCGTCATCACCCGACTTGATCTGGTGGTAAGGACGGTGTTGAGGTTTGGTCGGCCAGGGGTCGGGTGAGGGGGCTGACACGCCGCCCACAAAAGAACCTCACAATTCGGGTAGCGTTCCTTCCAACTCCGGATAGATCAGCACCGAGCACTGGCGATTGTTTGCATCAAGATTGTCTTGCTGTTCGTCATTGAAAACGCCGGAATAAATCGGGTCCCAAAGCTGGTCGCGCTCGATACCTGCGAGCCCACATTGGCAGTAGATGGCGCATTGTTCAGCCGTCGTGCCATTGGTTTCGCAGGTGGTCTGACAGGCCGACAAAAACTCAATCTCCCGGGCCGCCTCCTGTGTCCCTAATGCCCCAGCGAGAGGCGTCAATACGCCCAGTAAAATAGGTTGATGCAGCAGATAGATAAGAAGGCTCCAGCGGCCCAAGAAGGCCAGCCCTCGAGCGACAGCAGCGGTTGAGTTGAGTTGCGCCAAGCGAGCGTCCCATTCGTTGGCGCGGATAGACCGCATCGCTGCTACGCCGAGCAGCGCAACGCCGAGCCATGGAAACAGGGGGACGAGATCATTCGCCGGAGGCGGTACCGCAGAAAATCCGATCCAGCTGGTGATCTTCTGATCAAAGAAGGGGTTGGTGAAAACGAAGGGCAGGATTGCGATGATGAGCCCTGCCAGTCCAGTCAGCCAGAGTGGCGTGAAGAGGAACGGCAGCGCCAAAACACTGACGGCAGCTATAGCGTGGAGAACGCCGAAATAGACGAAGGTGTCGGGAAAAGTGAAGTAGGTGGAAACGGTTATGATGGCCGCACCTGCGGCCACAAAGGCCCAGCGCTTCCAAAATGAACGCCAACGCACACCCGTTCCATGGCCCAAGACCAGCCCTACGCCGACCAGAAACATGAATGTAAACAGTATGGACCGCGCGAAAAACACCCACCCCGGGTCATAGCCTACGTCAACCGGGAAGATGCGAAAGTAAGAGAGGTCCCAGAAGAGGTGGTAGATGACCATAGCGATGATCGCTACGCCGCGCGCGACGTCCACGATCTGGAGCCGACTACCCTTGCCGCTCTTGCCCAATTCCATAGAACACCTTCTCGAATTGCGCCGAGACGCTTTGGATTTGCGAACTGGCCGTGGTTTTAGATGTTAGCGCGAACGACCGCCAAAAAGTCTTCGCCATACCGATCAAGCTTGCCTTGGCCAACGCCGGGAAGGTTCAGCATATCATGAGGGTGTGTAGGCCGTGCGAGAGCCATGGCGCGAAGCGTCGCGTCATGGAAAATCACATATGGTGGAACGCCTTGCAGCTTGGCGAGGCGCAGGCGCTCTTCGCGCAGCGCGTCAAATAGGGGCTGGCATTCGGCTGGTAGCTCAACCGCCTTTTGCAGCGAACGGCGAACCTCAAGGGCCTTCTTCGGGCGGTCCTTGCGCAAGATCACCGTGCGTTCGCGCTTAAATACCAGCCCTGCATTTTCGGAGAGTGTCAGCGCCCCATGGTTGGCGTGGTCGACGATGATCAGACCTTGTGCCGTCAACTGGCGGATGACGGACTGCCAGCTTTTGGCGTCGAGCTCTTTACCTTGACCAAAAACCTTCTGGTGTTGATGGCCAAAGCGTTGGATTTTCTCGGTTTCTTTGCCCGTCAGTACATCGATCACATGGGCTGCGCCGAACCGCATTCCGGTCCGATAGATCGCGGCCAAAGCCTTGATCGCGGCCTCGGTGCCGTCCCAACTTTCGACCGGTGAGCGGCAGGTGTCGCAATTACCGCATTTTCCCGGATGAGCTTCGCCAAAGTGGTTGAGAATGGCTTGTCGACGGCAGCCTGCGGTTTCGCAGACACCGAGCAAGGCATTGAGCTTGCTATGCTCTAGGCGCTTGATCTCGTCGGGCGCATTGCCCTCGTCGATCATTCGGCGACGCTGCACCACATCGGCCATGCCATAGCTCATCCAGGCATCGGCGGGCTGGCCGTCGCGTCCGCCGCGGCCGGTTTCCTGGTAGTAAGCCTCGATAGATGAAGGCAAATCCATATGCGCCACATAGCGCACGTCGGGCTTATCGATGCCCATGCCAAAGGCCACGGTGGCCACAAGACAAAGGCCTTCTTCCTTGAGGAAGGCGTCCTGATGGGCGCTGCGGCGGTCGGAACTCATCCCGGCATGATAGGGTAAAGCCTTGATCCCCTTACGCTCTAGCCAATCGGCAAGGTCTTCAACCTTGGCGCGGCTGAGGCAATAAACGATGCCACTTTCGCCGCGATGGCTGGAGAGGAAATCATAAAGCTGCTCGCGCGCCTTATCGCGCTCGACAATCGAATAGGAAATATTGGGGCGGTCAAAGCTGGTGGTGAAGACCTCGGCCTGCTCAAGCCCCAAGCGTTCGATAATGTCTTCGCGGGTCGACGGGTCGGCTGTCGCGGTCAGCGCAATACGCGGCACGCCCGGAAAAAGCTCAACCAAATGAATGAGTTCGCGATATTCAGGGCGGAAGTCATGGCCCCATTGGCTCACGCAGTGGGCTTCGTCGATGGCAAATAGGCTGATTTCACAATCACCTAGCATCTGCGCAAAGCCCGGTGTGGCCACGCGTTCGGGTGCCACATAGAGCAGGTCCAATTCGCCGCGTCGCAGCTTTCTGCGCACTTCAGCGGATTCTTCGGCCGTGAGGGAGGAGTTCAACGCAGCGGCAGCGACACCGGCTTGTTTGAGCGCTTCCACTTGATCGCGCATCAGGGCGATGAGGGGAGAAACGACGATGCCAACGCCGGGGCGGCAGATGGCTGGGATCTGGTAACACATTGATTTACCAGCGCCAGTTGGGAAGAGAACGACAGCATCGCCCCCGCCAACGACGTGTTCGATCACATCGCCTTGCTGGCCACGGAAGTTCTTGTGCCCAAATATATCGCGCAGAACTGCCAGCGGCGTCGGGCGCTGCTGGCGTTGGGGCGAGAACAGATCATGAGACTCAATGGCTTCCACGTCACCCTTGAATCACGGGTGAGTCTGGGTGGCAACACTTGCAGCGGCCTTGTGATGGATCATGCCCAGATTGCAGCCCGAAGCGAGGCATTACGACTTGGGAAAAGGGCGGCTCAAGAAGGGGGAGCCCATGAGCCCAAAACGCCATGGCACCTCAATGGCCTTTGATAGGCCAATTCTAGGCCCAGTGCTGGCACTTATGGGCTCGTCGGTGGGCACCAAATGGGCATTTGGGGCACAAAGCGGCGCGCCATCGAGAGCTTTGGTCACCCCCAAGGCCTGCGCCAGCTTTCCCGGCCCCGAGCACAATTGCTTGGTGACAATGGTGCCGCGCCTTTCGGCCATTATCTCAATCCCGGTGGTGGGTTGAAGGGCGCGGATAAGGACGGCGTGGCCGCTGTCGCAGACAAAGTTAAGGCA
Source organism: Devosia sp. MC521 (assembly GCF_014127105.1). Classification (NCBI taxonomy): domain Bacteria; kingdom Pseudomonadati; phylum Pseudomonadota; class Alphaproteobacteria; order Hyphomicrobiales; family Devosiaceae; genus Devosia; species Devosia sp. MC521. The sequence continues at coordinate 251,761 of NZ_CP059902.1, forward strand.
CCAATGCATGCCGTAGATGCGGTAGACATAGGCGTGCCCCGGTGGGCCGAACATGGCTTGGTTGCGCGGTGTGGGACCACGAAAACTGTGCGACGCGGGATCGTTGGGCGCGTAGGCCTCAGTCTCGACAATAATTCCGCCAACACCGTTGATGAGCAGGGTGACGCCAAGCAGGGCAGGCGCAACGACCACAGCGGGGCGCATGAAAAAGCTCGGCTCAAGTGTCGGCACAGGTTCTGGTCCTACTTCTGTCGCTTTTGTCATTCGTTTTTGAGGCCGGCTGTGGAGGGGCGTATGCGCATTATACTATCATTGATCGTGGCGTTGGCACTTTGGGCTCCTGCCCAGGCCAAAGAGGTGTGCACACTGGTGAGCGATGTGCAGACCGGCGCGATTGTCTTTGAGCGCGGCGATTGCACGACGCCAGTCACGCCTGCTTCTACGTTTAAAGTCCCTCTCGCGGTGATGGGGTTCGACGCAGGTTGCATCAAAACCCCAAACGAACCCGTTCTGGAGTTTTTCAAAGGCGATCCCGATTGGGGCGCCAATTGGCAAGAAAACACCAATCCGACCCAATGGATGATCAAATCAACGCTTTGGTATTCCCAGCGCATAGCGCGCTTTCTTGGCCCAGAGGTTCTCACCCGCTATGCCCGCAGCTTTGGCTATGGCAATGCCGATTTTTCCGGCGATGAGGGAAAGAACAATGGTCTCGACCGCGCTTGGGTGTCCTCCTCGCTGCTCATCTCGCCGCGCGATCAGGCTCGCTTTCTGCTCGATCTGTTAAAGAACCAGCTTCCCGTGAGCGCGCAGGCACAGGCGAATGCGCGTGCGCTAGTGCAGCCCGGTGGCGCCGTCAATGGCTGGGCTGTTTATGGCAAAACCGGTTCCGCCTATCCTCGTCGCGCCGACCAAAGCTTTGATTACGCGAGGGGCTGGGGCTGGTATGTTGGGTGGGCGCAAAAGGGACAGGAGGCCTATGTTGTCGTGCGCCTCAACCAAGAGACACAGAGACGCTCCGGCAGCATCGGTGTGATCGCGCGGGACGCGCTTCTGGCGGACTTGCGCTTGATCTCCCCTTTTGATGCGCCGTGACGGTAGAACGTCTGTCGTGGATTTGATTGGGTATAGTCTATCGAACGAAGCCTTCGGCGTCGGCCGCTTTGTGTGAACGCCGGAACGGACTACATCAGGGTCAATGATTTTGCCGAAGGAGGCACGAAATGATCGACGCATCTGTCCAGACTAATGTTCGCTCCAAGCCGGTGCTTCCACTGACCACGACGCTTGGTCCTGTCCATATCGCCGTTACCGAACGCAACAAGGCCCTCGCCATCTGGCAGGATGTTGTTGGGCTCGATTTGATCTCGGAAGAGGGTAATCTGCTCACCCTTGGCGCGGGCGGGGTTCCGTTGATTGTCCTTGAAACCGGGGCCAATCGCCCGGTCGTGCCACGCACAATCGGCCTCTATCACGTTGCGCTGCATGTCGTGTCGCGCGCAGAACTGGCGCAGATGGCGGTTCGTGCGCTGCAGCGCAATGTCCGCATTTCGCCGACCGACCACCTTGTCTCGGAAGCCATCTATCTCTGGGATCTGGATGGGAATGGCATCGAGATTACGCTTGAAACACCATGGCGCGGCACGTTGAATGACCCCGATAAGGGCGAGTCCTATGCAGTCACCACCGATGGCAAGCTCCATTCTGGCCGCGACCCGATTGATCTCGATGGTCTTCTTGGCGAGCTTGGCAGCAACCCTGTGCTTTTGCCACGCATGGCTGCGGGCACGCGCATTGGTCACGTCCATGTTCATGTCAATGATCTCAACAAGGCGATGGACTTTTATCGTGACGTCGTCGGCTTTGCCGGGTTCCTGCTGATCCACTCCTATGGGATGGGGGATGTTGGTCTCGACTACATGCCCCACAGTCTGGCGTTTAACGTCTGGGCCGGGCCAAATGCACCCCTGCCCCCAGCGGGCGCTGCGGGTCTGAAATGGTTCACCATCCGTCTGCCGGATGCCGATAGCCTTGCCGCACTCAAGGCGCGCCTTGAAAAGGCAGGGGCTCCGGTTGCAGTGGTCGGAAATGATCTTGAGACCCAAGACCCCTTCGGCAACCGCATCCGTCTCGAACTCGTTGCTTAATGACCCGTTGGACCATCTTCGATATGAAGGTGGTCCAATTTCATTGCCTAGGAGCGTTTTCATGCAGGATGCAAAAGCCGTACTCGATTTCTGGTTCGTCGAGCATGGGCCGAAAGATTGGTTTGGCGGCGATCCTGCCTTTGACGAAAAGCTAGCGGCGCGCTTCACAGAACTCCACGCCGAAGTGGCGCGCGGGGAAGCGTGGCACTGGCGCGAAACGCCTGAAGGGCGCTTGGCTGAGATTATTGTGCTCGACCAGTTCTCCCGCCAATTGCATCGCGGCAAGCCTGAGGCTTTTGCGCAGGACAAGATGGCACTGGCGCTCGCCCAAGAGGCCGTGTCCGCTGGCGCAGATGACGCGGTGGACCATGCTTGGGCGACGTTTTTCTATATGCCCCATATGCACGCAGAAAGCCTTGTCGTTCAGGATGAAGGCGTTCGCCTTTACGGACTTTATGGCGACGAAGGCACGCTCAACTTCATGAAAGAGCACCGCGATACGATCGCCAAATTCGGTCGCTTCCCCAAGCGCAACGCCGCACTGGGGCGCAAGAATACGCCTGAGGAAACGGCCTATATCGAGGCCGCTGGCGACCGCATGTTCTAAGAATGAGAAAGGGCACCTGAGGGTGCCCTTTTTATTAGTCGATTAGGCCTTTGGTGAGTTCTAGCGCCTGCCGCTCAAAGAGACGGCGATAGATGCCGCCGTCGAGGCGGATGAGGGAATTGTGGCTCCCTTCTTCAACGATCTCGCCCTTGTCGAAAACCAACAGACGATCGAGCGCGCGAACGGTGGAGAGACGGTGCGCGATCACCAAAGTGGTGCGCCCTTCCATGAGGCGCTCCATCGCCTCCTGGATCATCACTTCACTTTCACTGTCGAGGCTGGAGGTGGCCTCGTCGAGGATCAGTACGGGTGCATCAGCCAAGAATGCGCGTGCGATGGCAACGCGCTGACGCTCGCCGCCCGACAGTTTCACCCCGCGTTCGCCCACCATGGTCTCATAGCCCTTGGGCAGACGCATGATGAAGTCGTGCGCATTGGCCTGCTTGGCCGCTTCCATCACTTCGCTCAAGCTTGCGCCGGGGCGCGCATAAGAGATGTTTTCTGCCAGAGTGCGGTGGAAGAGGATCGGCTCTTGCTGAACGATAGCGAGTTGCGCACGGAGCGAAGCCTGCTGATGCTCGGCAATGTTCTGACCATCGATGGTCACAGAACCACCGTTGACGTCATAAAGGCGCTGGATCAGCTTGACGAAAGTGGTCTTGCCCGAGCCCGAGTGCCCCACGAGGCCAACCCGTTCGCCCGGCTTAATCGACACCGAGAAATTGTCGTACAGCGGGGTTTGATGCGAGCCATACTGGAAGCGCACGTCGTTGAATGCGATCGCGCCTTCGGTGATCTTGATGGGCGTAGCACCGGGCTTGTCATCAATGCCGAGCGGCTGACTATAGAGATTGACCAGCTCTTCCATATCGTTGACCGACTTCTGCAGATTGCGGATGTGGTGGCCCACGTCGCGCAAATGGCCCGAGAGCAGGAAGAACATCGAGAGCACAAAAGCGATGTCGCCCGGGGTTGCTTCCCCTTGCGTCCACAGCCAGATGACAAGGCCCAGAATGGCGGTCTGCATCATCGCCATCATCAGGCCCTGCACACCACCATTGATGGTGCCGCGCTGCCATGTGCGACGGGTGCGGCTGTCCCACTTGCGAATAACGCCCAAGAGGCGATTTTCCTCGCGGTGTTCAGCGCCAAAGGCCTTGACCACCGAATTGCAGCTGACCGCATCGGCAAGAGCGCCACCCATGCGGGTGTCCCAGGCATTGGCCAGCGTTGCCGCAGGGGCAACGTAGCCGGTGGAGAGGGTAAGCGTGACGGTGATGTAGATAATGGAGCCAACGCCAACGAGCAGGCCCATCACTGGCCACTGCAGACCCAGAATAATGGTCGCGCCAACCAGCATGGTGAGCGAAGGGACGAGTGCCACGAGCAGAGTGTCGTTCATCAGATCGAGCGCCCACATGCCACGCGTGATCTTGCGGACGGTTGAGCCGGCAAAGCTGTTGGCGTGCCAATCGGTCGAGAAGCGCTGGACGCGATGGAAAGCGCTCGAGGCGATTTCGCCCATCATTTTGAGCGTCAGCTTGATGATGTTGAAAAACGTCAGCTGCCGCATGATGACGGAGAACAGATAAAGGCTGCTCATCGTCACGAAGGCCGTGATCGCGGCTGTGACCGCGTCATTGCCTTGACCGGCGACCGCATCCACGAGGCGGCCAGCAAAGATTGGGCTCATCGCTTCGGCCAAAGTGGCCAGCATGACGAGACCCATGATTGTAGCAATACGAACCGGTTGGCCTTTCCAATGCCGGAAGGTGAACCCCAGCACGTTTCTAAAAGCGTCCGCTCGGAAATCGAGTTTCTTGCGAGTCATTTGCGTCCACCGACCCCGCTCTCCGGCGTCGGTTCCTCAAAACGGAATTTTGAATGAGCAGTCGGGGACCGAAGAAACGGGAGGCCAAAGGGCCAATCGGACTGCTGGGAAAATTGGGAAGAAGTGGGCATTAAACATGCCCGGCCGGGGCGTCTTAGCGGAAGCTAATTCCCGGAAGGGAGCGATACACAGATGAGTTCATCAGACGTCTCCCTTAAAAAGAATGAAGCGACACCGGGTTCTAGAACAACCCAGTGTCGCTGCCAAGTGGCTGAAATTTTCTGATCGGCTGGTGATGCAACCGTGTCACAATAAAGGTGAGTGGGGCGGGGCGCAGGTTAGCGTCAGGCCCTGCAGGCACAGAGCCGGCCCACCCCACTCTCATCGCCGTCCCCCCGAACAGCGAAGTTGATCTTTATTGAACTGGCAGCGAACCCGGTGCTGCCATGCCACGCGTCTGGTACTGCACATAGCCGATTACGCCGGCAAAAGTACCAAAAAATGCAAGAACACCAACGATTAAGACTGTCATGCTCATGGCTTTACTCCGTGGTTTAGATGTCCTTGGTTTGAACCTCCCGAGCCCTCGAAACTTTGATTTAAGTCAACAAATTTTCCGATTTCGAAGTGTGGCGTTGTTGGCGCGAGAGCAGTAGGCTCCCCCCAACGATTCAAAAGACGAAGGCACTCCCCGTGAGCAATTCTCCCATCGATCCGGTCAAGCTCGACAAGCTCGGCGAAGTCGCAATCAAAGTGGGTCTGCAGCTTGCTGAAGGGCAGGATCTGGTTATCACTGCACCGATGACGGCAGCGCCACTGGTGCGCCGCATCACCGAGCACGCCTATAAGGCCGGTGCCGGTTTGGTCACGACCATCTACTCCGATGAAGAAGCGACCTTGGCACGCTATCGCTATGGCAATGATGCCAGCTTTGATCACAGCGCTGGCTGGCTCTATTCGGGCATGGCCGAGGCTTACAAGAAGAATGCTGCGCGCCTCGCGATCTCGGGCGACAATCCGATGATGCTTGCCGGCCAAGACCCGGACAAGGTTTCGCGCGCTATGAGGGCCAATTCGGCGGCCTATAAGCCAGCGATGGAGCTGATCACTGGCTTTGACATCAACTGGAACATTGTTTCCTACCCAACGCCGGCCTGGGCCAAGCTCGTCTTCCCCAATGATAGCGAAGAAGAAGCAATCGCAAAGCTGGCGGACGCCATCTTTAAGGCGAGCCGTGTGGATCAGGCCGATCCGATTGGCGCTTGGAAAGAGCACAATGCCAACCTTAAGCGTCGCTACACCTGGCTGAACGAAAAGAACTTCGCTTCGCTCAAATACACCGGTCCCGGCACCGACCTGACCATCGGTCTGGCCGACGGTCATAAGTGGAAGGGCGGCGCGTCGGAAGCCAAGAATGGCGTGACGTGCAACCCCAATATTCCAACCGAAGAAGTGTTCACCACCCCGCACAAGCTGCGTGCTGAAGGCTATGTCGCGGGCACTAAGCCGCTGAGCCACAATGGTGCGCTGATCGAAGAAATGCAGGCGCGCTTTGAAAACGGGCGTCTCGTGGAGTTCAAGTCGGCCAAGAACGCCGACCTCTTCAACAAGGTTCTCGACACCGACGAAGGCGCGCGCCACCTCGGCGAAGTTGCGCTGGTGCCGCATTCCTCGCCGATCTCGGCTTCGGGCATTCTGTTCTTCAACACGCTCTACGACGAGAACGCCTCGTGCCACATCGCGCAGGGCCAGTGCTATGCCGATTGCTTCGTGGACGGAAAGAACCTGTCCAAGGACGAGATCGCGGCGCGCGGTGGCAATGCGTCCAACATCCACATCGACTGGATGATCGGTTCGGACCAGATCGACATTGACGGGGTCAATGCTGACGGGTCGAGCGAGCCAGTGATACGCAAGGGTGAATGGGCGTTCTAACCAACGCCAAACCACAAAGGCCCTCTCGGGATCACCGGGAGGGCCTTTTTTTTATTACTCGCCGTCGAGCTTCAAGAACTCGTCGGCATTGAGAACGAGCTTGTTGTCGATCTTGCCGATCTCTTTGGTGTCTTTGCCGTCATAGTCCAAGCCGTGCAGCACGGTGCGGATAGCATTGAGGCGCAGACGGTTTTTGTCATTGGCGCGAATGATCGTCCAAGGCGCGTGTTTGCTATCGGTGCGCCGGAGCATTTCGTCGCGGGCAGCAGAATATTCATCCCACTTGTCCAGCGCCTTTAAATCGACCGGCGACAGCTTCCACTGTTTAAGCGGATCATGGCGGCGGTCATGGAAGCGTTTGAGCTGCATTTCGCGGCCAATACTCAACCAGAGCTTGAATATTTTAATGCCGTCTTTGGTCAGGCGCTTCTCGAATTCGGGCGCCTCGTCGAGGAAATGTTCGGTCTGTTCTGGGGTGCAAAACCCCATTACCGGCTCGACGACAGCGCGGTTGTACCAAGAGCGGTCAAAAAGAACCATCTCTCCGGCCGCCGGAAACCAGTCGATGTAACGTTGAAAGTACCATTGGGTGGCTTCACGGTCGCTCGGCTTAGGAAGAGCAGCAACCATGTTGTAGCGACGATTGAGGTTCTCAACGAACCGCTCGATCGTTCCTCCCTTGCCGGCTGCGTCTCGACCCTCGAAAATAATAATTGTTCTCGTCTTGGCCTTGCTCATAAACGCCTGATGCAGGACAAGTTGTTTCTGCAGAGCATACATCTGCTCTGTGTATTCCTCGTCGCCTAGCTTATCTTGATAAGGAAAGCTACCAGACGAGAATGCTGCTTTCTTTATGCTGCGCGGGAGTTCTGGATTGTTGATATCAAAGCCGTCGAGATCATCGCTCATCGTGCTGTCGCTCCATTGTCAAATAGAGCGTGATAGAAAGCTCGGTCCCACGCAAGAGGTGGGTATGCAAACGTGAGTCCCCGGCCCAACATGTACGACCAACAAGCAGAAGACGCGCCTGCCATCCAAGCAATCGCAGCGAGGTTGGTAACCTATGGCCCGCTGCTGATCGCCGCAACTTTCGTCACCGCAATTTTTGCCATGCTGGGCGGTCTGCGCCTTGATCTGGCTATGGTCGGTATTGGGCTTCTCTTGCTCTTTGTAGTCTTCCTGCCTGTGCGCACGCTGACCGTGACCAAGACCATTGAGGTCCCCGTCGTGGCCCCACACAAGCCCGTCGGCAGCATGGCCTCGGTGGTCAATGCCCTAGCCGACCCGGCGCTGACGATTGATCGCCGTGGGACTGTTATTCTGCGCAATGACGCGGTGGGACGGCAGTACCCAGGAATGCAGCCCGGCAAGGTTTTGACCTTGGGCTTGCGCAACCCAGAATTGATTGCGGCCATCGATGGCGCGCTCAAGACCGGCGAAACGCGCAGCTTTGAACTGCACGAAACCGTGCCGTCGGAAACATGGGATCGTGTTGTCGTTGCGCCCTTGCAGATCGCCAATGTGAACTGGTTCGCCGACGAAGACCGTCAGTTGCTCATTACCTTCCAGAGCCTGACTGAGCTTAAGCGTGTGGACGCGATGCGCTCGGACTTCATCGCCAATGCCAGCCATGAGTTGCGGACGCCCTTAGCGTCGCTCATGGGGTTCATCGATACCCTGCTCGGCCCTGCGGCCAATGATAGTGTAGCGAGAGAAAAATTCCTCGGCATCATGCGTGCGCAAGCGGATCGGATGAGCCGCCTGATCGATGATATGCTGTCGCTATCGCGTATCGAAATGCATCAGCATGTTTTGCCCACTGGGTCTGTCGATCTCTCTGGGCTTTTGCGTGAAGTGCGCGAAGGGCTGCAAGGGATTGCCGACGCGGCTGAGGTGGAGGTACGACTGAGCCTGCCACAAGACGCTGCGGTCACAACTGGCGACCGTGGGCAGCTCTATGAGGTGTTTGAGAACCTTATCGATAATGCCATCAAATACGGCGCGTCCGGCAAATATGTCGATGTCACGCTGACGACGGTCAATCGTTTGGGTGCGCGCTATTTGGTGTCGGTGGTCGACCGTGGTGTTGGCGTTGAACCAGAACAGGTGCCACGGATGACGGAGCGCTTCTATCGTATCGATGCTGAAGCGAGCCGTAAGAAGAAGGGCACGGGCTTGGGTCTTGCCATCGTCAAGCATATCGTCCAGCGCCATCGCGGCCAGATTGCGATCCGTTCGCGCGCGGCAGAAGGCGAAGGCCTGCGGGTGGAAATCTACTTGCCCTAAGCCAATGCCAAGACGAACAAGAAAGGCGCCTCGTGCGCCTTTTTTATTGTCTGTATGGGCCATTGGAGGGGGCGAACGCGACCGGGACCTCTGCCGCGACACGCCGCTCGAGAATTTAAGGCAAAGAAAAAGGGCGATCGGAGCGCCCTGTATCTTTAATCTTGTGGGATTAGCGCTTGCGCTTTTCCAGCTGGTGATAGGCACGACGCGAGTGGAACTCGCAGTATGGGCCGGTTTCCAGGCTGTGCTGACCACAGAAGTAGAAATCCTTAGTCAGCGGATCGCCGATCGGCCACTTGCAGGTCTGTTCATTGAGCTGCAGGAGGCTGAGGCGCTTATCTTCTGGGATGAAGAGTTCGGCGGCTGCCGGAGCGGTATAAAGTTCCGCTTCCATCTGAGGCTCAATGGCCAGTGCAGTCGCACCCATAACTTGTGGGCGCGGCATTGGTGCCGCTGGGCGTGGCTTGGGAGCCATAGTGCTGATCGGGGTTGCTGCTGGAGCGGCCACGCGGCGAGGTGCCGCTGGACGAGCCGCTGCCGGACGGGCGCGGGGAGCAGTGTTGGTTGGCTTAGCGCGAGCCGAAAGCTTGAGGCGATGGACCTTGCCGATCACGGCATTGCGCGTAACGCCTTCACCGAGTTCTCCGGCAATCTGGCTGGCACTCAGGCCGTCCATCCAAAGCTTTTTCAGCAGTTCGACGCGATCGTCAGTCCAGCCAACGGCCTGTGCTCCTGATGCTACTGTCAAAACAGAATCCTTCATTGAGCTGCCAATACGGCATTAGCAGCCAGTTCGACTCTAGGGCTCGTATGCTTGCCGGGTCCGCCACACGAGATATCGTGCTCCCGATGTCTCAGATACTACGACATGGGCTGAATCAGGATCAAGAGTTGGGCGGGATTTTCCCCGTTTATTCAGTGGTTAAAAAATCGCTAACATTCGTTGAGTCAAATCAGACACTTGCAGTGCAAACATTGACTTTACGGACAAATCTCGCCTAATTCGCATCCCTATTTAGTTTCCGGGGTCCGTGCGTTTTTGCCGTTTGTGGCAGGTTTGCCACGGTGCTCCAGCAACACCTCCAAAATCTGAGGATAATCGCCATGTCTGCGCTATACGGTACCTATGCCCGGTCTGAACTCGCCTTCGAGCGGGGCGAAGGCATGCGACTGTACGATCAGAACGGCCGCGAATATCTCGACTTCCATTCCGGCATTGCCGTAAACGTGCTCGGCCATAACGACCCGCATCTGGTTGGTGCGCTTAAGTCTGCGGCCGAAAAGATCTGGCACACCTCCAACGTCTTCTCCATTCCGGAGCAGGAACGCCTTGGTCAGCGTCTCGTCGACATGACTTTTGCCGACCGCGTCTTCTTTACCAACTCGGGTGCGGAAGCGCTGGAATGCGCCATTAAGACCGCGCGGCACTATCAGTTCTCGAACGGGCACCCAGAGCGCTATGAAGTCATCGCCTTCACCGGCGCGTTCCATGGTCGGACGCTGGGCACAATCGCTGCTGGCGGCAACCCATCCTATATCGAAGGCTTTGGCCCGGCGGCTCCAGGCTTTGTCCATACCGCCCCCGGCGATCTCGATGCTGTGCGCGCACTCGTGGGCCCCGCAACGGCTGCTATTCTTATTGAGCCAGTACAGGGCGAAGGCGGCGTAACGGCCATGACTTCGGAGTTCCTGCAGGGGCTGCGTCAAATCTGTGACGAAAACGGCCTGATGCTGATCTTTGACGAGGTCCAGTGTGGCTTCGGCCGTACAGGTCGCTTCTTTGCGCATGAATGGGCTGGCATTTCGCCCGACATTGTGGCGGTTGCTAAGGCAATCGGTGGTGGTTTCCCACTGGGCGCATGTTTGGCAACCGAGAAGGCTGCGGCCTCGATGGTGCCGGGCACGCACGGCTCGACCTATGGTGGCAATCCTTTGGCTTGTGCCATCGGTAACGCCGTTTTGGACCGTGTGACGGCTCCGGGCTTTATGGAAAATGTTGCGCAGATGGGCCAGCGCCTCGCTTGGCACTTGCAGCAGTTGGCTCAGAAATACCCAGAGTATGTTCTGGAACTGCGCGGCAAGGGCCTACTTGCTGGTATCAAAATTACCCCGCCAGTCCGTGACTTCGTGGCGCGTCTGCGTGACGACCATCAGATGCTGACCATTGGTGCGGGTGATAATGTTTTGCGCTTGTTGCCACCATTGATCCTCACCGAAGAGGATATTGTGGAAGCTATCGGCAAGCTGAGCGCGGCATTTGATGCCATTGAAGCAGAGAATGCTGCCAACGTAGCATCTGGGTCATGAATTATCTGACTTTCTATCATTTTGGGCGACGGCGAGGACGCTGACAAGCATCTGTTAGCTGCCATGACTTATCATGGCAGCGCTTCGCTCACGTACGCCTATAAGTGATATAAAGGACTCCGGCCTCATGACGACCGGCACCCAGAACCATTTTCTCTCGATCGATGATTTCGAATACTCCGAGCTGCGCAACATGCTCGATCAGGCGCATGCTCTTAAGGCGCGCATGAAAGATGGCGATCGCCCGCAATTGCTCAAGGACAAAGTCCTGGCAATGATCTTTGAACGCCAGTCGACCCGCACGCGCGTCAGCTTTGACGTTGGCATGCGCCAGCTTGGCGGCGAGACACTCATGCTGTCTGGCCAGGAAATGCAGCTTTCGCGGGAAGAAACCTTGGCCGACACGGCACGCGTGATGAGCCGCTATGTCGACGCGATCATGATCCGCATCCTCTCGCATGCTGATCTGCTCGAACTTGCCGAAAATGCTACCGTTCCGGTGATCAACGGTCTGACGCGTCGCGCGCATCCATGCCAGATCATGGCTGATTTGATGACCTTTGAAGAACATCGCGGTGACATCAGTGGCGCGAAAGTGGCTTGGGTTGGTGACAGCAACAACGTGCTTCACTCGTGGGTGAACGCGGCTGAAGTGTTTGGCTGCGAGTTGACCATTGCCGTTCCGGATGAATACAGCCCGGAAAAGGACCTGATGCACGACATTAAGCGTGCCGGGAGCAAGGTGCGCTTGATCGAAGATCCGCGCGAAGCTGTTGAAGGCGCTGACCTGATCATCACCGACACATGGGTGTCGATGGGCGATACCGATGCCGCCGAGCGTCGCCGGGTCTTGAAACCTTACCAGGTGAACACCAATCTAATGTCACTGGCGAATAAAGACGCCTTGTTCATGCACTGTCTTCCGGCTCACCGCGGCGATGAAGTTACCGATGAGGTAATCGATGGCCCGCAGTCGGTGGTGTTTGATGAGGCCGAAAACCGTCTCCATGCTCAGAAGGCAGTGCTTTGCTGGGCATTCGGTGTGACAACCAACTAATCTGACGCAAGTCTGAAAAGCCAATTATTGTCCCCCGCGCGGTGCGGGCTTATCGCGATGTTTCGCGAGGGCTCAGCAGTGCGCGGGGCGATTGTTTCAAGGGCCGTCGGGACGAAAATCCTAAAAGTCCTAGCCTTAGGAAAGACCAAGATCATGACGAACGACCCCAAGCAGAACGAGAACCTTCTGGCCGCCATGGGCCTGGATCGCCCTGAAACTGGCGATGATGCTGTTGTGCCGTTCACTCTGGAAAATCTGGATACGCGCGGCCGTGTCGTGCGTCTGGGCGAGGCGATCGATATGATCTTGTCGCGCCATAACTATCCGCTGCCAGTGGCGCGCCTTCTCGGCGAAGCGGTGGTTTTGTCCGCCCTCATCGGCTCGTCTTTGAAGTTTGAAGGTCGCTTTATTTTGCAGACCCAGACCGATGGCCCGGTCAATCTGATCGTCGTCGACTTTGATGCGCCTGATGGCATGCGTGGCTATGCGCGCTTTGACCAGGAGATGCTGGTGAAGGCGGCTGAAGAAGGCAAGACCAGCGCCGCGGAGCTTTTGGGCAAGGGTCATTTGGCGATGACTATTGATCAGGGGCAGCACACCGAGCGCTATCAGGGCATTGTTGCCCTCGACGGCAGCTCGCTCGAAGAGGTGGCGCACACCTATTTCATGCAGTCCGAACAGATCCCGACCCGCGTTCGTTTGGCGGTTTCCCAGATCACCACTAAGGGCGATGTGCGCACGCGTTGGCGCGCTGGTGGCATGCTGATCCAGCACCTTCCCGAGCATGGCCTTGGCGTCAAGGATCTGCCCGGCGACGGCGCATTCGACGAAGTTGAAATCGAACGCGAAGCCGGTGATGGCTGGAATGAAGCGCAGGTTATGCTCAAGAGCGTCAGCGATCTGGAGTTGACGGATCCTGACGTATCGCCAGAACGTCTGCTGTTCCGTCTCTATCACGAGACCGGCGTGCGTGTATTTCCGGCGATGCCACTGGTAGAGCGCTGCTCATGCTCGGTGGAGCGGATCGAGGATATGTTGACGACCTCGTTTACCAACGAAGATCGTGAGGAAATGGCGGTCGACGGCGAGATCGAAGTTGTTTGCGAGTTCTGCTCGACGGCCTATCGATTTAACCCTCACCAATTTCAGAACTAAATAAATTTACGGCGTACACAATATTACATCTGTCGTGTACGCCGTGATACTATTGCAAAGCGCTAAAAATACTGACTAAGTGGGTGTGTGTTCAACGGCGGGGGCTGCCGTAGATGACTAAACACGTCTTGGTATCTATAGACGATCTAAAACAGAAAGAGACACTTGAAGAGCTTTCTCTTTCTGTTTCTCAGGCGATAGAACGATTTGAACTGACCAGCTTCATGTTTGCAGGAGTGCCTGCACCCGGACATGATTTTCAGCCGTATGTTCTGATCAGCAACTGGCCCGAGACATGGCTGAGCCGATATGTGTCGGAACGCTATGTTCATATCGATCCTGTGGTCCAACACTGTTTCTCGACAAACCTGCCGTTTGATTGGCGCGAAGCCCCGTTAGACCGTTCGCCTGAGAGCGGACAGGTTCTCTATGATTTCAAGGTGCATGGCATCGCCTACGGCTATTGTGTTCCTATCCAATTGGCCAATGGTGTGCAGGGCTTTGCCAGCTTTGGCGGGCCGAAGGATAGCGTCGATAGCGCCGGGCAGATCCAGCTGCATCTTTTAGCGCTTCATGTTTACGCGCAAATCCGCAAGCTAAATGTGTCGCGTCACCAACCGCCCAAGCGTCGGGCTATCACCCAGCGCGAAGCCGAGGTGCTCAAATGGGCGGCCTTAGGGAAAACAGCGGCAGAAATTGCTGATATTACTGCGCTTTCGGTGCGCACGGTGAACCAGCATTGCGAGAATGCGCAGCGGCGCTTGGGGACGCATAACCGCATTCACACTGTGGTCGAGGCGATACGCCACAAGCTCATTACACTTTAGTCTACTATTTTTGTTGCATTTTGGGAGTTCTCCCAATACCCCAACGGACGCAACGTGATTTACTGAGACCTTCGCGGAGACGGGGGCGTTTTCAGTGGATAGTCACGTTCTAGCCCGAACCACACGCGGCACATGTCGGACCTCAAGTGCGCAGTACTGCCTTGAAGCTTGGCACCAGAATAACGACGACGGACTAAAGGCGCGCTCACTCGGCGCCGACCAAATAGAAATTACAGCGTGGGGCAGCGATGCCCATGCGCATAACGCGAATTCCGTTGGGATCGTTGAGGGCAGCTTTTTGAGCCCGGGCGAGACCAGCACACAGAACTTGCTGCAGACTGGTTTTTACGGTCTGGCTTTGGGAGCAATCCTGATGCGAACCTCGCTTGGGGCCGATTGGGCGCGATTTATCGTGTTTCTGAATCGATGCGAGGGGCTGTATCGCCTGACCGAGTCTGCAGTCCTTTTATTCTTCCCCTTTTGGCGCCGCCGTAGAGGCCGGGCACAAGGGGAGGCGCATGGCGATAGTGGGCTGAGGCAGCGCATGCGGTGCTTTTTGTCCCCATCGCCCCTCGGGCGCAGATCGAGGCTTTCTCGTAGCCTGTGCTCCTCTCTCTACATAGCTAGAGTGTGAACGAGCGCCATGAGTGCAGCACTTGAGCTCATGGCTGCGCTGATCGGAACCAAGCAAACGCATTACACACCCAAAGCGGCACTCGAGGCGGCTCTGATGACAGAGGTCGACCCGATGCATTGGTGCGCGGTCTATCTCGATATTGCGCCAGCGGAAATCATGAGCCGCGCTGCGCAATGGGTTGGCTTAGCCTTCTTTGATGTTGTGCCGCGTGTCGCCCATGTCGTTCACGACCAGCCGCGCGTTGAGATGTTCGCGAACCTGCGCATGGTGAGGTTCACCATGCTCGACAGGGAGATTGCGGTCGCAGCCCCGGACTTTTTCGCCTTTCTTCATCTGGCCCGGGTGGTGGAGGCTGACCCGGGCTTAAGGGGGCAGCTGCTTATTGTCCCCAGTGCAGCCCTAAGGGATGCGCTGGTGGGGATTCATGAAGAGCACTTGCTTGATGACGCGCGGCAAAGGCTGACGCGGAAGTGGCCATATGCGGCGGCGCAACTCGATCTCACCCGGATGGTTCGGGAAGGGGTTGTGATCACGGTCGCAGTGCTCGTGTTGGCGCTGACTATTGCGCCCTGGACAGGGATCGTTTGGGCCCTGCCGGTCTGGCTGTGGTTGATCATCCTGCCCAGTTGCATTCGGCTCGCAGCGATTTTTACGCCAATCCCCCGTGGGGTTACGGCTGAGCCCATTTTGGGGCCGGATGACTTGCCGATCTATACGGTGATGGTGCCGCTGCGCGACGAGGCGGGCATGGTGGATCAACTGTGCGCAAATCTGCTGCGGCTCGATTACCCGCGCGAGAAACTGCAGATCATGTTTCTCGTTGAAAGCCGCTCTCCCGAGACGGTGGATGCGGTGCGCAAATATCTCGGTGATGCGCGGTTTTCGCTGATTGTCGTGCCCGACGCAGCACCGCGCACAAAACCTAAGGCCTTGGATTTCGGATTGCCCTTTTGCACGGGCGAATATGTGGTGGTCTATGATGCCGAGGATCGTCCCGATCCTGACCAATTGCGTCGCGTCGTGGCCCAGTTTCGACGGCAAACGGACGTTGTGTGCATTCAGGCTCGGCTGGTCATCAGCAATGGCAATGGACGGTTTTTGCCGAGCCTCTTTGCGGGGGATTACGCCGGGCTATTTGCCGTGCTTCTGCCGGCATTTGCCAAGTGGAATATGGTGATGCCCTTAGGCGGCACCTCGAACCATTTCCGCATGAAGGAGCTGCGCGAGATTGGCGGGTGGGACCCCTATAATGTCACCGAGGACGCCGATCTGGGCGTGCGGTTGGCACGGCGGGGCTTGCTCACAGCAACCAGCAATAGCCGGACTTTTGAGGATGCGCCAACCAGTTTCAGGCCGTGGCTAGGACAGCGTACGCGTTGGCTCAAAGGCTGGATACAGACCTTTGTGGTGCACAATCGGCGTCCCAACTTGCTCCTGCGCGACTTGGGGCTGGTCCGCATGCTGATCTTTGAAGCCGTGTTGCTCGGCATGCTGATTTCGCCGCTGCTGCATCTCACTTTTGTGGTGGTGGTCATCGCGCTGTTGATTTCAGGACAGGGTGCAGCGCCGCTAGGGGAAGGGTGGTTTTTCGCGTGTGTTGTCGTCTTGGTGCTGGGGCAGGCTGTGGCCGTCGGTACCAATATTTTGGGGCTCTGGCGGACTGGCCAAATGCAGCTCATGCTGCCGCAACTGCTTTTGCCGTTCTATTGGCTGCTGGTTGGGCTCGCGACGATCTTCGCTTTTCTGGAGTTCGCTCAAAAACCATTTCACTGGTTTAAAACACCGCATTTGGCGAGCAAGCGCAGACCGAAGCGCTCGCGTTAGGAGGAGGGGCCAGTATAGGTCCGGCCCCTCAAGCCTAACTCTTAGTTCAAAGCGACCTGACGAGTTTCGCTGTCGATGAGGGAGCCGGCGATCGCGGCCAGCAACAGCAGCGCGGCGAACAGTCCGATGGCAACGCCAAAGCCTTGCGCGATGACAAGCGCGACCGCAGAGGGTGCCAAGAGCCCGCCGAGGCGAGCCATTGCACCAGCTGCACCCATGCCGGTCGCGCGCGAGGCTGTCGGATAAAGCTCGGGGGTGAAGGCGTAAAGCGCACCCCATGTTCCCAAGAGGGAAAAGCTCATGAGCAAAATGGACGCGCCAATAAGCCAAGCTTCTCCGGCAACAACAAACAGCAGACAGCCAAAAGCGGAGAGCAGCAGGAAGCTGATCAGCGTCGGTTTGCGACCATGCGCTTCGACGCCCCATGCGGCCAGTGCGTAGCCAGGAATTTGCGCCAAGGCGACGAGAACAAGGAAGCCATAGCCGCGGACATAGCCAAAGCCTTCTTCAGCAAGGCGCGCTGGCATCCACGTAAAGACGCCGTAATAGGAGACTGAGACCAAGAACCAACAGACGAGGATCATGACGGTGCGGCGGCGGAACTCGGGAGAGAAGAGCCCAGGCGCCTTGGTCTGGGGCGGAAGATGAAGCTGCTCCTCGGCAGCCATGACCGGTTTCCCATTGGCGGTAAGGACTTGGTTCAGAACAGTTTTCGCGCTCTCGCGATCGCCGCTGTTCAGCAAATACATCGGCGAATCCGGAAGCCAGAACCGCAAGCCCAGCCCAACAAGGGCGGGAAGAGCGGTGACGGCGAAAATCCAGCGCCAGGCGTCTTGTGGGAAGTAGATGCTGGTGATCCAGGCGGCGAGGGCAACGACGACAGTGCCGACCGCCCAAAAGCCTTCGAGCATGACAAGCCAACGCCCACGATTTTTAGCCGGCAGAAACTCGGCCATCATTGCGTAGTCGACCGGTAGCGTGCCGCCGACGGCGATGCCGGTGAGAAAGCGCAGGCCCAGCAAGATCGCAAAGTTCGGTGCGAAAACCGACAAGAGCCCGAAGATCGCGTCGCAGGCGACGGTGATGATGAGGATGCGGCGGCGGCCATAGCGGTCCGCAAGCTTACCAAAGACGGCTGCACCAATCAGCATGCCGAGGAAGAACAGCGTGCCGGTTTGCAGGGCTTCTGGAACGGATAGTCCGAAGGTGGCTGCGATGGAGGCAGCGGTGAAGCCCACGGCCATCACTTGCATGGCATCTGCGGCCCAGACGAGCCCGAAAATGCCCAAAAGCTTACGTTGGAAAGGCCCGGTACCAGCCCGGCTCAAAATGTCTTCGACAGTGCGTTCCATGGTGGACCCTCCAAGCGTGCAGATGCGGCCTATTGAACAGCTACTGATCGATAGACAAGCGTGGAAACACAAAATCCGTCCAGTTCTGTCGCCGGTCGGCTGAGGCACGTTCAGCCGAACGGAAATAGAATTCCAATCGTCCGATCCTTGCAACAAATCAGAAAGCATTCCGAGAGTTTTTTATTATTTTCGTGACGCTCGGAGCGCTTTTGGGGCGCAGAGTGTTGGTGCCCGTCGTTCCTTCTTGAGTCTAACCAATGATCAATTGTTGCAACGGCAGATGGTTATGCCGATTGATCTGCGCGTTTGGAAAATCTTTCGAATGCTTGAGCGCTAGAGGCGGGAATAGAGATTGATGCCGCGGTCGGTCGCACTGGGCGTCACTCTGTGATCTGCCGGTGGGTGGGCGCGCTGACCGCAATCCATACGCGGACAAATTCTGCAGCCGGTGCCGACGGGGACCGCCTTGCTCTCATCATGCAGATCCATGCCGTCGGCATAAACCATTTCCTTGGCGTGATGGATTGAGCAGCCAAGGCCAATGGAGAGATAGCTGCGCGGCGCATTATAGCGGAACCCGCCTTTGGCGACGGAGCGTGCAATGCAGAAATAGCGCGCTCCGTCGGGCATTTGGCTGATCTGAACATTGATCCGGTCAGGCGCTAGGAAGGCCGCGTAAATGTTCCAGCGGGGACAGGCGCCAGAGTGGCGTGGAATGTGGATGCCCGAAAGCGAGAAGCGCTTCGAGATATTGCCAGCAATGTCAGTACGGACAAGGTGAAGTGGAATGCCACTTGCGCCACGGCGTTGCAGGCTGGTCATGCGCTGACACACCTGCTCGAAGCTGGCGGAAAACCGGCGGGCGATCCGGTCCACGTCGTAGCGATACATTTTGCAGGCGGCTAGAAAAGGTTCGTACGGCATGATGAGCGCGGCAGCGAAATAGGCCGCAAGGACGTTCCGCGCCAGAGTGGGGGCGTCGCCTTCCGGTAAGTTCGCGCGGGCGATAATGCTTTCGATTTCCGGCGCACCAACGTCTTCGCCCAAGTGATGGGCCGTCAGAAACAGCGACGTTTCAGCGGGAAGGAGGTCGGATAGGAACAGTGTCCGTCCGTCAAAACGGCGTGCCACCCCCGCAGGAAGCGATGAGAGGCGCGTCTCCCGGCCCATAACGTTAAAGAGATAGGCCTTCAATCCGGCGGCGAAATCGTCGTCCATCGCATCAATGTCAGCGCGAACGCGTTCAGCAGCATCCTCCAAATCAGGGAAGTGATTGGCGGCCTCTTGGAGGAAATCTGAGATGGCCTCCGTTGCGGCGTGGAAGGGGATGCCCTCCGCCTGAGGCATGGGGGAGGGATGTTGCCTGAGATCGCGGAAACGGTCGTAGAGCTGCAGCATGGCTCGCGCGGCCGCGGGGTTGGATTGGGCGAAGTCGCGGATTTCGAGATTGGTGACATCACTATCGGCGAAAAACTCGTCGCCAAAGGCCTCCATCAGGTCGCCGACCAAGCGGCCCTCGTCATTGTCGACCAGCTCACCAGGTTCAATGCCAAGATGCCCGGCAATCGAGAACAGCAGCGGGACGGTAATTTTACGGCGATTGTGCTCGATGAGGTTGAGATAGCTTGAGGAAATGCCCAGCGTGTCGGCCAGATCGCTCTGGCTAATTTTCTTGCTGCGCCGGAGGCGTTTTATCCGAGCGCCGACTTGTTGGCCTATATCCATATTCTGCTCCTCGATTTACAGAATTTACAAAACAGACGCCCGGATTTGACAAGGTTTTACAGCTTAACAGCGCTTAATTGCTATATTTCTTGCATACTGATCGATGTTGTCAAATATTTACATCAACACGAGGAGAGATAAATGCAGCCGCAGCAAAATGACCGCGATGAGTATGTCACCATCTTCGCTAACAGCGCCGCAGATGCCATGGCCCAATATTGGGCGCGGGGGATGGACCGGCAGGGATATCTCATCGCCGGACGGATAGGCCCCCACGAAATCCGCTCGTCGGATGGGTGTGAGGTGTTCTCAACCCAGGGCCTCGTCGCCGCCACTTTTAGCCGGCGCGTCGCCAGCTAACGCCAACCACACCCAACATATGAAATCGGCCGCACCGTTGCTTGAGCAACGCTCGCCCCGTCACGTCTTGAGGAGGACAAACCATGCTCGATAAGCCCCATAAGCCCGAACAATTCCCAGCCCCAGATTATGCGCCAAACCGGTGGGATAATATTGCGCGCAGCTACACTCGTGCCGATGTTGCCCGATTGTCTGGCTCGCTGCCGATCCGGCATACGCTGGCAGAAAATGGGGCCAAGCGCCTTTGGGAACTGCTGCAGAAGGAAGACTATGTGCCAACCCTGGGCACGTTCACCGGCAATCAGGCGGTGCAGCAGGTGAAGGCGGGGATCAAGGCGATCTACCTATCGGGCTGGCAGGTCGCGGCGGACGCCAATTCGTCGGGCAATATGTATCCGGACCAGAGCCTTTATCCCGTCGATAGCGTTCCGAGCGTCGTGCGCCGTATCAACAAGGCTTTGCAGCGCGCCGATCAGATCCAGACCATGGAGCAATCTGACGGCATCTCGACCACCGATTTGGACTTTTTCGTACCGATCATTGCGGACGCAGAAGCCGGGTTTGGCGGCCCACTCAATGTTTTCGAACTGATGAAGGCGATGATCGAGGCGGGTGCTGCAGCGGTTCATTTTGAGGACCAACTGGCCTCCGAAAAGAAGTGCGGGCACTTGGGGGGCAAAGTTTTGGTGCCGACCAGCCAATTTATTCGCACGCTCAACGCGGCGCGCCTCGCGGCTGACGTCATGGACGTGCCCACGCTCATCATGGCTCGCACGGACGCGGAAGCGGCGCGCCTGATCACATCCAACATCGATGACTATGACGCGCCATTCGTGACCGATGAGCGGACCGCAGAAGGCTTCTATGTGCTGAAGGGGGGCATCGACGCGGCGATTGCACGGGGTATCGCTTATGCGCCCTATGCAGATCTGATCTGGTGCGAAACCTCAACGCCGAGCCTTGATGAGGCACGCAAGTTTGCTGAGGCGGTGCGCAAAGTGCATCCCAACCAGATGCTGGCCTATAATTGTTCGCCGAGCTTTAACTGGGCCAAGCACATGGGTGAGAGTGCTATGGCGAGCTTCCAGCGGGAGATCGCGGCCATGGGGTATAAGTATCAATTCATCACGCTGGCCGGTTTCCACAACCTCAGCCTGACGACCTTCAATCTCACACGGGACTATTTGGCCGACGGCATGGCGGGATACTCGCGCTTGCAGCAGGCCGAATTTGCCGCCGAGAAGCATGGGTTTTCCGCCGTGCGGCATCAGCGCGAAGTGGGCACGGGTTACTTTGATGCCGTTTCAATGGCGGTGAGCGGCGGCAAGAGCGCAACCACGGCCATGTCCGCCTCCACAGAGACTGCGCAGTTCCATTAAAGTACTGGCGTCAGAAACACATATTCAAACGCACGGCGGCGACGCTGTGCGTTTTTGTTTGGTCATGCTGCTGGGGAGTTTGGAGCGGGTGAAGGGAATCGAACCCTCGTATTCAGCTTGGGAAGCTGCTGCTCTACCATTGAGCTACACCCGCATAACGGGACTAAATGCGGGAAAACGTGGGCCTCGTCAAGGCACGGATACAGACGATTAACTGAGTTCGTTGCTATTGCTCCCAAATGCATGTGGCATGAAGTATCCCGCACTTGCCCATGCGTTTTTAAGAGTGCAAGAACCCTAACACTGCTTCATGTCCGGCTAACTGCTGCGCAAAACCCTGCGTGGTTTCAGTCTCTTGTGTGTTTCTCGCACAAAGATACCAGTTTGCTTCGAATTGAGCTCCGATTTGTAATGGCGCATGCCTCGCTGCACTGTCTGCGAAGCGTCTGCCACTAGCCAAGGCCGGTCATATGGCAATTGTGGACTTCTTTTTCCATCAGCATGAGCCCGGACTGATCGTCCTAGCGGCCGTGGTATGCCTGATATCGGCCTATACCTGTATGGGGCTGCTCCGGCATGCCAAGCGTGCGGCCGATAAAAAACGTCCGATTTGGATCGCTATCGCTGCGCTCACAGTGGGCTTCGGCATTTGGACCACCCATTTCGTCGCTATGGTCGCGTTCAAGCCGGGCTTTGAGATCGTCTATGACATTGCGCTGACGCTGATCTCGCTGCTGATTGCGATCGTTGTGTGTGGGGCGGGAATTTACGTCACGACTCGTGGCAATACGCGGTGGGATCATGCTCTCGGCGGTGCTGTCGTGGGCTTGGCCATATCCGTCATGCATTACACCGGCATCAGTGCTTCTTTGATGGAAGGAAGCCTGCTCTGGGATCACCAACTGGTCGGATTGTCGATATTAGCGGGCCTCGTGCTGAGCGCGGTGGCGTTTGTGGTGGCAAGCTCCGGGGGCAGTTTATCGGTTCCGCTTGGGGCTATTGTGCTGACGCTGGCCATTTGCGCCGTGCATTTCACGGGCATGGCTGCGGCTGACTTTTCGCTCTGCGGGCCGGTCGAAGGCGCCGGCGAGCTAGATGGCTTTATGCTCTCGCTCATCATTGCCTTGATCTCGGCAGTGTTGGTCGGCGTGGCGGTGGCGAGCATGGTTTTGGAGAACGCTCATTTTCGACGGGTGGCCCGCGAGAACGAGAGGGAGCAGAGGGACGCTAACCGCATCGGCGAAGTGTCTAAGACGCTGCACTTGGCCATGACGAATATGGCGCAAGGTCTGGGTTTCTTTGACGCGAAGGGCGCCTTGCAGCTCTACAATGAGCGGCTCAAGGAAATGCTGATGATCGACCCGCGCTACGATTTGACCGGTGCCGATCTGCGTGAGTTGTGCCGCCTGTCCTTGGTGAGCAATAACGAGCCTGAAGAAAATATTGAGGCCCGGGTCGAGACGTTCCACGCTGAGCATAGCAGATTGGTCAAAGAAGGTGGCCAGATCGAACACCAGCTTGGGGCGGGTCGTGTGCTGCGGGTTTCTCATAGCCCAGTTGGAGATGGATCTTGGGTCAGCACCATTGACGACGTGACCGAGCGCTATAATTCCGAGCGGGCGATAGCACATATGGCCCGTCATGACGTGCTCACGGGTCTGCCCAATCGAAGCCGTTTCGACGAGCAGTTCGAAGCCATGATGGCGACTGCCGACGAGAAGAAAACCAAGCTTGCCGTTGTCGCCATCGATCTCGACCGCTTCAAGGAGGTCAACGATATTCATGGCCATGCCGCGGGCGATATGGTGCTCGAGCAACTGGCCAAGCGGCTGAACGACGTGCTCCGCGACGGAGAAGTGGTCGCCAGAATTGGTGGCGATGAATTCTCGGCCCTCAAACTCTTTAGCACGATGGAAGGGTTGCGCGAGTTCCTCGGGCGTCTGGACGGGGCATTGCATACGCGTATTGAGGCGGATGATCTCAACCTGAGCACAGGCGCGAGTATTGGTGTCGCAATTTACCCCGATGACGGTGAGGATCGCTCAAAACTTCTGAGCAATGCCGATCTTGCCATGTATCGCGCCAAGGGCGAGTTCGATCACCACATTTGCTATTATGAACGTGAGATGGATGAGCTGGCGCGCGAGCGACGCGAGATGGGCCGCGACATCTGGACAGCGCTCGAAACCAACGGTTTTTACCTGGCCTATCAGGTGCAAAAGTCTGTGTTGACGGGCGACGTCACCGGCTATGAGGTTTTGCTGCGTTGGGTTCGACCCGGCTATGGACAGGTGGCGCCAGCCGATTTCATTCCTGTTGCCGAGGAATGCGGCGCCATCAATGGGATCGGGGCGTGGGTGCTGCGCGCTGCCTGCGCTGACGCTGCAGCTTGGCCGCAGCCGCACAAAATTGCCGTCAACGTCTCAGCCATTCAGCTGGGCAGTTTTGATCTCATCGACACGGTAAAACAAGTTCTGGACGACACTGGCCTCGACCCCAAGCGCTTGGAGTTGGAAGTGACCGAAACGGCAATTATCGCCGACAAGTCTCGCGCCCTCCACATCCTGACCGCGATCCGTGCTATGGGCGTTTCGATTGCAATCGATGATTTTGGGACCGGCTATTCGTCCTTGGATACGCTGCGCTCGTTCCCGTTCGATAAGATCAAACTCGATCGGTCGTTCATGAATGAGGTCGAGCAGAACGAGCAGTCCAAGGCAATCGTACGGGCCATTCTCGCATTGGGCCGCAGCCTTTCCGTGCCGGTTTTGGCTGAAGGCGTGGAGACCCCGGCGCAGCTTGAGGTGCTGCGCCTCGAAGGGTGCAATGAAGCGCAAGGCTTCTTCCTTGGCCGCCCCGGCTTTGTCGCCTGGGAAGACGCGGTCGGAACGGCAGCTCAATAGTCAGACGTCAGGATAAGGCCGGAAGTGTTTTGACAGTTTGAGGGTCTGGGCTTGGTAATTCGAGCCCAGATCACGGCCATAAAGGCGCTCGGGCTTTTCGGCCAGTTCCTCATAAATCAACCGGCCAATGATTTGGCCGTGGTTGAGAAGGAACGGCACTTCGCGGCTCCGGACTTCCAGAACAGCGCGGCTGCCTGTGCCGCCGGCAATGGAATTGCCAAAGCCGGGATCAAAAAAGCCTGCGTAATGGACGCGGAATTCGCCAACCAGCGGGTCAAACGGCACCATTTCGGCCGCGTGCGTGGGCGGGACATGCACCGCCTCGTGACTGACGAGGATGTAGAACTCTTCAGGATCGAGAATGAGCTCGTCGCGCTGGCGCGAATACAGCGGCTCCCAGAAATCGAGCACGTCGAGCGCGCCCTTCTTATCCACGTCGATCACCGCGGTGTGACGCTTGGAGCGGAAGCCAATCAGCCCGTTTCGGCCTTCACCGAGCAGGTCAATGGACAACGCCACGCCGTCGCCTACTGGCAATTGCTCGTCGATCACCAAAGTGTGCTCGGCGTGTAGTTTGCGGTGTTGTTCTACGTTGAGGCGGCTGTCCCCACAGCGGAACCGCATTTGGCTCAGGCGCGAGCCACTGCGGACCAATACCGGGAAGGTGCGCGGACTGATTTCGAGATAAAGCGGGCCGGTATAGCCAGCGGGCACTTGATCAAAGCCTTGAGCATAATTGGCGATGACGCGTGTGAAGATGTCGAGCCGACCAGTCGAGCTTTTCGGATTGGCCGAGGCGCTGACGGTGTCGGGTAAATCAAGCGTTTCATCGAGCGGCACGAGATAGACGCAGCCGCGCTCCAGCACAGCGCCCTCACTCAAGTCGATCTGGTGAAGTTTTAGCGCTTCGATACGCTCGGCCACAGTGTGCAGCGGACCCGGCAAGAAGCTCGATCGCACGCGATAGGCTGTTTTGCCTAAGCGCAGATCGAGGCTGGCGGGCTGAACCTGATCGGCGTCAAATGGGCTCGAAACACTAATCGCACCTTCGGCGTGCAGCTTTTCGATCAGTCGGGCCGGAAAGACCCCGGTGGGCCAAGGTTCGCTCATTCGCACGCTCATTTTGTTTTCTGTGTTCTCCTAGCAAACCCGAGGAATTGACGCCACAGCGCTGATGCCGTTTAATCTCGGCTGTGGTGATTTGGCCGGTCGCTTGCAGCCACATGAAACAAATCGCTAAGGACCGTTTGGGATCCGGCCGCCCTATGCGAGCCGGTTTTTCTGTTTAAAGGCGCTGAAATGTCTAGAGACCACAATCCCCTCCTCGATCCAAGCAAGCAGTCGGCAGCGACGCGGCTGGTCCATGGTGGCGGTAAGCGCACAGATTTCAATGAAACCAGTGAAGCGCTGTTTCTGAACTCCGGCTATTCCTACCCCAACTCCCAGCACGCCGAAGATTTGTTCCTCAACAAATTCCCTGGCCATAATTACTCGCGTTTCGCTAACCCGACCGTCGACATGTTCCAAGAGCGTATGGCGCTTCTGGAAGGCGCGGAAGCGGGCCGCGCTTTTGCGTCGGGCATGGCCGCTGTGACCAATGCGGTGATGAGCCAAGTACGCGCTGGCGATCATATCGTTGCCGCGCAAGCTCTTTTTGGCGGCTGCCGTTTCGTTGTTGAAGACTACGCCCCACGTTTTGGCGTGGAATCGACGCTGGTCGATGGTCGCGATCCGGAAAACTTTGCGCGTGCGATGCGCCCGAACACCAAGGTGGTGTTTATCGAAACGCCAACCAATCCAACTTTGGAACTGGTTGATATCAAGGCTGTCGCTGAAATCGCTCACGCGCATGGCGCTAAGCTGATTGTGGACAATGTGTTCGCCACAGCGCTTTACCAGAACCCGCTGACCCTTGGCGCAGATCTCGTCACCTATTCGGCGACCAAGCACATCGATGGGCAGGGCCGCGTTCTGGGTGGCATCGTGTTGGGCAGCAAGGAAATCATTGAAGGTGACGTGCACACCTTCTTGCGCCAGACAGGCGCAACGCTGAGCGCGTTCAACGCTTGGGTTATGCTCAAAGGTCTTGAAACTTATGCGTTGCGTGTCGAACGCATGACCGACAGTGCGGAAAAGATTGCGGCAGCGCTTGCAGACCATCCTAAGGTCAATCACGTGATCTATCCGCATCACCCAAGCCACCCGCAATATGAGCTGGGCAAGAGCCAGATGAAGCGCGGGTCTTCGCTGCTTGCGATCGACGTCAAGAACGGTCAGGACGGCGCATTTGCCTTCTGCGATAGTCTCGCTGTGGCGCTGATTTCCAACAATCTGGGCGACGCCAAATCGCTCATTACCCACCCGCGCACGACCACCCATGCGCGACTGACCGAAGAGGTTCGCCTCTCGACTGGTGTGACGCCGGGTCTGGTGCGGTTGTCGGTTGGCCTTGAAGATCCTGATGATCTGATTGCCGACCTTATGTATGGCCTCGACCAGGTTTAAGTGATCATGCCGAGGCGGGGGATGCGCAGCAGAGCAGGGCAATGGGTTGGGTGTTTCGCGCTCGGCCTGTTCGCCGCTTTCTTGGTAAGCCCCGCCTCGGCGCAATTATTGCCAAATCACGCCGATGCCGATGCGCGTGAAATCTTGCCCGATTTGCAGCCGGTTCCGGCTATACGGTTTCTAACAACGACAGATTTTCCCCCCTTCAACTTCCGCGACAGCGCGGGGGAGGTCGTTGGGTACAATATTGATCTGGCGCGACGGATCTGTACCGAGATCGACATCGCCTGCACCATACAGGCTTGGCCGTGGGATCAGGTCGTGTCGGCCTTGGAGGACAATCAGGGTGATGCTGTTATCGCTGGTGTCGCGATGACGCCAGAGACCGCGGGCGCGATTGATTTTTCAGCGATCTATCTGGCTTTGCCGGGACGGTTCGTCACGCGTGCCGAAGACGTCGACGGCTTTGACCAAAATGCTTTGGCAGCGCTCAAAGTTGGTGTGCGCGACGGTAGCGCCCATGACGCGTTTTTGAATCAGTATTTTCCAACAGCCGCACGCGTCGCTTTTGCCTCGGAAGGGGAGGCGCTTGCAGCGCTCGCGGCAAGCGAGGTCAAAGCCTATTTCGGCGACGCCATGCGCGCGGCCTTCTGGCTCAACGATAACCCCGCCTGCTGTAATTTTGCCAGCGAGCCGTATTTCCGTCCCAACCAGTTTGGCGAAGGTCTGGCCGTGGGCGTGCGCGCCGGACAGGACAAAATCCGACATGCCATTGATTGGGCGTTGGTGCGCCTCAAGGACAATGGCACGCTTGATGAGCTCTATCTGCGTTGGTTCCCTGTTGGGTTCTACTAATCAGGCAGTCTGCGGTGCCGGGCGCGGGCGGCCACTTCGATTGCGGCGGTGGTGAGGCGATCTAGCGTCAGGCGATCGCGCAGCATTTCCAAGAACCGCAGCTCTTCCTGTTCCAACTGAAGATCGACAGCGGTGACCTCAACGGCGAGTGCGTAAGCCGTGTCCTGCAGTTTTGTCGGGATAGCCAAGAGCGCCTTGTCGAGCGCGAGGTCCAGTCCATCGTCGCTATTGAGCACATCAGCACAGTCATTGGCGACGTCGGTGAGGCGGGTGCGATCAAACCCGGCAAAAACCGGCAAGCGACCGACAAGGGCTTCGATCCGGTTCAATTCCCGCTCAGTGATTGTGGCATCCGAGGATGCAGCAATGATCATAATGTGAATAAGCGCATCCTGAATGGGCGACGGCATAAATGGCCTCCTGAGATCGTTGCGCACAAAACTAGGTGCGGTTCGGTCGATCTGCAACCACCTGCGTCATTGACGCGGCGCAGATAGAGTGCAACACACCAAGCCTTATCGTTCCCCGTGTTTTCGAAAGGCCACAATCCCTGTGTCGCCCGCCGCTTTACCTCCACTTGACCCCGATTTCTTCGAGCCCGCACAGACGGCTCGCGCTTGGCCCTTCGAAGAGGCCCGTAAACTGGTCAAACGGTTGGAAAAATCGGGCAAAGGGGAAGCCCTTTTTGAGACCGGTTATGGCCCCTCGGGCCTGCCGCATATCGGCACCTTTGGCGAAGTCGCGCGTACCACCATGGTGCGTACTGCGTTCCGCCTGCTGACCCGTGACCAAATCCCAACCCGTCTGCTGTGCTTCTCCGACGACATGGACGGCATGCGCAAGATTCCGGACACCGTGCCTTCCAAGGAAGCCATGGAGCCGCATCTGCAAAAGCCGCTGACGGCGGTGCCTGATCCGTGGACCAACGAATACAACAGCTTTGGCGAGCACAATAACGCCATGCTGCGTCGTTTCCTCGACACCTTCGGGTTCGACTACGAATTCGCCAGCGCCACCGACTATTACAAGTCCGGCAAGTTTGACGAAGTGCTGCTGCGCGCGGCTGAACGCTATGATGATATCATGGGCGTTATGCTGCCGAGCCTTGGCGCGGAACGCCAGGCAACCTATTCGCCATTCCTACCGATCTCGCCAATTTCGGGCCGCGTGCTTTACGTGCCGATGAAGGAAGTCGATGCCAAGAATGGCACCGTGACCTTCACCGATGAAGATGGTCGTGACACGACCGTCTCGATCAAGGGCGGTAACGTTAAGCTCCAGTGGAAGCCGGACTTCGGTATGCGCTGGGCCGCCCTCGGCGTCGACTTTGAAATGTTCGGCAAGGACCACCAGACCAATCAGCACATCTACGACAAGATCTGCGCGATCCTCGGTGGCACGCCTCCAGAACACTATGTGTACGAGCTGTTCCTGGATTCCGAAGGCCAGAAAATCTCGAAGTCAAAGGGCAATGGCCTGACCATCGACGAATGGCTGACCTATGCGCCGACCGAGAGCCTCGGGCTCTACATGTTCCAGAAGCCGCGCGTCGCTAAGCGTCTGCACTTTGATGTCATCCCGCGCGCCGTGGATGAATATGCGCAGTTCGTTGCTGCCTTCGAAAAGCAGGATGCGGCCGCACGCGTTGAAAACCCGGCGTTCCATGTCCACTACGGCGATGTGCCGAAGATCGACATGCCGATCACTTTCGCACTGCTGCTCAATCTGGCAACGGCTTCCAATCCGGAAACGCCAGAAGTCATGTGGGGCTATATCTCGGCCTATGCACCGGGCGTTTCGGCGGCAACCCATCCGCATCTCGATGCGCTGGTTGGCTACGCCATGGCCTACTTCCGCGACTTCGTGAAGAAGAACTATCGCGCGCCAGACGATGTCGAACGCGCAGCGCTCGAAGCTGTTTCGGCAGCTTTCGCCGAACTTCCTGCGGACTCTTCCAACGAAGACATCCAGAACGCAGCTCTCGACGTTGCTCGCAACATCGAGCGCTATCAGGATCATACGAAGAAGGGGCCAACTGGCGGTCCCGGCGTATCGGGCGACTTCTTCCAGATGCTCTATCAGGTGCTGATCGGCCAGGAACGCGGTCCGCGCTTCGGCTCGTTTGCAGCGCTCTATGGCATTGAGAACACCCGCAAGCTGATCGGCCGCGCTCTCGCAGGCGAACTGCAGAGCTAGGCCCTCGACTTGCAACACCAATCAACGCGCTCGGGTCAAACGATCCGGGCGCGTTTTTTATTGGCTGGCCCAGATGATGCGGGCGATCCAATCGATGTCTTTGAGCTCGAACACGCGGGGCGGATAGTTTGGATTGGCTGAATGCAGCTCCAACTGCTTAGCGGATTGCCGGTGGAGGATTTTTGCCATGACCTCCCCATCATGGGTGCGCACGACAACGCGGTCCCCACGACGGACCTGCTCGGTCGGTGAGACGACAACCCGGTCTCCCTCACGATAGACGGGCTCCATGCTATCGCCATGAATTTCAAGGGCATAGATGCCGCGCTCGGTGGAGACAGGAAGCTCGACTTCGTCCCAGTTTCGGCCCGCAGGGAAACCAGCGCTATCGAAGAAACCGCCTGTTCCCGCTTGCGCTAGGCCGAGCAGGGGGATGACGGCTGGGGGCGGTTCGGCAAAACCGGCATGCTGGCTGTACGAGCCGGAGCCGTTCTCAAAACTGTCGAGCGTTTCGCCAGTCGCCTCAAGGATTTTGGCAATGCTTTCAGTGGATGGCCAGCGTTCGCGACCGTCTTTGCTGACCCGTTTCGAGACATTGAAAGCGGTCGCATCAAGTCCGGCCATTTTCGCGAGAGCGGACACCGAGAGACCATGACGCCGCGCCAGCGAGTCGATCCCATCCCAGATAGTGCGATGTGTGAGCATCAGCGTGCCCTCACAGGACATTGGTCTTATGCCAAGAATTGTGTCCTAGGCTAATCCGGCTCTGAGGCCTTGTAAAGTGGGCGTTTCCCCGCTACCCCGGCACGAACTCCCCCGCGTACGAGCCCCCAAATGTCCCAAGTCAGTCCGAACCTCGAGTTCATTTATAAAGTCGCGACGGAGCAGTCTTATGCTCCTTCCAGAGCGACGGGTTCCTATGCCGGGATGCCGATTGATGCAAGCGATGGCTATATGCATTTTTCGACAATTGATCAGCTCAAAGAAACGCTTAGCCGTCACTTCCGTGGGCAATCAGGGCTCGTGCTTCTGGCCATTCGGACTGCCGATCTCGCCGGGTCGAACCTTGTTTGGGAGCCTTCTCGTGGGGGCGCTCTATTCCCCCATCTTTATAATCGCCCGCTGCCGCTCAGTGCCGTTGCTTGGGAAGCGACCATCAGCGTTGATAGCGAAGGCAATACCGAACTGCCGGAGGCTGCACAGTGATCCTTTCTGCTTTTTCTCCCTTGTTGCGCAGTAAGTTACTCTCGAATTTGACGCTCAATGCGCTGATGAAGATGGATCCGGAAACGGCCCATGGCGCGACGATCACCGCGCTGCGCATGGGACTTTCGCCCCAGCAGCAGGGGCCTGACGCGCCAGAATTGGCGACGGATTTGTGTGGCCTTAAGCTCACGAACCCAATCGGCATGGCCGCTGGTTTTGACAAGAATGCCGAGGTGCCACGGCAGTTAGCGCTTTTGGGTTTTGGCATGACCGAGATCGGTACGGTGACGCCACGCCCACAGGTGGGCAACCCAAAGCCACGCCTTTTCCGCGTGACCGAAGCGCAGGGTGTGATCAACCGTATGGGCTTTAATAACGAGGGGCACGATGTGGCCTTTGAGAGACTCAGGAGTGTCCAAGTGCCGGCATCTTTGGGCGTCAACATTGGCGCGAACAAGGATAGCGAGGACTTCGTGGCCGATTACGTGCTCGGGGTGAACCGCTTCGCCGAACTGGCTGACTATCTCACCGTCAATATCTCCTCGCCTAACACACCGGGCCTGAGAAACTTGCAAACGGACGAAGCGCTGACCCGTCTTTTAGGTGAAGTGCTCGATGCGCGCGCCAAGGCGAAAAAGCGCGTGCCGGTCTTGCTCAAAATTGCCCCCGATCTGGATGAGGCGGCGATGGACGCGATTGCCCGAGTTATTCTGGCGACCGATCTCGATGGCGTTATTGTCTCAAATACAACCATCGGTCGTGATCCGGTGGCGGGCATGAGCAATGCCACAGAAATGGGTGGGCTTTCGGGCAAGCCGCTCTTCTCACTCGCAACACAGCGCCTTGCGCAGATGCGTCAGCGTGTTGGCGATCTGCCTCTGGTGGGTGTTGGTGGGATCCATGACGCGCAGACCGCACTGGCCAAATTTGAGGCTGGTGCGAATGCAATCCAGCTCTATTCGGCGATGGTGTTTGGCGGGCTTGATCTGCTCGACCGGATCAAGGCGGGCCTGGTGAGCGAAGTCCGGAACGCTGGAAAGAAGAACATTTCCGAATTCGTCGGCACCAAGACCAATGATTGGGCGGCTGGTCGCCTTTAAGCGACCAGCTCCAGATTTGCGATTTTACGAGGCGGGGCTGAAAAGTTCCGCCTTTCGCTTTTCGATGGCGAAGAAATAGATGAGGCCACGGGCAACGAACCAGAGGTGCAAAGCGCCCCATAGGCCCCAGTTGCCGATGAGCGGCTGCAAGATCACTGCGGCAGCGCCAAAGACCACCAGAGAGGCCAGCATGCCGTTGCGCATGACGACGTTCTGGGTCGTGCCCACCAGAATGCCGTCATAAACAAACGCGGGCATAAAGGTGATGGTGCAAGCAGCGGCTATCGGCAGATAGTGGAGCGCATAAGCCTGTACATCGGGATTGGTCGTCATAAAGCCGATGACCCATGGCCCCGACAGATACCACGCCAGGCCCAGCACCAGAGAAATGCCAAATCCCCAGAGCATGGAGAGCTTGTAGGCGCTGTCAAAAGCTGGACGCCAATTGGCCCCCACAGCTTTACCTGCAAGCTGTTCGGCCGACTGGGCAATGCCATCGAGGAAATAGGCGATGACCATAAGCAGGTTGAGCAGGACCGCATTGGCGGCAAGGGGTATTTCGCCCATGCGAGTGCCTTGGGCCGCAAACCACCCATAAGCACTCATCAAGGCAACGGAGCGGATGGTGATGTCGCGGCTGAGGCCAAACATGCGTTTGACGGCAACGCCATCGCTCAACTCGCCTGGCGCAATTCGGCTAATGAGGGCGCCGATCCCGCCGTAATATTTGACCAGGATGGAGAGACCAACAGTGGCGGCAATCGCCTGTCCGATAACCGTGCCAAAGGCCGCACCGGGCACGCCCCAGCCGAAGCCGTGAACGAAGAGGACGGAAAGCGTGATGTCGATCAGATGCAGCAGCAATTGCAGCATCATGCCGGTTTTGGCCGAGGCGCGTCCATAGAACCAGCCGAGAAGTGCGTAGTTGATCAGCGAGAAGGGTGCAGACCAGATGCGCCAGTAGAAATAGTCAGATAGCGCTGCAGCGACCGGCGCCTCAGGGGCGAGACTGGTCATCCCGACCCACAGAATGGCCGGTGATAGAACGATCATGAAAAGGCCGATGCCGACGCCCAAAATCAGCGAACGCGACACATGCAAAAGCCCGTCTCGCGGGTCTTTAGCGCCGATGGACTGAGCGACCAGACCCGCTGTGCCAATGCGCAGGAAATAGGCCAGGGAAAACAGGAAGTCGAAGAGCAGTGCGCCCAACACGAGACCGCCCAGCATGGCCGCATCGCCCAAGCGACCGATGACGGCAATGTCGACGAGACCTACGAGTGGTTCGGTGATGAAGGCAATACAGGCGGGCAGGGCAATCGCCCACACGTCGCGGTGGCGAACGGTGAACGGATGTTGGGGGCGGGCAGACATTGTAGAACTCAATAGTTGAGCGTCTGCCCTATCAGGCCGAAGTGGGCCCTGTCACCCTACTGCGACACGTTGAGCTCGATTACGAGGTCTGCGCGGTCACGCGTTTTATCGACGAGGTCAAAGTTTGGCAGATCATTGCGCTCGATGTGGGCGCGATTACGCTCTTCGGTGAAGAGCCCTTCTTCGCCGTGTCGTCTGAGGAGGCGCGCTTTGACCAACTCGCGATCGACGTGAATGAAGACCGCATAATCGAGAAGGTCGCGCACTGCCGACCACGGCGCATCGCCGAGCAGCAACTAATTGCCCTCGATGATGAGCGTGTGAACCTCCGGCGGCACTGTGAATGCCTTGTCCACCGTGTCTTCAATCTTGCGACTATAGCCGGGGACGTCGACGCTACCCGTTGCCGTTTTGAGATCGGACAGGAATGAAACGAAGGCTGCGCCCTCGAATGTGTGGGGCGCGCCTTTGCGGTCTTCTAGTCCCAGCGACACGATCTTGGCGTGTTTCATATGGAAGCCATCCATAGGAACAAGCGCTGACATGCCCGGTTGGGTCGCATTGAGCGCGGCTACGACTTGAGCCGCGATCGTTGATTTGCCTGCACCGGGACCGCCAACAAAGCCGACGGCGATCCGCTTGCCCCGGGCTGCACCCTGCATATTATGGATATGCTGAACCAACCGCTCTATTGTTAGCTGCGGCGTGAGGTGGAGCGTATCGACCATATTTAGCGCGCTTTCGTGAGCCTGATGATGAGCCAGATCGGGACGACGACCGCCGCACCGGTGATAATGTAGGCGACAACCTGTCGCACTAACCCGCCACTATCGCGCAGCGCATCTTCAATCAAGCCCGCAATGCTGTTGAACAGATCGGCAGCGTTAAAACCGAACATGGTCATGAAGAAGCCAGCGAGCGCGGACAGGAGCACAAGCTTGATCGCAACAGATAGCGGCCGACCACCAAGCAAGCGCTCCAGACCGGAACGCGCGTAGGGGGAAGAGTCTTCTGTCATAATGCCACTCCGTTTGGCTTGGATGTCGGCATCATATAGGGTTTTCTTTGCTTTGCAGTAGGTGCTCTTTGCCAAGTTTTGCGACATTTGCCATGCAGTGGTCACAGTTCTGGGAATTCACCGGAACCCGTTTCGGGGGCGGAGAGGCTGATAGTGACTAAAACGCAGCTCCCCTCGATCATTGAAAATTGGTTCACCACACGAGGTTGGTCCCCGCGCCAGCACCAAATGGATGTGTTGGAAAGCTATCAATCCGGCGCGTCGCAATTGCTTATTGCGCCTACCGGTGCCGGTAAAACTTTAGCGGGTTTTTTGCCGAGCCTCGTCGAATTGGTCGATGGGCGGTTTGACGGGCTGCATACGCTCTACATTTCGCCCCTCAAAGCGCTGGCTGTGGACGTGCAGCGCAACCTCTCGACGCCCATTGCCGAGATGGGGCTGCCCATCACAGTGGAAGCGCGCACCGGCGATACATCGGCCGCCAAACGCGCGCGGCAGAGGGCGAAACCGCCCCACATCATGCTCACCACCCCCGAGCAATTGGCGCTGCTGATTTCTCATCCGCATGCGGACTTGATGTTCGGGTGCCTCAAGCGCGTGGTGCTCGATGAATTGCATGCTCTGGTGACGAGCAAGCGCGGGGAGCTTTTATCCCTCGGCCTATCGCGGCTGGCCAAGCTCTCGCCCGATCTGCGCATTACCGCACTCAGCGCGACGGTGGCGCGCCCTGACCTGCTGCGTGATTGGATTGCGCAACCAACGCAGGGGCGGCGGACGGACCTATTGCATATGAAAGGCGGAGCCGCACCAGAGCTTGGAATTTTGGAGACCGAAGAACGCCTGCCGTGGGCGGGACACTCGGCGGCCTATGCGCGAGGTGAGCTTTACGAGATCATCAAGCGACACAAGACGACGCTTCTCTTCGTCAATACGCGCTCGCAAGCCGAAATGCTGTTTCAAGGCATGTGGGACATTAACGAGGAGATGTTGCCCATTGCCCTGCACCACGGGTCACTGTCTGTGGAGCAGCGGCGCAAAGTGGAAGCGGCTATGGCCGAAGGCAAGCTCAAGGCGGTGGTGTGTACCTCAACGCTCGATCTGGGCATCGACTGGGGCGACGTCGATTTGGTGGTGCAAGTGGGGGCGCCAAAGGGGTCTTCGCGTATGCTGCAGCGGATTGGCCGCGCCAATCATAGGCTCGATGATCCGTCGAAAGCCTTGCTGGTGCCGTCCAACCGTTTTGAAGTGTTGGAATGCGAGGCGGCGGTGGAGGCCGTCAGTGAAGGGCAGCAAGACAGCGAGGACCCGCATCCCGGTGGCTATGATGTGTTGGCCCAGCATGTGTTGGGCATGGCATGTGCAGAGCCGTTTTTGGCGGATGATCTTTATGCAGAAATACTGACCGCTTGGCCCTATCGCGAGCTGACGCGTGTTCTGTTTGATCGCATTCTCGATTTCGTCGCGACGGGTGGCTATGCCCTGCGCGCCTATGAGCGCTATGCGCGGCTGCGGCAAGCAGAGGATGGGCGCTGGCGCATTTCTCATCCTCAGATCGCGCAACAATACCGCCTCAACATCGGCACCATCATTGAAGAGCCGATGGTGCGCGTCAGGCTCATTCGCGCGCGCGGATTGAAAAAGGGAAAATCTACCGGGCCAATTGGGGCAGGGGGGCGCGTGCTGGGGGAAATGGAGGAATATTTCTTCGGCACGCTGCTGCCGGGGGACACGTTCATCTTCTCGGGCGAAGTGCTGGCCTTTGAGGGCATGAAGGACAATGAGGCTTTCGTCTCTCGGTCCTTCGATAAAGACCCCAAGGTGCCAAGCTATAATGGGGGACGGTTTCCGCTGACGACCTATCTGGCGTCGCGTGTCCGCCGCATCATGGATAGTCCGGATGAGTGGCATAAGCTGCCCGCGCAAGTGGGCGAGTGGCTGACCCTGCAGAAGGAGGTGTCGGTCCTGCCCAAACGAGACAGCCTGCTGGTGGAGACGTTTCCGCGCGGGGCGCAGAACTATCTGGTGTGTTATCCCTTTGAGGGACGATTGACCCATCAAACCTTGGGCATGCTCCTAACCCGACGCCTCGAACGCATGCGGGCGCGGCCTTTGGGGTTTGTGGCGTCAGAATATTCGTTGGCGATTTGGGGACTGGGTGATCTTTCGGCGTTGATCCGCACGGGACGGCTTTCGCTTGATGAGCTGTTCGACGAGGACATGCTGGGGGATGACCTCGAATCCTGGCTCGATGAAAGCGCGCTGATGAAGCGGACGTTCCGCAACTGCGCCATTATCGCGGGGCTGATCGAGCGGCGGCATCCGGGCAAGGAAAAGACCGGCCGGCAGATCACCATGAGCGCGGATCTGATTTACGACGTGCTCTATCAGCACGAGCCGGACCACATTCTCATTCAAGCGACGCGCCACGACGCAGCGAGAGGGCTCTTGGACATTGAGCGTCTGGGGCAGATGCTGACGCGTGTGCGCTCGCACATCGTGCACAAGCCGCTCGAGCGTGTCTCGCCGCTGGCGGTGCCGATCCTCTTGGACATTGGCAAGGAGCCAATTTTTGGGGAGGGGCGTGAAAGCGCTATGGCGGAGGCGGCCAACGAGCTGCTCGAGGAGGCGCTCGGGGTAATCAAGGAATAGGGCGAGGGAGCTTTGTTCTCCCTCGCCCTTGGTGTTTATGCGCCGAGATCGGCCAGAATGGTTTCGGCAGCGCGTAGGCTTAGCGCGGCGATGGTCAGCGTTGGATTGGCCGTTGCAGAGGTTGGGAAGACTGCAGAACCGGCAATGAAGAGGTTCTTGTGGTCGTGGCTGCGCAGGTGCTGGTCGACGACTGAGGTCTTTGGATCGGTCCCCATGCGGCAGGTGCCGATGATGTGGCCTGAGCCATTAAAATCGTCGGCGTGATGCACTTCCGTGGTGCCCAAAGCATCGAAGATGTCTTGGTGCGCCTTGGCGGCAGCTTCGAGCCCGGCCTTCACATAGCTATCAACCGAATAGGTGATTTGCGGCAGCGGCACGCCGTATTTGTCCTTTTCGGTCGGGTGCAGCGTGATGCGGTTTTCGGGATCAGGCAGTTGCTCGACCAGCGAGG
The DNA here is from genome assembly GCF_014127105.1 of Devosia sp. MC521. NCBI lineage: Bacteria > Pseudomonadati > Pseudomonadota > Alphaproteobacteria > Hyphomicrobiales > Devosiaceae > Devosia > Devosia sp. MC521. The sequence continues at coordinate 289,447 of NZ_CP059902.1, forward strand.
CGAGGCGCACATGGCGAGAGGCTTCGGCCTTGAGAGCCTTATCGAGTTCGGCGCCGCGAAGGCCTTTTTCGACGAGCGCTGAAACCGTGCTGATCGGCGCGCCTGTGGGCCAGGAGTGGCCGTCATTGCCAATTTCGATGCGGAAGGCACCACGATCGGACCGGAATTCGCCAACGCCGAGGTTCTCAATGCCGGAGGTGGAGAGCGGACCGCGATAAGGCCAGACGGGATCATTGGAGCGAGCCCAACTCAATTGGCTGGGGTGATCCATTAGGTTGCGGCCAACCTGATCGGAGCTATTGGCGACGCCGTTTGGCGTGTGTGCGCTGACCGAATTAAGCAGCAGACGCGGGGTTTCCATGGCGTGAGCGGCGATAACATAGAGCCTGCCAGTGGCTTTGCCGGTGGTGCCATCGCGCAGCATGAAGTGAACGGCGACAACATTGCCATCCGCATCGGTTTCAACCGAGGTTGCGGTGGTCGCTGGGTGAACGGTCGCGCCTTTGGTGACGGCTTTTTGCACATGGACCGTGGCATCATATTTCGCCTGTACCGGGCAGACGGGAATGCAGCTGGCCGAGCCGCAGCAACCGGGACGATCATCACGATCAACCGAATTGCGGGCCTGTGGCGTGGGCGTTACGTCGTAGATTGAGCCTGCGAGCTTTTCCTTGAAGACCTTGTCGAGATAGGTCGGGGGAATGGCGGGCATGGGGAAGTCGGTGGAGCGGTGTGCCGAGGGCGGGGAACCCGCCGCGCCGGACACGCCAAGCTCGTCTTCAGCGCGGGCATAGTAGCTTTCGAGCTCGTCATAGCTGACGGGCCAGTCAACGCCCTTGCCATGCTTGGTGGCGAGCTGGAAGTCATCGGGGGCCATGCGGATGGCGGTGCCGAGCCAGTGCCACGTCGTGCCGCCGACCGCCTTGATATAGGTGCTCTTGAACTTATCTGAGCCGTTCTGGCGGTAGTAATAGCCCATGTTCCACGAGAGGGGATGATCGGCATCGGGGCCGACCGGATAGGCGGACTCTGGAGTTTTAATGGCGGCTGCCTGGAAGGTGTCGACGGCGGTGGCGCGATCAACCTCGTCGCCCGCTTCGAGGATAGCAACGCTCACGCCCTTGCCAGCAAGCTGATCGGCGATGAGGGCCCCAGCAACGCCCGAACCAACGATGATGACGTCTGCGGAAATATCGGCCATGGCTTATGCCTCCCCTTCTGGCACTTGTGACCAATACCCAGTTTCCCCGCCGCACCAGCCCATTGGCTTGGTGAAGTCGAGAGCTTCCCACATCAGAGCGTCGGTATAGGTGACGACCGCTTCGCCATCGGCAGTTTGGTGGACGCCGGAATACCAGCCGGTGATGATGCGGTTTTCGAGGGTTTTGTCGGCGGTGCCGGAGATCAGCTGCGCAAGTGCTGCGTCCTGACCATCGGCAACGAGGGCATCGCGATAGCTCTGCCCATAATCGCCGACGAGGCTTGCGCCGTCACGATCCAGAAGCTTACCCGACAGGGTCATGAACTGATCGAGCGTAATGGGTTCTGCTGCCAAGATTGCTTGGCTGAAGAGGAGGGCGAGCGCTGTCCCACCAGTCCAAGCAAGCATGTGTCGGCGGGTGATCCCACCGGGTGTAATTGTCTTAGTCATGGGACACCTCAACTGGCCAAAATTTACAAATCATATGCACGTCAATGTGTTAACCGAGGACTGAGACCTCACGTCAATTTGCATAGATAGCAGCGGGGCGCGACATTTGCCGAACTTCGGTGACGCCATCGAATCTGCTACATTGAGACAACGCTTAGACATCGAACAATTTCCCTTGGTCTGTTGAATTACGCTGCCCCCACGATTGCGATGACGGAGACGCCGATTTTGCGTTTCGCTGGCCACACTTTTGAGCCGCTTCCTTCGGGTGGGCTCTATTGGCATGCGCGCAAGACTTTGCTGGTGGCGGACCTGCATTTCGAGAAGATGGCGAGCTTTGCGCGGCGCGGGCAGATGCTGCCGCCCTATGATACCGGCATGACGCTCACCCGGTTAGAGGCCGATATTGCGCATGTGGGGGCGCAGCGGCTGGTGTCGCTTGGCGATAGTTTCCATCGTGCCGACTCGGCACAGTTGCTGTTGGGCGCTGACCGGGCGCGGCTCGACGCTATTGGCCAGACCGTTGAGTGTTTCTGGCTCTCCGGCAATCACGATCCTGAGCCGCAGGGGATCGGCGGGGTGTCGCTTGAGGAGCTGGAGATGGATGGTTTGGTGTTCACCCACCATCCGCGCAAGGGACGGCCGGGGATGATTGCTGGGCACTTGCATCCTGCGGCACGGGTGGCAATGGCCGGGCGGACACAACGAAAACCCTGTTTCGTGCATGATAATCGTCTGATGATCCTGCCCGCCTATGGCAGTTCAACCGGGGCAATCAACATCCTATCTTCGGCGTTTACCGGGCTGTTTCATTGGCCCTCGTTAGAAGTGACCATGCTCGGACGCGACCGCACTTATCCGGTGCCGACAAAGCGGCTTGTCGCCGGTTAACGGCGGAACAGCACGCCACCTAGCCAGCCGGTAAAGAGGGCGAGGAAAACGCAGGCGATGCCGTAGAGCAGTGGGTATTGCACGGCCGAGAGCGCGACGAACCGTTCAAAGTCGATCTTGCGGACGGCAAAGCCTTCTGACTTGCGGGCGACCACTTGGCCGTCCTTGAACACATAGGTCTGGGCGATATAGGGGCCGGGCGGGGCGCTGCTGGGCAGCTGGAGCTGGGCCGAATAGAAATTATCCGACATGAAGACGACGCCGTTCTCCTGCACGCCGAAGAGCCCTTCTTCGGACATGAGCCGGATCAATTCGCGACCGAAATTGAGGGTTTTTAGAAAACCCGCGCGGTTCGGCACCAGAGCGTAGGACTCAGGCAGAATGGCATTTTGGTTGAGGGTGACGATGTCGGTAATATCGAGCAAGCGCTTGCTGGAGAGCACGTGGAAATAGCTCGGGAAGTTTTTGAACTCGACCTGTTCGGTGTTGATCCAGAACCCAAAATTATTGGTCATCTTGCGCGAGACGCGATCCTGAGTTGGTCCCAAAATGACGATGGCGACTTGATAGGAGCCGCTCACAGTGTTGGTGGGCGCGCCAATGTCGGGAGCGATGGTCCCATAAAAGGTGAGACGTTCGCCTGAAAAGCTCGACGTGATCTGAATGGTGTCGTTGGAAATGCCCGAGATGAGGCGTTCAGCCTGCACTGGGACAACCATCAACACCGCAAGGACAAACGCGAGGAGCCTTATCATCGGATCGTGCTCGTCACGGCCATGGAATAGGGGTCGCCCGGCGTCAGGATCAGTGCCAGGCCAAAGCGGATCGCGACGGCGAGGATTAGGAGCGCGAGGAGCCCGCGCAATTGTTCTCCGCGCAAATGCTTGCCCGCTGCTGCGCCGAACTGTGCGCCAGCCGTGCCGCCGACCATGAGGCAAAAGGCGAGAAGGATATCAACGCTCTGACTTTGTACGGCATGCATGATGGTGGTCGCACCCATCATGGCCACAACCTGCGCCAGCGACGTGCCGATGACAACATTGCCCGGAACGCGCAGCAGATAGACCAGCGCCGGAACCATGATGAAGCCGCCACCGATGCCCAGAAGCGAGCCAACAAAGCCAACGAAAACGCCGATGACAAGGACTGGGATGACGCTGATGTAGAGGCGGCTCTTCTTGAAGCGCACGCGCCAGGGCAGACCATGCATCCATGTGTGCTGGTGGGCCTGACGTTGCCCCACGACAACACCCTTTCGGCGCTTGAGAATGGCACGCACGCTTTCTTGCAGCATCAAGGTGCCGACAAAGCCCAAGAGGATTAAAAAGCCGAGAGAGATGACCAGATCAAGCTGGCCACTGGCCCGCAGCACCGAGAAAACCGCTACGCCACCAAAGGCCCCCAGTATGCTCGAACAGATGAGGTAGAAGGCGAGATGGAGGTCGATGCCGCCGCGTCGATAATGGCTGAGTGCGCCGGAAGTCGAGGCCGCGACCACCTGTCCGGTCACGGAAGCAACGGCGACTGCGGACGGAACACCGGAAAAGATCAGCAGGGGCGTGAGAAGGAAACCGCCGCCAACGCCGAACAATCCAGACAAAAAGCCAACGGCCCCTCCGATCCCGACAAGAAAGAAGAGGCTCACGGAAAGCTCTGCGATCGGCAGATAGATCTGCAAGATCTGGTCCCGTCATGTTGTGTTCGGGACTATCCTAAGGGGACGTCTGTCAACAGAAAGGTAAGAGCCAGTAAAATCGAGCATAAAAACTTACAGCCTCATCCGGTGAGGACGAGGCTGTGATCAAATCGACACAGGGTCGGCGTTGATTAAACGGGCTGGCTGCCCAAAACAGCGAGCAATCGTGGATTGACCTCGCCACTTTCGCTCATTCCGGTTGCCCGTTCGAACGCGCGGATCGCCTCGACGGTTTGTGGCCCAGACTTGCCGTCCGGCGTTCCCACATCAAAACCGAGCTTGGTCAAAGCGACTTGGACGCGTTTGACCGTTTCCTCCGCAGTGATTGCATCGCCAACTTCAAACGCGGTAGACCACGTGCCAATTGGCGCAAAGTTCGCTGCCAAAACCAGCGGTGCGGGCTTCCAGGTGAGCAGCTCAGCATCGACGCGCTGAACCGCATCTGCGGACAGGGAGCGCACGATGTCGGTCTTGGCTAGGCCTGCGTCCTTGTCGCCCGAGAGAGCGGCGAGGGAGAAGTATTTGTAGGACTGTTCGAAATTCTGTTCGACGCCCAAGCCGCGCGCATAGAGCATGCCGAGATTGAACTGGCTATCGACCATGCCGCGATTGGCGGCACGTTCGAACCATTCTGCAGCAAGCTCAAACTGCTGGCCGCCCATATGGCCGCCAGCATAGAGCGCGGCGAGGTTGTGCATCGCCATGCGGTGACCGCCATCGGCGGCGCGCTGATACCAGAGCTTGGCCTGTTCGAGGCTCTTTTCGACGCCAGTTCCCATCTCGTAGAGATTGCCGAGACGATACTGCGCGGGAACGAAGCCTTGGGCTGCCGAGCGTTCGTACCACTTGATGGCTTCAGCGGCATTCGTCGGTACACCGCGCCCTTCGCCGTAAATGGCAGCGACTTCGTATTGCGCTTGAGCATTGCCCGAGGCAGCGGCTTGGCGCAGCTCAAGTGGGCCAACGCCTTCGGCTGGTAGGGCGAAAGCATCGCGCATGGTTTCGGCAGGATTGAGAGCTGCCGTCAAAATCGGATCGGGTGCTGCGGTCGAAACCGGAGCTTCCGCCAGCGGCGGCGGCATGGTGATGTCTGGCAGGACGCTTGGGCGTGAGAAGCTCATGGGAGCGCCTGGATTGATCGAGCCGGTCGATGTCGGGTCGATCATCTCGCTCATATTCGGCGCCGTTAGCGTGTCGGAGAGACCTGCTGCAGGGGTCGGATCGGTGAGGACCGTGACCGGGGCCGCATTTTCAGGGGCAGTCACAGCGGGCGCTGGAGTTTGCGCAACCGAGGTCGGCTCGGCACGCTGCAAGACCAGATTGATCGCGAGCAATGATACGGCTGTCAAAGCTGTGGCCAGCAGAATTGGCCGGCGATAGCGCCGCAGAACATTCTGATGCGTGACGGTTTCGTCCGCGCTTTCGGCGTCGTCAAGCGCTACCGGTGCCTCTTCAGGTTTGTCCTTGAGACGGGCGCGGAAGATCGCGCGCTTTGGCGCTGCGGGTGCTGGTGCCGCTGTTTCAATAACAGTGGGGGGCACGACGCGATCTGGGAGCTCGGCTTCCCGACGCGGGAGCACAAAGGCCAGAGCTTTGCCGATGATGCTATCCGCATCCTCTGGCGTTTCGTCTTGACGGGCGCGCTGGGCGCGGCGTGCTGCCGCCACGAATGTGCTGGTGCTCGACACTGACGGAGCCGCTTCAAGCTCCTTAGTGACCGACGCGCGCGTCTCATCGGCAAAGCCGGGCTTTGGGTCACTGGCCAGACTTGACTGTGGGCGTGGTGGTGGGGTGACCGTCGACGGATCAAACTTAGGCGCTTCGGCGGCGACAGTTTCGGCGCGCATCCGCGATTGCGTCATCCGCTTCTGCGGGACTTCCGCCAGCTTTAGGCTCTGATCGACCAGTGGCGCGTCTTCCGCCGGATTGATCGGCATTGCGTCATTCTTGGTGGCGCCGAGGCTGCTGAGAATGGCTTCAAGCTTTGAGCTGGTGGCGTTAGCCTTGTCAGAAACAGCCTGCTCAAAGGCGTCGTCGGCGTCAAAATCCCTTGCGCTGGACGCAGGGGTTTTTACGAAGGCTACCGGAGCCGGAGCAGGAGCAACAGCTGGTGCAAACTGACGGTTTGACAGAGTGACTTCCAACCGCGCGAGGCGTTCGGCTGTTTCTTTGCCTGCGGTGTTGAGCAGCGCCGTCATGCGCTTTTCGAGCGCGGACAGATTGGCGTCCTGCGCAGCCGTCGCGGCAGGGCCAGCCTTTGCAATGGCCTGAGACGTCCGTTCGGCTACCATATCGGCCAGCGAGGTATAGTCGATTGAGACGTCCTGCTGCTCATACGCGCGGCTGAGCGCGTCAATCTGAGCGCTGGCCTCGTCCATGCGATCCATCAGGGCGCGCAGCTGGGTTTCGACAGCAGAGGTGTCGACCGGAGTGATGCGGCTATTGAGAGCGTCGATCTGGTCTTCGATGCGCGAGAAGCGTGGTTCAAGCCCGGATAGTACCGCATTGCGAAGGCCGACGATTTCAACCTTGAGGGCTTCGACCTCGCCGTTTGAGGTGTCAACGGCTTCCAAACGCTGAGCCAGAAGCTCCACACGCTCTACTAAAACCTGGGGCGAGCCTACGCCGGTTTGAAGGGCATTGGTGAAGGACGCCATCTCGCTGGTGAGACGGTCAAAATCGGTCGATGAGAGCGCGACATTGCGCTCGATCGTATCAATCCGATCGTAGACGTTACGCACGCTCTGCTCGATGGCGTGCATGGACGGGAGCAGGCTTTCTGCGCCCAGCGTGGACTGTGCTTCCACAGCCCGGCGCTCTTCGCGGATCAGCTCGCGCTCCATCTGCTCGGCCTGCAACTCGGCGAGCTTGCCGACGGTGACCGACACATCATCCATGCGACGGCTCAAAACCGACATGTCCGCGCGCGGGCCACGTTCGATCATCACGCCGAGCGCTGCAATCTGCGCTTCTAGGCGTTTGACCTGACCGGTTTCGCCGACTGCGCCAGCGATCAACTCCACGACCTGGGTGAGTTGTTCAACTTGGCTGGCAACCTCGTTCACCTGCGCACCATTGTGGCGCTGGCTCTTGAGCTCGCTTTCGAGGCGTTCGAGACGTTGGCTCATACCGCCAACGAGCGAGCCCAACTCGCGCAGTTCGGGGAATTCGGGCGCGCGGCGCGCTTGCGGCGCTGCGGTCGTCGGACCCTGGCGATGGCGGATTTCGGCGATGGCTGCGGTCAGATCATCGTCAAATAGAGCGTTGGATTGGGTTTCGCGTTCGTTGAAACGTTCGACGGTGCGCTGTACGGAGCGCAAGGCTTCTTCGCGACGTGAGACGGGTTCGGGGCGCGAGACTTGGTCGTGCAGGTCCTGTACGCGGCGCGCCAGGCCCTGAAGTGTGGAGACTGCGGGCTCGGGTTCAGGCGGCACGTAGTGGCTCTCAACCTTGTCGAGCAGGGCGAGAAGCTCACCGCGAAGTGCTTGTAGGTCCCCTGCACCGGGGTCGTTCACCAGATTGGCGAAGTCCGAGTTTGTGTATGCACGGGGCATCGCAGGTCCTGTTACAACGAAACGCACATCGCGCGAGTCGCACGAAGGTATAAAGGCCACTCTTGAGAAAACATGGTAAAGAAGCCGTTAAGGATTCATGGAATAACCATCCCCGCAGATATGAAAACCGTGTACTTACGGGACATTGTCCAGCAGGGCAGGAGCTGACTATATGACTCGCCGTCGCATCATAATCGTCGATGATCACCCGCTATTTCGGGCCGCATTGCGGCAGACATTGGCTGGTGGCGACGCTACAGTGACCGTGGAAGAAGCCGGTGACCTCAATGGGTTAAGTTCGGCGCTCGATGCTGATCGCGATTGCGATCTGGTGCTGCTCGATCTCAATATGCCGGGCGTTCGGGGCTTTTCCGGGCTGCTGCTGCTGCGCGCACAATACCCAGATATTCCGGTGATGATCATTTCCGCTGTGGAAGATTCGACCGTGGTGCGTCGGGCCTTTGAGCTGGGCGCTTCGGGCTATTTGCACAAGTCTGTTGGCCCCACGGAAATTCGTCGGGCCATTGAAACCGTGCTGTCCGGCGAAGTGTTCGTCCCTGCCGGTACCGAACTTGGCGGCGACGACGATCACTCAGCTTTGATGAAGCGTCTCTCAACGCTCACCCCACAGCAGGTCCGCGTTCTGATGATGCTCAGCGATGGTTTGATGAACAAGCAAATCGCCTACGAGCTGACGATTTCTGAGGCGACGGTTAAGGCCCACGTTTCGGCCATTTTGCAAAAGCTCGACGTCGATAGCCGCACTCAGGCTGTTATCGCCGCAGCGCGGATTGAAGAGGGCCAGTTCGAGGCGCTCTTCACCATCACAGACAAGGCATAAGCCCTATGAAGCCTTCTATTTCGATCATCACCATTGGCGTTGATGATCTTGAGCGTGCCTTCGCCTTCTATCGCGCCCTGTTCGACCTGCCGGACGATCAGATTGGCGCTGGCGAAGACAATGTTGCGTTCTTCTTCGACGACAAGTTCACCTTCGCGCTCTATCCGCGCAAGGAGATCGCCGAGACTGCGGGCAAGGGTGACTATGTGGCGGGAACGCCGAGCTTTGTGCTCAGCCATCGTGCCGAAAACGCTGCTGAAATCGACACCATTCTCGACCGTGTTTTGGTCGCGGGCGGGACGATTATCGTCGGCAATACCGAGTCTGAATGGGGCAATTCGGCCTATTTCGAAGACACCGAAGGCAATGTGTGGGAGCTGATGGCAACGCCACCAGCCAACTAATCATAATGCCGGGGAGGCTAGAACCTGCCCCCGGTTTTAAATCCGCTGCTGGATTTGCGGTTGCCCGATGAGAGACCGCCGCCAGCGCTGCCGCCGCCACGAGGCCGCGAGAAACCGCCCCCAGCAGAGCCGCCGCCAAGGCCACCACCCCAAGCGCCACCAAAGCCACCGGGCGTGGGCTTTCGCGGGGCTGCGCCGCCACCAAAGCTGTTATCTGGCCAGCCACCGCCGTTGCCCCAGGGGCTTTTGTTGGTGCCAGCGCGGCGGGTGCTTTTGTAGCCCGAACCCCATTCGCTGCCCGGCGCCCAGTTTTGGCTTTTCCGCCATTGGTCCCAATAGGCCGCGGCCGAAATTCCGCCCTTGAGGAACTCGGTGAGCATGTCCCCGACAAGTCGATCTTGGCTAAAGCTCGAGCCGGGATCGTCAAAATGCTGCTTTTTGAATTCCCACTGAATATCTTCAAGCTCGCGACGGCGCTCTGCTAAGGTCTTGAGCCGTGCGCGCTGTTCTTTGCTCTCGGTTTCTTCTTCGCCGAGGCGGGTGCGGGTTTCGTCGATCTGACCGACGATCGTGTCGTCTTGAGCGGTGCGAGTGCGACGCGCTTCGGCCAGGAGCGTGCGGATGTCTTCGCGCGCGAGAGCGGCGGCAAGATCGGTTGCTGCCCGGACGAACTCAGGGTCTTCCCCTTCAGCCAGACTGCGCAGGGCGTTGGCTGCAGCGTCGCGCTGATCTTCGAGGGCAACAATCTGCTCGTCGAGTTTGGTGATCTCGGCTTGCGTGGTTTCGACAGCATCGCGTAACGGCGCGCCGCCAGCCGCATCGATGGCTGCAATTTCAAGCGCGGCCAGTTCGGCCTCGGCGGCCCGCACATTTTCCTCTTGCAGTTCAGCGTGCTCACGCAAACGCAAGGGGAGTTCATTGAGCATGTGGTAGTTCGGGCGGGCCTTGGTAAAGCCGATGAGCCGAGCGACAAGCCCATCAAGATAGCGGATGAGGCCGCTGGCCTTATACGTGGAGGTGCCGTAGCCAGCGTCCCACAGATAGATGAACAGCGGGTCGTCGCGGTAAGGCTTGCCCTTGGCTTCGCGGTCCGCTTCAGCCTGTTCTGTCTTTTTGAGCGCCTCTTCGGCGATATGATCGAGCTCTTCGGTTTCCTGACGCTTGGCGATAAATTGCGGATCGCTGGCAATTTGCTGCGCGAGCTTGGCTGTGAGCGCAGTGAGGTTTTCTAGCTTGTCTTCAAGCAGGCGGAGTGCTGCTGAACGGTGTTCGAGCAGTTTGGAGCGATTGTCTTCTATGGCCTTGAGCGAGGTCTCTGCCTTGGTGACGTCGCGGGCATGGCCCTTGAGCACATCGCGCGCCTTGCGTTCGGCGGCGGTGATCTCGCCATCGAGTTCGGCCTGAATTTTGGGATCAAGGCGAAGCTTGGCGAGCTGGCGGAAATATTCTGCCTCGGCTTCGCGCAGTTTGGTGATGCGTTCAGACGTGCGGGCGACGCGCCGGGAGATCTCGTCTTCCTCGCGGCGAATGTCGCGCATTGCCTCTTCGAGGCTGGCCAGAGCTTGTGGGCCGCGAATGCTCATGCGCCTACCACCGAGTTACCGTGCCGCCCAGAACGGGCATTGTATATTCAACATCAAGAAAGCCGCTGGATTTGCGGCCAACGGTGTTGGCTTGGATGAGGCCGTCGTCGCGCTTATCGGCAACCACGGCAGAATAAACCGTTGAAGGCACGCGGACGCCCCACATCGAGACCTGTTCGATCTCGCCATTTTCTTCGTTCGCAATGGGTAGGGTCAGGGGATTGCCGTCGATGTCGATGGCTTCGACCACCACATACCAATTGGTCGCGTCGCTGGTATTGTTGGGCGTTGTCCAGAACCCAGAGTCCGCATCAGCGCGATTGACGATGCGCAAAGTGTAAGCTTGGCGCAGCTGATCACGCAGCGCAGTCAAGCGTTCAACAGCATCTTCGGCGCCTTCGCGATTGCCTTCCTCGGCAAACGCTTGACCCCGAGCGAGGAGGTCATCCGCGCGAACGACGGCTTGCTGAACCTTGGTTTCTTCAAAGATTGTCTGGCGCAGAGCTTCCATCTGCGCCGGCAAGCCTTGAGCGACCTCTAGGCGCGCTTGTTCGGCCTGGCCGTGCTGGAACGGCTGGTAGATGCCAAAATATCCAATAGCAGCAACGATCGCTGCAACGAGGAGGGCCGCCACGGGCCGACCCCATTTTTTGCGGGACACATAAAGCCGCGCCAGCGTGGTTTTAAAACTCGGCGCAGGTGGCTCGTAGGTGAAGCGGCTTTCAGCGAGGGCCGAAACGCCTTCCTTGAGAATGCGATCGGGAACTTCAATGCCCTGTGCATGATAGAGGGAACGCAAGCGCTCGATGAGCTGCCGTTCGCGGGCGGCTCCATCCAGTTCACGTGTCACCAAATCCTGCCGGTGACGGAGCGTGTCGACCACGTCCATCGCCAGCATGACTTCATCCAGTTGCACAGCCGATTTGGCCGTTCCCTCACTCATTGGCGAGCCTTGCCCGTTCTATCTTAGTTGCGGGTTTCCAAAAGCAATGCGTTGCCTTCGGTTGCCAAGGTGGCCAGACGACGCTTGCCATCTTCAACGGCGTCGCGAATTTCTGCCGAATTCTTGGTCGAAGCTACACGCATCTCATTGATAATGGTGCGGCTTTTTTCCTGGAAGTTTACGACAGAGTCGACGAGCTTCTGAACGGCATCGGCGCGGATGGTAGGACCGTAACCGGCGCGGACAGCTTCTTCCTGAACCTTGTCACCGATTTCCGAGAGCGCTTCGAGGCTCTTGGACATGCCTTCCTTCATCGCATTCAGCGTTGCAGTGGATTCGTGCAGGCCGAACATGCCGGTGAACGAAGCCGAGAGCGCGGTGAGCACGGTTTCATTGGTCGAGAAGAACGAGATCGACTGCTGATAGACACGTTCCTTAGCGTTGGTCGTCTGCATGAGACGGGCCATCACCACTTCGGACGTGTTGTAAGAAATCGTCAGATTGTCCGAGAGGTCCTTGGCAATCTGATAGCGCTTTTCTTCGTTCTGCATTTCACGCAGACGCTCGTCGCGCGCCATTTCGAGGCGGGCGCGATCAGCAGGCGTTTCGCCGGCATAAGAGGCAAGCTCTTCAGCCGCCTTCTGCAGGATATTTTTCTTTTCTTCCAAGCGCTGTTCAGCGGTGTGCAGCACTTCGAGCGCCATAACTTCAGACTGTTTTAGCGCGCCGCGGAAATCGCGGTAGGCTTCCAAAATGGTCTGTTCGCGGTCGATCTGATCCTTGGTGTCCTTCGACACGGTCAGATAAGTGTCGCGGATCTTGTCAAAGCGGGAAGCGATGTCGCCGCGGCTAACCTTCATCCACACGTTGGAAGCGCGTTCGAGCAGGTCGATTTTATTGTCCTGCAACTGATCGACCATTTTCTTGGCGTCGTCGCGGATAGAATCGAAACCCTTGGTGATGTCTTCGTAGCGCTCACCGATCTGCATTGCTGCCACCTGCTGGCGGACAACTTCGTTGAATGCGGAGGCCTGGCTCAGGGTGCGGCCAATCAGAATGACGCGTGTTTCATCGAGCTCGGTAATCTGAGCGAGAAGCGAGGTGATCGGCTGTTCGCCTTGTTGCTCGGGCCAAATGCCCAGATCGCGGATCGCGTTCACTGCTTTATCAAGATACTGCAAAGGCTTCTCGGTGAGCGCAGTCATCGCATTCGCCTGGGTCGCAGTGGCAGTGGTGGCTGGGTCAGTCATATCTGGCATTCCTCGCTAAGCGGGCTCGTAGGCATACCGCCGTTCACTCCTGATGGGACTCTCATACGGCAACATCAAAGCAAGACAATTGCAACGTGTGCTGGTCCCAACTATTTACCCGATATTGGTGCGAAAAAGACGCACGTAAAGAGTGCGGTTGCGGACAATTTTATCCGTGCGCCTGCCAAGCCAACAAAAGGACGCGATTGAGATGGATTTTGGTGGTCGATATCGTATCGAAGCGTCGCGCTCGGCAGTGTGGACAGCGCTCAACAATCCAGAAGTGCTGAAGGCCGCGATTCCGGGGTGCAGCTTTATCGAATGGTCTGGTCCGTCCACGCTGGACATGGCCATCGCGGTCAATCTTGGCGTTATGAAGCCCAGCTTTAAAGGCGAGCTGTCGTTGTCTAACGTCGATGTGGCACGCAATTACACGCTCTCTGGCAAGGGTAAGGGCGGGTTCATGGGCCTAGCGGAAGGCGCAGCGGACATTTCGCTGGCCGATGATGGCGACGCCACGATCCTGCAATTTACCGCGCAGGGCGGCGCTTCAGGGCAGATTATGAAGCTTGGAAAGGCTTTGATCGGCAATTCCGCTCAAAAGATTATTGATGGATTTTTCGAGCGCTTCGCAACGGCGATGGGTGCCGAAATTACCGCCCTCACGCCGCCAACTGAAGCGCGTTAACGCGTTCTTAACCCTGCGGAAATCGAGCGGGTTTTGGACATGATTTCGCCCCGCGGTAGCAAGTAGGGGTAAAGCCCCGAGCTTCTATTGTAGATTCTGTCATGTCCACACACTCCCGCGATAGTCTCGCGCTCTATGCAATCGCCGCTTTGGCTGTGGTGGTAACGCTTTATGGCGACCTAGGACTAGGCGCGCTGTTCGAGGCAATATTGGCGCGCTGGTAATTGACGGTAGAGAATTTAAGCATTTTCAGCAATTTGCGTGAGCAAATGCCTTAAATTTGACCAGCTGGAAAAGATTCTACGAGTTTCCTATTGCTTGGAACTGGATTGCACGATTTTATCCCCTCTTAGCGCATCCATACCTGTGGCGAAGGGGCCCAGTTGGTATGCTGCACAGGGAGAAAGAACTCGATGAAAATCTCGACCCTCACCAAAGCTATCGCTGGCGGCGTTGCAATGAGCGCTCTGTTGGCCGGTGCAGCCTTCGCTGACGGCGCTCTCGTCTATGACGGCGGCGGTAAGTTCGATAAGTCGTTCAACGAAGCAGCCTATAACGGCGCTGAAAAGTTCAAGGCTGAAGGCGGCGCCTATCAGGACTTGGAAATTTCGGGCGACGCGCAGCGTGAGCAGGCCGTGCGCCAGTTCGCTTCGCGCGGCAACAACCCGATCGTGCTTCCGGGCTTCTCGTGGGAAACTGCACTGCGTGCGGTGGCTCCAGACTTCCCAGACACCAAGTTCACCATCATCGACACCGTCGTTGACCTGCCGAACGTTCAGTCTGTTGTCTTTGAAGAGCCACAGGGTTCGTACCTCGTCGGTATCTTGGCTGCGATGCAGTCCAAGAGCGGCAAGGTTGGCGTGATCCCAGCGTTCAACTTCGACCTGCTTGACGCATTTGCTTGCGGCTACGCACAGGGCGCCAAGTCGGTTAACCCAGACATCGAAGTCATCAAGACTTATGTCGGCACCGGCTTTGAAGCCTTCAACGATCCGGGCAAGGCAACCGAAGTTGCAAAGTCCCAGCTTGATCAGGGCGTAGACGTTGTCTTCCAGGTTGCTGGTGGCGCAGGCGCAGGCGTGCTGCAGGCAGCAGCTGACGCTGGCAAGTGGTCCATCGGCGTGGACAGCAACCAGAACCACCTGCATCCAGGTTCGGTTCTGACTTCGATGCTCAAGCGCGTTGACGTTGCTGCTTACAATGCCATGAAGGGCGTTGAAGACGGTACCTGGGCTCCAGGTCTGATCACTCTTGGTCTGGCTGAAGAAGGTGTTGGTGCAGCATTTGACGATAACAATGCTTCGCTGATCACTCCGGAAATGAAGGCAGCTGTCGAAAAGGCCACTGCTGACATTATCTCTGGCGCTGTTGTTGTTCACGACAGCCGTACCGACAAGACCTGCCCAGCCCTTTAAGACCTACAAGTGAGGTCAGGGCTGAGCCATGACTAATCTGAACTCTCATAATGCTCAGCGGCCCGAAAGGGCCGCTGACACCTCGCTCGCAATTGAGCTGAGCAAGATCAACAAACACTTCGGTGCGGTTCACGCGAACCGAGACATCGACCTGGCCATCAGGCGCGGTACGGTGCACGGCATCGTTGGCGAGAATGGCGCTGGCAAGTCGACACTGATGTCAATCCTATATGGCTTTTACACTGCTGACAGCGGAGAGATCCGCGTTAACGGCGTGGCCCATTCCATCACCGATAGTCGCCACGCTTTGGCGCTCGGCATTGGCATGGTGCACCAGCACTTCATGCTGGTGGATAATTTTACAGTTTTAGAGAACATCGTATTGGGGGCCGAGGACTCGGCATTCCTCAAACCTTCGCTCAACAAGGCGCGTGACCAGCTTAAGGCGCTTGCACGCGACTATGGGCTTGAAGTTGACCCCGATGCGATTGTCGAAAATCTCTCGGTTGGGCAGCAGCAGCGCGTCGAAATTTTGAAGGCGCTGTATCGCGGTGCCGAGACGCTCATTCTCGACGAGCCGACGGGCGTGTTGACGCCAGCCGAAGCGGACCATCTGTTCCGCATTCTCGAAAAGCTGCGTGCCGAAGGCAAAACCATCATTTTGATCACGCACAAGCTGCGTGAGATCATGGCCATTACCGACGAAGTCTCGGTTATGCGCCAAGGATCGATGGTCCAAACACTCAAGACCGCTGATACCTCGCCTGAACAGCTCGCCGAGCTGATGGTGGGGCGTCGCGTCTTGCTGCGCGTAGAGAAGGGTCCGGCCAATCCGGGTAAGGTTATGCTTGAAGTGCAGAACCTGATCGTCACCGACGATTTCAAGGTTCCACGCGTCAAGAACGTCTCCTTCCAAATCCGTGCGGGCGAAATCGTCGGCATCGCGGGTGTGGCGGGTAATGGGCAATCGGAGTTGCTCGAATCTATCGCCGGCATGCGCGACCAACTCGGCGGTCAGGTGCTGGTTAATGGCAAGCCGCTCTCGCTTGAAGGCGATGACGGGGCAGCGCGGGCGCGCCTAGCGGGCCTAGCGCACGTTCCGGAAGATCGTCTGCGCATGGGGCTCGTGACCCAGTTCTCCGCTTGGGAAAACGCGATTTTGGGCTATCAGAACACCTATGGTTCTGGCCTTAGCCTCGACATCAAAAAAGCACGCGAAACGGCAGAAGCTTACGTTAAGAAATTTGACGTGCGCCCGGCCGATCTGGATCTCAAGACAGCTAATTTCTCCGGTGGCAATCAGCAGAAGATTGTCCTTGCCCGTGAAATGGAGCGCGATCCGGACGTGTTGATCGTTGGTCAGCCGACGCGCGGCGTCGACATCGGCGCGATTGAGTTTATCCATAACCAGATCATCAAAATGCGCGACGCGGGTAAGGCTATCCTGCTCGTCTCGGTGGAACTGGACGAAATCCGGTCGCTGGCCGACCGTATCCTCGTGATGTTCGACGGCCATATTGTTGGCGAAGCCGATCCCGCAACGGCGGATGAAACCGAGCTTGGCTTGTTGATGACCGGTTCGCACGCCGACCAAGTGGTTAGCGAAGCGGGCAGCTTGCCCGCGCATGAGACGCCGATCCAGCAGACGCTGGTGCAGATGTCGCCAAAGAATAATACCGGCAGGGAGACCAACTGATGAACGCCTTGCCACGTTGGGCAGACGTTATGCTGCTCCCTGTTCTCAACGTCGTACTCGCCTTCCTTGTGGGCGGGCTGATCGTGCTGGCTGTGGGGCAAAATCCGCTCGAAGCCGTGCGCATCATGCTCTACGGCGCCTTTGGCTACGGCTCGGGCTTTGGCTATACGCTCTACTACACGACCGACTTTATCTTTGCCGGGCTAGCGGTTTCGCTGGCCTATCACGCGGGCCTCTTTAACATCGGGCCTGAAGGGCAGGCCTATGTGGGCGGTCTCGGGGTTATCCTGATCGGTCTGGCGTTCAACGGAACGCACTGGGCGATCATGTTCCCGATGATGATCATCGCGGGGGCTATGTTTGGCGCGACTTGGGCGTTTGTGCCGGGGTATCTGCAAGCCAAGCGCGGCAGTCACATCGTTATCACGACCATCCTCTTTAACTTCATTGCCACCTCGATGATGAGCTACATCATCTCCAAGCAATTGAAGCCTGAAGGTGTGAACTCGGACGAAAGCGCGCCGCTTGAAGCGATCACGCGCGTGCCGCAGCTGCGCACCTTTATCGAACTCTTTAAAAACTCGCCGGTGAACCTGACGTTCTTCCTCGCGCTGATCGCGCTGGTGTTCGTTTATTGGTTGGTCTGGCGCACCAAGTTTGGCTATGCGGTCCGCTCGCTCGGTGCCAATCCGGTGGCTGCGGCCTATGCCGGGATTTCCAACCAGAAGCTGATCATGATCGTCATGGCCATGGCTGGCGCTTTGGCGGCAATGGTTGCGGTCAACAATGTTGGGGGTGTGCAGGGGCGTCTGATCCTCAACTTCGTCAACGGCGCGGGCTTTGTGGGTGTGGCGGTGGCCTTTATGGGGCGCGCGCATCCAATCGGGGTTGGGCTTTCCGCGCTATTGTTCGGCATTTTGTATCAGGGCGGCCAGGAGCTGGCGTTCACCATGCCGGGGATTACCCGCGAGATGATCGTCACCATTCAGGCGCTCGTTATTCTGTTTACCGGCGCGATGGGCGACATGCTGCGCGCGCCACTGGCGCGATTGCTGACGCGATCAGCGGCTCCGGCGGGAGGTAAGTGATGGATCAGTTTATCGTCGATCTAACACTCGTCCTCGACTCCACCACCCGACTGGCCGTGCCACTGATCCTGGCCTGTTTGGCCGGGCTCTATTCAGAGCGTGCGGGCATTGTTGATATTGGCTTGGAAGGCAAGTTGCTGGCGGGCGCTTTTGCTGCCGCTGCCACAGCGGCGGTCACCGGCTCTGCTTGGCTCGGCCTGCTCGCCGGCATCGGTGCTGCGCTGGTGTTTTCGGGCATTCACGGCCTCGCCTCGATCAACTTTAAGGGCAATCAGGCGATTTCGGGCGTGGCGCTCAACTTCCTCGCTGCGGGCCTCACCACCTTCTTGGGCCAATCCTGGTTTAAGCGCGGCGGGTATACGCCTCAGCTTTCGGGCGATCAGCGTTTTAACCCCATCACCCTGCCGTTTGCGGAAGAGTTGAAGGGTGTCCCTGTTATCGGTCAGATCTACAATGAGCTGATTTCGGGCCATAACATCATCACCTATTTCGCCTTCATCGCCGTTCCGGTGACGGCTTGGGTGTTGTTCCGAACGCGATTTGGCCTGCGTCTTCGCGCCGTGGGCGAAAACCCCAAGGCGATTGATACGGCCGGGATTTCGGTGACGCGTCTGCGCTATCAGGCGCTGATCATCACGGCAGTTCTGGTGGGTATTGGCGGCGCTTATCTCTCGATTGCGCAGTCGGCTGGGTTCAACAACAATATGTCGGCGGGCCGAGGCTATATTGCTCTGGCAGCACTGATCTTTGCCAAATGGCGTCCGGGCCCAGCTCTGCTGGTGTGCTTGATGTTCGGCTTCCTTGATGCGGTACAGTTCCGTATTCAGGGGCAGGTCTTCCCGATCATTGGCGAGGTGCCGGTGCAGGCCATTCAGGCTCTGCCCTACATCCTTACCGTCATTCTTCTTGCCGGTTTTGTCGGTCGCGCCGTGGCTCCAAAGGCTTCGGGCATTCCCTACACCAAGGAGCGCTAGCCGTAAGGCTGGCGCAATTTGCCAATGTCTCTGTCTGAAAACGATAAGGCCCTGTTCGCGGCAGCCGAAGCGGTTCGCGGCAAGGCCTATGCGCCCTATTCCAACTTTCACGTTGGTGCGGCCATTCTGGCCGATGACGGCAAGATTTACTCTGGCTGCAATATCGAGAACGCCTCCTATCCGGTCGGCAATTGCGCTGAGCCCAGCGCTATTGCGGCCATGATTGCTGGCGGCGGCAAACGTATTCAGCGCATCTATGTCACGGGTCCCGGCGTTACCCCAGTGACACCCTGCGGCGCTTGCCGCCAGCGTATTCGCGAGTTCGCCGATCTCGATGTGGAAGTGATTTCACACGGCGTTGACGGAACGCCACTGGTGCAGACGCTGGAACAGCTGTTGCCACATAGTTTTGGCCCGGCGTTTTTGGGCCGCTAACGCATACGGACGCGTTTTGTCCGAACCAGTAGGGGGACTGCCCCTTAAGGAGGAGCTATGAGCCTCAAAGTTGTCGACGCTTCGACGTCGCATCCGGCCCACAAGCGCAACCCCGGCTTTGCTCTCGACCTCGATTGGGTCGAACGCGTTCGCATGAACCGTTCGGCACTCGAACGCCGCGCCAACTCCATCGGGGCG
Source organism: Devosia sp. MC521 (assembly GCF_014127105.1). Classification (NCBI taxonomy): domain Bacteria; kingdom Pseudomonadati; phylum Pseudomonadota; class Alphaproteobacteria; order Hyphomicrobiales; family Devosiaceae; genus Devosia; species Devosia sp. MC521. Next base: position 308,754 of record NZ_CP059902.1, read on the forward strand.
CGACGGACGGTGAAGAAGGATTATCAGCTCGCTTGGCTGCTCAAGGCGATCACCATGATCGACCTGACAACGCTCAACTCTGACGATACGCCAGCGCGCGTCGAGCGCCTCTGCGCTAAGGCTCGTAAGCCACTGCGCGCGGATATCGTCGAAAAGCTGGGCGTGCAAGATTTGCGTATTCTGCCCGGCGCAGTTTGCGTCTACCACACCTTTGTCAAAACCGCCGTCGAAGCGCTCGAAGGCACGGGCATTCCTGTTGCGGCGGTGTCGACCGGCTTTCCGCATGGTCTGGCACCGGTCCACACCAAGATTGCCGAGATCGAAGCGTCGGTTAAAGACGGTGCTGAGGAAATCGACATCGTCATCGAGCGCGGCATGGTTCTGCGCGGCGATTGGCAGGCGCTTTATGATCAGGTCCGCGCTTTCCGCAAGGCCTGTGGCGATGCGCATATCAAAACCATTTTGGGCACGGGTGAGCTGGCAACGCAGACCAATGTCGCGAAGGCTTCGCTCGTTTGTATGCTGGCAGGGGCTGATTTCATCAAAACCTCGACCGGCAAGGAAAAGGTCAATGCTGACCTTGTGACCTCCTTGTCGATGATCCGCATGATCCGCTGGTTTGCCGAAGAGACCGGTATTGAGATTGGCTATAAGCCTGCAGGCGGGATTTCGACGGCTGGCGATGCGCTCAAATATATGGCGCTGATGAAGGAGGAGTTGGGCAATCAATGGTTGCAACCGCACCTCTTCCGCTTTGGGGCGTCGAGCTTGCTCACCGACATTGAACGGCAGCTGGAGCATGGCCTCACTGGCCATTACGCCGCCGACTACCGCCAGCCTTTGGTTTGAGGATTTTTGCACCCATGAACAAGATCGCTCAAATCTTTGAAAGCCTTGAATATGGTCCCGCGCCAGAAGGGGCGGATCAGGCCAATGCTTGGCTCGACGCCAAGGGGCCCAAATTTGGCCATTTCATCAATGGCGAATGGACTGCGCCGGGCAAAGTTTTTGCCTCGTCCAATCCGGCCAATGGACAAAAGCTCGCCGATATTACTGACGGTACGGCTGAGGATGTTGATGGGGCGGTGAAGGCTGCACGCAAGGCGTTCGGCGGCTGGAGCAAGCTTTCGGGCTACAAGCGCGGCAAATATCTATATGCCATCGCGCGCATGATCCAGAAGCACAGTCGCATCTTTGCCGTGCTCGAAACCATGGACAATGGTAAGCCGATCCGTGAAAGCCGCGATGCGGACATTCCGCTGGTTGCGCGCCATTTCTATCACCACGCCGGTTGGGCCACTCACCTGGACCGCGAGTTCCCCGATCACGCGCCTTATGGTGTGTGTGGGCAGATCATTCCGTGGAATTTCCCGCTGCTGATGCTGGCGTGGAAAGTGGCTCCGGCGCTGGCGGCGGGAAATACGGTGGTCCTCAAACCAGCTGAGTTCACCTCGCTGACGGCGCTGCTCTTTGCCGATATTTGCGACCGCGTTGGCCTGCCCAAGGGTGTGGTCAATATCGTCACCGGCGAAGGCGACACGGGTGCCGCTATCGTCAATCACCCGGACGTTGATAAGATCGCCTTCACCGGCTCGACCGAAGTGGGCAAGATCATCCGCGAGGCAACGGCGGGTTCGGGCAAGGGCCTGTCGCTCGAGCTGGGCGGTAAATCGCCTTACATCGTTTTTGAAGATGCTGATCTCGACAGCGCAGTCGAGGGTCTGGTGGAAGCCATTTGGTTCAATCAGGGCCAAGTGTGTTGCGCGGGCTCGCGCCTCCTCGTGCAGGAGAGCATTGAAGAGCGCTTCATCGCCAAGGTGAAGGCGCGCATGGCAAAACTGCGGGTCGGCGATCCGCTGGATAAGTCCATCGACATTGGTGCGCTGGTTGCGCCTGTGCAGGTGGAGCGCATCCGCGATTTGATGAAGCGCGGCGTGGCTGAAGGCGCGGTCGTGTACGAAGCTGATGGGGCCCTGCCGGAAAAGGGCTGCTTCTTAAAGCCGGCTCTGGTGACGAATGTGTCGCCTGCTAACACACTTGTTGCCGAAGAAATCTTTGGCCCAGTGCTGGTGGCGATGAGCTTCCGCACGCCGGACGAGGCAATCGCGCTGGCGAACAACACGCGCTACGGGCTGGCGGCGACGGTGTGGACTGAGAACGTCAACCTCGCGCTCGATATTGCGCCGAAGATCAAGGCCGGTGTGGTCTGGATCAATGGCACCAACCAGTTCGATGCGGCGGTTGGTTTTGGCGGCTATAAGGAATCTGGCTTTGGCCGCGAAGGCGGACGCGAAGGCATGGGTGCCTACCTCAAGCCAAACTGGGAAAAAGACCTCAAGAAAGCTGAGGCCGTGCCAGCCATTGCGGCGACAGGCACGAAGAACCCGCTTGATGGCAGGATCGACCAGACGGCCAAAATGTATATCGGCGGCAAGCAGGCGCGGCCCGATAGCGCCTACAACCGTCCGGTGCTTGGGCCGAAGGGCGAGTTGATGGGTGAGGTCGGCGACGGCAATCGCAAGGATATTCGCAACGCTGTCGAAAAGGCCCGCAGTGCTCTGAGCTGGGGCACAACCGCGGCCCATACCCGCGCGCAAATCCTCTATTTCCTTGCTGAAAATCTCGAATACCGTCGCGATGAATTTGCGGCGCGGATCAAGGCGCAGACAGGCGTTGATGGTGGCGAAGAGGTCGATCTCTCGATCGAACGTCTTTTTGCCTTTGCAGGCTGGGCGGACAAATACGATGGGGCGGTGCACAATCCGCCGATGCGGGCTGTGGCTGCGGCCATGGTTGAGCCATTGGGCGTGATGGGCATTATCGCGCCGCCGTCGCGTCCACTGCTTGGCTCTATCGCGCTGATTGCGCCGGCGCTTGCCATGGGCAATAGCGTGGTTCTGGTTCCCTCGGAACGCTCGCCGCTTTCGATGACGGACTTCTATCAAGTTCTCGAAACCTCGGACGTGCCAGCAGGCGTCATCAACATCGTCACGGGCGATAGCGTTGCATTGGCCAAAACTTTGGCTGAGCACGACGGCGTTGATGGGGTGTGGTTCGCTGGCCCCGCCGAAGGCTCGGCCATGGTCGAAAAAGCCTCGGCGGGCAATGTGAAGCAAACTTGGACGACGCGGGGCTTTGATTTTGATCTGGCTCATCCTCGCTTCTCAGGCGAGTATTTCCTAGGCAAAGCCACCCAGATCAAAAACGTCTGGATCCCCTACGGAGCGTAACAAACATGGCCGACAAGATCGAAATCGAGAATGTCGGCCAACCCGGCAAGACCTATCGAGTGGATGCCACAAAGTTCGCAGCTGTGCGTGAGGTGGTCTTGGCTGTTTTGCCGAGCCAAGCGCCGGGCATATCGGTGAGCGAACTGATCGCGGCTGTTAAGCCAAAGCTGCCGCAAGACCTGTTTCCCGGTGGCGAAAAGGCCGGGTGGTGGGTCAAGGCCGTGCAGCTCGATCTTGAAGCAAAAGGGATTATCGCACGGGCAGCAAAACCGCCCGTGCGTTTGTATTTATTAGACTAGGCAGGGCGCAGCTCGGATGGCAGTTCTTCGTCCGGATCGAGCAAGAGTGCTTCGAGCAGAGCCAGTATCAGAATGGCCGCCAGCATCGCGCCGCCAGTCATAACGATACGCTGCAACACCGCTTCGAGCGCGTCGACACCACCGGTGGTCGACTGCAGGATCATCACTAGCGCTGCCGAGCAGGTGTACTGATAGATCAGCGGGCGCTGCTTACCGGTCGTCATCTTATCGACGAGGTAATAGGTGATGATTGTGCAGAGCAGCACGAGCACCGGCATTTCCGGGATCATGCTGTAAATCATCAGGACACCAGCGGCGATGCCTGCGCCAACCACAGTGCCACCACCACGGTCGATGACCTGGTTCATCTGCGTGCCGCGCCGGGGTTCGCCACAAACGAACAGCATCATAATGACGATGGTCATCATGGTCATATCGCCGGTCGAGAACAGCCAGATCATGGCCGGAACATAGATGATCGAGCGGATCAGCAGATGCTTGCCCGCCTGGGTGCTGGCCAGCGGGGCCACCATTTCTACGTGCACGGTTTTGGTCGTGGGCGGGAACAAAAGGTTCAATCCGACCACGGCGATGCCCAAGGCGAGGCCGCCCATAACCATGCTGTCGCGCATGACGACGAGCACATAGTCACTCATGATCGCTGACATGGCCATCATCAGCGGGAAGACGGTGAGCATCATGCCGCCACGCGAACCGCGCATGACCATCAAAGCCAAGCCGCCAACGGCAAGGATGATGTTGACGATGGTGAAAACCATCGGCTCGTTGACGGTGACAGCGGCGATCCAGCTGAACACGATGCCAACGATCGGCAGAACAATAGGCGTCGCAAAGGTGCGCGGGTTCAGCGCACCGCGCTGGTTGGACATAATGCTCATCGCCATCACTACCGGCAGCATGGGCATGGTAATGCCCAATGGCTCGGCGAGCAGCAAACAGATCATGACCGTCAGCGCAGTGCGCAGCGCCAAATAGGGATCGTCTAGCGCACTGACGCGGGGCAACTCTTCCATGGATCGAGGCTCTTAGTTGAGGCCAGAAATGAAGCCATTGATGGTCAGGAGAGCCTGCGAGATGGCGGGGATAAAGCCACCGTTAGGATCAATCAACACGCTGGCTTCCGAGCCGATACGGATATTGGCGGGGAGTTCGGAAAGATCGTCGAGCGCAATACGCACTGGGATCTTGCGGGCAGGAGGGAACCAACGAGTGTCGGTGGTCGGCTGCGCTAGGCCATTGGCGGTCGCGCGGCCCGAATTGATGCCCCAAGCTATGCTTTCCACCGTGGCAGAAAACTTCTTGCCCGGCGCCGCTTCAAAAACCACAGTCGCCTTATCGCCTGGCTCGACATTGATCAGCTGATTTTCGCGGAAGTCCGCGATAACCATCTGGGTCGCCGGGTTGATGAAGGTGAGGGCACCTGCGCCTGCGCCAACAAACTGGCCTTCGGTGAGGCTGACATTGGTCACATAGCCATGGGCTGGCGCGACAACCTTGGTATTGGCGAGAGCGAATTCAGCCTTTTCCAGATTTGCGCGGGCGGTACGGATATTGGGATTGGTCGCGTCAGCAGCGCCGCTCGCGGTCGTTGTGCGTTCCAAATCCGCACGTGCGGCCTGCACGGTCAGCTCAGCATTGGACTTTGCCAGTTCTGCCTGTGCCAGCTTGCTGGGCGATACCAGACCCTTAGCATGCAGCTGTTGCTGACGATCCAGCTCATCGACAGCATTGGCGAGCGCCAACTGTGCCTGATCAAGCTTTGCCTGCGAAGCGGGAATAGCGGCGGCGTTCGACGAGACCGAATTAAGCGCTTGTTCGAGCTGAGCCTTCGCCAGCTCGACATCCATGCGATAGGTGGTGTCGTCGATGGTGAAAAGCGTGTCGCCTGCGCTCACCGATGCATTGTCCCGAATGGTGACTTTGGTCACTGGACCCGCAACACGCGCCGCGATTTGGGTGACGTCTGCGGTGATCGAACCAGCGCTTGCAAACGGTGCGTGACGATCGCTCAGCGGATACCACGCAAAGATGCCGACGAGCACCAGCACCAAGACGAGCGCGATGCGTCCAGCCTTTTTGCGTTTCGCTTTGGCGGCAGCGACGAGTTCAGGAGAGGGTTCTTCCGTGGCGACGGCCGCAGTCTCATCGGTAGAGGCTGGCGTGATGACCGAGAGGTGCGCCTTGCTATCCGCAGCAGGGGTCGAGGACGATTTCGCGGTTTCGCTGGGTGTCACAGCCTGTGCCATGGTGTAGATGTCTCCTTAACAGAGCCCGTTACATAGTGAACCTGATTTAGCTATGCAACAAAGATACTTTGGTGCATAGCTAGAATGATGAGCGCGCATATGACAGAACCCGTCCAACTACCGATCGATGATTTGATCCGCGAACTGTCGTCGGAAATCATGCAAATCCACCGTTGGATGGCCGAACAGGCGGGTCTGAACACCACAGATCTCATGGCGCTCTATTATATCCGTAATGCAGAAGGGCAGGCGGCTCCCAAGCAATTGGCGGAAAACCTGGGTCTGACATCAGGGGCGACGGCCATCCTTCTCAATCGATTGGAGCAGCGGGGCTTCATCCAGCGGTCACCGCATCCGAGTGATCGACGTGCTGTACTTTTGTCGCTCGGGCCAGCGGCGACAGCTGAGGGCATTTTGCACGTGCGCCAATATCTGCGTGAGGCGAATGCAGATGTTTTCGATACGCTAGGGGAACAAGAGCGGGGCATCGTTGTGAAATTTCTTGGCGATATGCTCGAGAACACCCGAAAAGCCTTGCACGACCTGCGGACAAGCTCCGCGTCAAAGTAGCGTCAGCACTTCGTATCCATCTGGAATACAAGAGTGCTTTGTCATAGGCTCGCCCCATGACTCTTATGCCGCAAGAAATCATTGCGCTGAAGCGCGATGGACATGAACTCGATAGTGTCGACATCGCCGCCTTCGTTTCCGGATTTACGGGCGGGTCGGTCTCACATGCACAAGCCGCAGCTTTTGCTATGGCGGTGTATTTCCAAGGCATGACCATGGCCGAACGTGTGGCCCTCACCGTAGCGATGCGCGACAGTGGCTCTGTGCTCGACTGGTCCGATCTTGATGGCCCAATTGCCGATAAGCATTCAACCGGCGGCGTCGGGGACAATGTTTCCCTCATGCTCGCACCCATTCTGGCGGCACTCGACATTTATGTACCGATGATCTCCGGCCGAGGCCTTGGGCATACGGGCGGTACCCTCGACAAGTTCGACGCCATTCCCGGCTATCAGACCAGCCCGGACAACGCCTTGTTTCGCAAGGTCGTGAAGAGCGTCGGTTGCGCCATTATCGGGCAGACGGCCGATCTCGCCCCTGCCGATAAGACGCTCTATTCTATTCGCGATGTGACCGGGACGGTGGAATCCATTCCCCTCATCACCGCGTCTATTCTTTCGAAAAAGCTCGCCGCAGGGCTCGGCGCCTTGGTGCTCGACGTGAAAACAGGGACGGGGGCATTTATGCCCACCCGTGAAAAATCACGCGAGCTCGCGGAAAGCCTTGTGGCAGTGGCCAATGGGGCAGGGCTGCGCACCAGTGCACTGATCACCGACATGAACGAGCCGCTGGCCAGTGCTGCCGGCAATGGGCTGGAAGTGCGCAACGCCGTCGAGTTTCTCACAAAGAGCCATGTTGATCCCCGTTTACGTGACGTGACACTGGCGCTCTGCGCTGAACTGGTGCTGATGAGCGGCAAGGCGGATACCCCTGATGCTGCAACGGCGGCCGTACACCGCGTTTGGGACAGTGGTGCCGCCGCCGAAAAGTTCGGGCAGATGGTGGCAGCCCTTGGTGGGCCGATCGATTTTATTGAGAATATGGACCAGCATTTGGCGGCGGCCCCCATTGTGCGCGACGTGTTCGCGGAGGGTGAGGGCGCTATCGCGGCCATCGATACCAAGGGCGTGGGCATGGCGGTGGTAGCGCTCAAGGGCGGACGCTCGACGCCAGCCGATGTGATTGATTATCGCGTTGGTTTTGATCGTCTTGCGGGCTTGGGGCAAAGTTTGGGGCCGTCAGCCCCGGTTGCCCGTATTCACGCTGCCGATGAGAAGAGCGCCGCCGAAGCCGAAGCTCGATTACGCGCAGCCTATCAGCTTGGGAACGCAAACACGGATCACCCCCTTATTGCAGAGCGGATCAATCCCTCTTAAAGCCAAGAAATTGGGTCGCCGTTGAGGAGCAGTTTATGCCCCGTGCCATAGTGTGTGTTCTGGATAGTGTTGGTATCGGTGGAGCGCCCGATGCGGCGGACTATGGTGACTTAGGAGCCAATACTCTGGGGCACATCGCGCAGTGGGCGGCGGAAGGACGAGCCGACCAGCAGGGTCTGCGTTCAGGGCCTCTGCACCTACCAAATCTTGAGGCGATGGGAATTGGCGCAGCGGTGTCTCTGTCCACCGGTGTCACCCCTCCCGGCCTATCCGCACAGCCTAAGGGCGGGCGATTTGGTGTGGGGCGCGAAACCTCAAAGGGCAAGGATACCCCGTCAGGTCACTGGGAAATCGCTGGCGTCCCTGTGTCCTTTGATTGGGGATACTTTCCCCAAACCATCCCAGCTTTCCCCGATGATCTCATTGCCGAGCTTTGCGCGCGGACTGACGTTCCCGGCATTCTGGGCAATAAGCACGCCTCTGGCACCGATGTGCTGATGGAATTGGGTGAAGAACACATCCGCACAGGCATGCCGATTTGTTACACCTCTGTCGACAGCGTCTTCCAGATCGCGGCGCACGAAAGCCATTTTGGTCTTAATCGGCTTTATGATTTCTGTAAGGTCGCGTTCGAACTGACGGAGCCTTTGCGCATAGGGCGCGTGATCGCTCGTCCATTTGTGGGCGAGAACGCTGCCGATTTCAAGCGCACGGGCAATCGTCGTGACTTTGCCTTGCAGCCCCCTGAGCCGACGCTTTTGGATCGTAATCAGGCGGCGGGCCATCACGTCTACGCTATCGGTAAGATCTCCGATATTTATGCAGGGTCTGGTGTAACCCATAAACTAAAAGGGACGGGCATCCCTGATCTCTTGAATAAAACGCTTGATGCCATGGAGATGGCGGCGGATCGGGCGTTGATCATGACCAATTTTGTCGATTTCGACAGCGAATATGGTCACCGGCGCGACGTTGCTGGATATGCTGGGGCATTAGAACTCTTTG